>CAZJKC010000013.1:0-35505 GCA_964546565.1 uncultured Staphylococcaceae bacterium | reverse complement strand
TGGACACACCTGTTCCCATCCCGAACACAGAAGTTAAGCACCGTAGTGGCGAAGGTATCCTTTCGAGGGGAGAATAGCAAGCTGCCGGGCTTTTTTTTTAAATTGACGTTCTAGAAAGTGGTTAAAATCTTTCTCTTTTATATATTGTGGGATTATGTTAAAATAAAAAAGGGTTTACCCACATAACTTTAAATATTTGGAGGAAATAGGATGACTATTGATAAACAAACTCCATATGGTGGTATTAATATTTCAATGGAGGCTATCAGCGCAGTAGCTGGTGGAGCCGCAACCGAATGTTATGGTGTCGTAGGCTTATCAAGCAAGAATTCAATTCGTGACAACATTAATGAAATGTTAGCTAAAGAAAACTATCATCAAGGTGTTATATCTCGCAAAGGTAAAGAAGGCTATGAAGTCGATCTTTATATTACTGTTGTTTATGGTGTAAAAATTACCGAAGTTATTGCCGAAGTGCAAAAAAAGGTTAAATATATTTTAGAAAAAACATTTGATATAAAATTTAAAGCAATTAACGTATATGTACAAGGTTTAAAAGTCATTTAGTACATTTTTTTGGAGGACTTTTTGTTATGAAAACAATAAATGGTATTGTTTTGAAACAGATGATTATATCTGGGGCAAACAATCTTTATAACTATTATCCAGAAATTGACTCTTTGAATGTTTTCCCTGTTCCTGATGGTGATACAGGAACAAATATGAATTTAACAATTTCATCGGGGGCTAAAGAAGTAGCCAATCGTGCGGATAATGATATATATCCCATCGCTAAAGCCTTTTCTAAAGGCTTATTAATGGGTGCTAGAGGTAATTCTGGCGTTATTTTATCACAAATATTTCGGGGCTTTGCGCAATCGCTAGAAGGCAAAAAAAGCATTAAAGCTACAGAATTAGCAGATGCTTTCTTAATGGGAAAAGAAATTGCGTATAAAGCTATTATGCGTCCAGTAGAGGGAACAATTTTAACAGTTATCCGTGAAGCTGCGACAACGTTATGTGAAAAAGTCAATGATTCTATGAGTATCGAAAAAGCTTTTGATATTTTATTAAAAGAAGCCCGGGCTTCATTACAAAGAACACCTGATCTTTTACCAGTTTTAAAAGAAGTTGGTGTTGTTGATTCAGGTGGAGCCGGATTATTAAAAATATTAGAAGGCTTTAATATGGGACTTCATGGTGAGGTCGTAGAAAAGAAAGTTGCTACCGTCTTAGAAGAAAAGCCTGTTCAAATGGCAGTAATGGAAGGTGAAGAATTCCAATATTGCATTGAATTTGTTATGCGCTTAGGAGTTAGTAATAAAAAATCATTTGTTGAAAAACGCTTTGTTAATATTATTTCTTCACATGGTGAAGCTGTTAAAGTTAAGACAAATAATGAAGAAGTAAAAGTTCATATTCATACGGCGACCCCCGGATCAATATTGTCTTATGCTCAACAATATGGGGAGTTTATTAATATAAAAATTGAGAATCTTGCGCAATCACATACTTGTATGATTAATGATTTTGAAGCGGATGATGAAGAATTAAAAGAATATGGTTTAATCGCTGTATCAGCCGGTGATGGTGTTGATGCAATGTTTAAAGAACTTAATGTTGATTATATCGTCAGCGGTGGGCAAACGATGAATCCATCGACAGAAGATTTTGTTGACGCCATTAACAAAGTAAAGGCTAAAAAGATATTTATTTTACCAAATAATTCAAATATTGTGATGGCAGCAGTACAAGCATGTGATGTCATTGAAGGCGATTTTGAAGCACAGGTTATTCCTTCAAAATCAATTCCCCAAGGTTTAGTGGCTTGTATGATGTTTAATCAAGATGCAAGTTTTGAAGAGAATTATGAAGAAATGAAAAAGGCTTTAAAAACCGTTAAAAGTGGACAAGTTACTTTTTCAATTAAAGATACGGTCATCGATGATATCGAAATCAAGAAAGATTATTTTATGGGCATTTGTGATAAGAAAATTATGTGTAGCCTTCAAAATAAAGTTGATGCCGCATTTGAATTAATTAATACCATGGTCGATGATATGTCGAGTATCATTACCATTTTAGTTGGCGAAAATGTCACTAATGAAGAAGAAGAAGAATTACTATCGCGAATTAATGAAAAATATGATGATGTTGATGTTGATGTGCGGAAAGGCAATCAACCAGTATATTCTTTTATAATAGGTGTAGAATAAAAAAGGGGTTTTTCCCTTTTTTTCGTAATAATAATAGGAGATACTATTATGAAACTTACGCAATCGAAAGATGTACAACAAGCACTTGATAAGATGAATATTCATAATTATGAAGATATTATTTTGCATTTACCACGGACGTATCAAGATTTTCATTTATCGGATGAAAATAAACTAGAAGATAAGAAAAAAATAGTTGTGGAATGTAAAATGGTTAGTTCACCGGTGTTGATTAAACATAATCATTTAAGTATCGTTCGTTTTTCAATTGTTTCTAGTCAAAATAAGTTCTATATAGTAGTTGCGTATAATCGTCCATATTTATGTGGGCAATTAGCTTTAGGAGAACAACTAACTATTTTAGGAAGTTATGACTTAGCTAAAAAATGTATTAATTTAGAGCAAGTTGTTAAAGGTATCATACTTGAGGAAGAAAAATTGAAGCCTATTTATTCTTTATCAGAGCCTATGAAAAATTTTCAAATGGTAAGATTGGTGAAAAAAGCTTTTGAACATCTTCAAAATATTGACGATATTATTCCTTTATCATTAAGAGAAAAATATCGATTAATAAATAAAAGGGAAGCTTTATATAAAGCTCATTTTCCCTGTAGTTATGAAGATATTAAACAAGCATATCGAACATTAAAATATGAAGAGTGTTTGCTTTTTACTTTAAAGACAAAATGGATTCGAGCACAAAATAAGGCTTTAAAATGGGAAAAGAAGAAAAAAATACCGGTTAAAGAAATTAATGATTTAGTGAAAGTATTACCATATAAATTAACTAGCGACCAAAAGAAAGCTATTCAAGAAATTGTTTACGATATGAATGATAATACTTTGATGTATCGCTTAATGCAAGGTGATGTGGGAAGCGGGAAAACAGTGGTTGCAGCTTTAGCGTTTTACGCTAATAAGTTGCGAGGAGATCAAGGGGCATTTATGGCTCCAACAGATGCTTTAGCGAGACAACATTATCAAACATTTCAAGAATTATTTAAATCATTTAATTTAAATATTGAACTTTTAGTAGGCTCATTAACTATCAAAGAAAAACAAGAAATAAAAAAACAACTTATCGAAGGAAAAATAGATATTTTAATTGGCACACATGCTTTATTTAGTGAAGATGTTATTTATCATTCTTTAGGACTAGTTGTTATTGATGAACAACATCGTTTTGGTGTTAATCAAAGGACCTTATTAGCGAGTAAAGGTGAAAGAGCTGATTTATTATTAATGTCTGCCACCCCTATTCCTCGTACTTTAGCCTTATCGATTTATGGCGATTTAGATGTGACAACAATTCAAAATTTTCCTTTTTCAAAGCGAAAAGTAACGACAACTGTTGTTCAAGAAAAAGCAGATATCATTCAGATACGTATTAAGGAAGCTTTATCTGGGCATCAACAGGTGTATGTTATTGCCCCATTAATTGAAAGTAATGATCAATCAACTTCAGTAGAAAATTTATATCAAAAATATCAAAATGAGTATCCTGGTCTTGTTTCTTTATTACATGGGAAGATGACCGTTGAAGAAAAAGAAGAAGCTTTAGAACTCTTTAAAAGTGGCATAAAACCGATTTTAGTTTCAACCACAGTTGTGGAAGTTGGCATTGATGTTAAAACGGCCAGTGTGATGATTATTTATTCGGCCAGTCAATTTGGACTCGCCTCATTACATCAATTACGTGGCCGTATTGGTCGTAATGGTCAAGAAGCATATTGTTTTTTGTTATTTAATGAAGAAGATGAAAATGAATATGAAAAGTTAAAAATACTTGAAAAGACTGATGATGGTTTTGTTGTAGCAGAAGAGGATTTGCGTTTGCGGGGACCAGGCGAATTTATTGGCTATCGTCAAAGTGGATTACCCAGTTTTCGTTATTTGAATTTTATTCAAGACTTGCGGATGATTGAAGCGGCAACTCATGATGCGGAAACAATATTAAAAGATTCACAAAAGGATGACTATCAAATTATATTGAAAACAATGAAAGAACAATTAGAAAAGTGATGATTTTTTTTATCAATAATATAATAATGAAATAGAGGGAGGAAAAAGAAATTATGAAAACTATAGGAAATATTATATGGCTTATTTTTGTTGGTTTATGGAGTGCATTAGTGTATACAATAGGGGGACTTTTCTTTTGTTTAACGATTGTCGGTATTCCGCTTGGCAAACAATGCTTTAAGTTTGCTTCATTAGTCTTAGCCCCTTTTGGTAAAAATGTGAAAACACATTTTGATAAGTATCCATTGGCAAATATTATTTGGATGATATTATTTGGGTGGGAAATGGCTATTGGATTTATGATAGAAGGTTTGATTTTATGCTGTACCATCATTGGTATTCCCTTTGGGAAGCAGTGTTTTAAACTCGCCGTTTTATCTTTAATACCATTTGGTGCTCGTGTCTAGTTAATATTTTTTTTCATTAATAAAATATGGTAAAATATATACATTGATAAAAAATATGAAAGGAGAATATATCAATTAAATAAATTGATATTAATAATATAGAATGAAAACAATAGTAGTTGATATGATGGGCTCTGATGAAGGAACAAAAGCCACTGTACCTGGAGTGTTACGCTTTTTAAAGTTACATCAAGATGTTGAGGTCATTGTGGTTGGTAAAAAAGAAGAATTAACAGAATTAGAAGGTCATTGTGAAATTATTGACGCTCCTGACGTGGTGCCAATGGATGTGGGAGCATTTGAAGTTATGAGAATGCGTAAATCATCAATGATGATTGCTTTAAATACCTTAATTGAAAGAAAGGCATCCGCGATTGTATCCGCAGGGTCGACAGGCGGATTTTTAACCGCAGCCACCATTAAATTAAAATTAATTCCCGGTGTTGAACGTGCGGCATTGGTCTCACCCTTTCCAACTAAAATCAAAGATCATAAAGTGACTTTATTGGATTTAGGTGCGAATAATGAAAATACGCCTTCACAGTTATTACAATTTGGCATCTTAGGATCGATTTATTCACAAAAGCTTTTTGGAATTAAAGAACCAAAAATATATTTATTGAGTAATGGGGTCGAAGAAGAAAAAGGGGCTCCGGAAGTCAAGGAAGCTCATCAATTGATGAAACAAAAGAATTTAAAAGGTTTTATGGGAAATATTGAAGCTCGTGAGGCCTTAAATGGTACGGCCGATGTTATTGTAACCGGTGGATTCGCAGGTAATATTTTCCTTAAAGGAACGGAAGGGACTGCTTCAATGATGAGCAGTATGATGAAAAAGGTATTTAAGCGCAATATATTCTCAAAATTAGGCTATTTATTATGTAAAAAAGGGATTGATGAAATGCGAGCCACTATGGATTATAAATCGGTAGGAGGGGCTATGTTACTTGGTGTAAATGGTGTTGTTGTTAAAGGACACGGATCGAGTAATGCGTATAGTTTCTCTTGTGCTTTGGATTTAGCTTATCGCATGGCTCAAGCGGAAATTGTTGATCGTATGAAAGAAGGCTTAAAAGAATATGAAGCCAATTAAACAATTATTAGATATTTTAGACATTACCCCTCATAATTTATCATTGTTTGAAACGGCTGTTATTCATCCTTCTTTTAATGGTGAGGCTAACACTCGTCATCATGATTATGAACGATTAGAATTTATCGGCGATAGTACCATTAATTTGATTGTGGCGGATTTAATTTTTAATCATTATCCGACGAAACAAGAAGGTATTATGACAAAAATGCGAGCGCGCTTAGTTTGTAGCGATTCTTTGGCTAAACATGCTAAGAAGATTCATTTAGATAAATATATTGTCTTAGGGCATGGCTTACAACAACAAGGTGAAATTTCTAATAAAATATTAGAAGATGTTTTTGAAGCTTTCTTTGGAGCGATGTATATCGACCAAGGTTTTGGCATTGCTCATGAAAAAGTTGCAACATTATTTGTTGATGATGTTGTCAATTTTGATGAAACACTAATTACTGATTATAAAACATGCTTGCAAGAGGAAATGCAAGCTGATAAACGAGGGACGGTTCGTTATGAAATTGTGGAAACATATGGGCCTGCACACGCTCCTATTTTTGTGGCGGAGGCTTATTATAACGATATATGTTTAGGACGAGGAACGGCAAATAGTAAAAAAGAAGCCGAACAACGTGCGGCCAAAGATGCATTAAGTAAAAAGGCGGTGTAGATAATATGGGACTTTTTTCTTTTCTTAAAGAAAAAATGTTTGGAAAATCAAACAAACAAAAAGATAAATATGTGGCGGGAATGGTTAAATCAAGAAGAAACTTTGCTGACCGCTTAAAAGATTTAACGAAACGTTATCATAAAGTAAATGAAGAGTATTTTGATGAATTAGAGCAAATCTTAATTGAAGCAGATGTTGGTGTTAATTTGACTCTTGAAATTATTGATGCGACAAAAAAAGAATCACGATTAAAAAGTATGGAAAAGCCTGAAGATATCAATGAATTGTTAGTTGATAAAATGTTTGTCTCATACGCTAATCAAGGTGATAATATTGTGAATGAGATTCGTTTTGCTTCTGAAGGTCCAACGGTTCTTTTAGTAGTTGGTGTGAATGGGGTTGGCAAAACAACCACCATTGCTAAACTTGCTAAGCGATATCAAGATCAAGGTAAAAAAGTAATGTTTGCAGCAGCTGATACATTTCGAGCTGGTGCGGTGGAGCAATTAAAGGTTTGGGGAGAAAGGCTCGGCTGTCATGTCGTGACAGGCTTAGAAAATGGAGACCCCGCTTCGGTAGCGTATGAAGGTGTTAAACAAGCTATTAAAGAAGAAATTGATTTATTGATTGTAGATACAGCGGGGCGATTGCAAAATAAAGCCAATTTAATGGCGGAATTAAGCAAAATAAAAAGAGTTATTCAAAAAGAATTACCGGAAGCCCCTCATGAATCATTTTTAATAATTGACGCCACAACGGGTCAAAATGGGGTATTACAAGCTAAAGCCTTTGCGGAAGTAACAGGATTAACAGGTGTAGTTATTACCAAAATGGATGGCACATCAAAAGGCGGCATTATTTTAGCGATTCGTGACGAAATTGGAGTCCCGGTGCGGTTTATTGGCTTGGGTGAGAAAATGGATGATTTACAAGAGTTTGATCTTGATCAATATTTATATGGCCTTTGTCTAGGAGATGAAGAAAAAAGTGAATGATTTAAAACTTTTAGAAAGAGTCAATCAATTAATCATAATTTATGGATCATTACTGACAAGTAAACAAAAAGCTATTATGGAAGATTATTATGTTTATAATTTATCAATATCGGAAATAAGTATTAATCAAGGAATATCGCGGGCCGCAGTTAATGATTGTTTGAAAAAATCTCTTCATAATCTTGAAGACTTTGAACATAAATTACATCTTTTAGATAAAAGTGAAAGATTGCAAGAATTACTAAATAAAGGAAAAGAAAATAAATTAGATAAAGAAGAATTAATAAAAGATATAGAGAGGATGATGGAAGATGGCATTTGAATCACTTTCTGACCGATTTCAAAATATATTAAAGAAGTTGAAAGGTCAAAGTAAATTGACAGAAGCTAATATGGAAGAAATGTTAAAAGAAATACGTGTCGCTTTATTAGAAGCAGATGTCAATTACAAAGTTGTGAAAGAATTTGTCAATGATATAAAAACAAAAGCGATAGGGCAAGAGGTTTTTAAAGCCTTATCACCATCGCAAACAGTAGTTAAAATCGTTCATGATGAATTAATTGAACTATTAGGATCTGATCAAAGTGAAATAAAATATGCCAAAGGTCATCCGACAATTATTATGCTATGCGGGTTACAAGGTGCTGGTAAAACGACAACGGCTGGTAAATTAGCGTTACTTATGAAGAATAAATTAAAGAAAAAAGTTCTTCTAGCGGCATGTGATGTTTATCGTCCAGCAGCGATTGAACAATTGGCAACGATAGCGAAACAAGTGGGTGTTGATATTGTTAATATGGGTGATAAAATATCACCGGTAGAAATTGCTAAAATAGCAAAAGAAAAAGCTTATCAAGATTTTTATGATGTTCTTATCATCGATACCGCCGGTCGTCTTCATATTGATGAACAGCTAATGGATGAATTAAATCAAATTGAACGTGAAGTACATCCGGATGAAGTTTTGTTATTAGTGGACGCTATGTCGGGACAAGATGCTGTGAATGTCGCTAATGCATTTAACGAAAAACTAGTATTAACCGGTGTTATTATGTCGAAACTTGATGGTGATGCTCGTGGTGGAGCCGCTTTATCTATTAAACATTTAACGGGTGTACCTATTAAGCTAACGGGTGTTGGTGAAAAAATGGAAGACCTAGAATTGTTCTATCCAGATCGAATGGCCGATCGTATTCTCGGGATGGGTGATGTCATGACTCTTATTGAGAAAGCCCAAGAAAACCTTGATGAAAAAGAAACACGTCGTTCTGTTAATAAAATGCTAGATGGTAAATTTGATTTAGTCGATATGCTTGAACAAATGCGACAAATTAAAAAAATGGGGTCCTTAGGAGGATTATTAAAACTTATTCCGGGAATGCCAAAAATTTCTCAAGAAGATCAAACTCGTGTGGAAAAAGAAATGAAAATAACTGAGGTTATTATTCAATCAATGACACCTGAAGAAAGGCATCATCCAGAGATTTTAAAAAATTCACGTAAAGTTCGTATTGCACGTGGCTCGGGATTAACAAGTGCTGATATTAATCGCGTCTTAAAAAAATATGAGCAAATGAAAGCGATGATGCAACAAATGAAACAATATCAAAAAGGTGGTAAAAGACCACCAATGGGGCCAAATGGCTTCGGAGGCATGCCTTTTTAATTAAAAGAATATGAAATAAAAAGTAGGCTTAGTAATTAAGGGCCTACTTTTTTTAGTGTTTTATTTAATGAATTTATGACCTTTAGATATAGCGTCTATTTCCCATTGAGGAGTAATATTATTCTCTATTTCTTCTAATAATTTCATGTCTTGTTTGGTTAATTTATATTTATTAAATAATTCAGGACGACGAAGCATGGTAATTCTTAAACTTTCTTTTTTGCGCCATTTATCAATAGCCTGATGATTACCAGAATATAAAATATTAGGAACCGTATAACCATCATAATCAAATGGTTCGGTATACTGAGGATATTCCAATAAACCATTTTCAAAAGATTCTTCTATAGTGGAGTCGCTGCTTATTGCGCCATCAAGAAGGCGTATAATTGCGTCGCTAATGGCCATCGCAGGTATTTCCCCACCGGTTAGAATAAAATCACCGAGCGATATTTCCTCATCGATGTAATTGCTGATACGTTCATCTAATCCTTCATAATGACCACAGAGTATTATTATATGGTCTTTTTTTGTTAAATCGTGAGCTTTTTCTTGAGAGAATTTTTGACCACGAGGAGACATTAAAATTTTATAGCCATCATGTTGGGCTTTTAAAGCATCGATAACGGGCTGACATTTTAAAATAAGTCCTGCTCCTCCTCCGATAGGTGGACCATCGACACGACCATATTTATCTTGTGTATAATCGCGAATATTTACAATATTAAATTCCGTATTAGCGGTTTTCTGCGCCCTTTTCATGATAGATGTTGTCGTAAAATTAGTAAACATTTCGGGGAAAAGCGTTAAAATAGTGATCTTCATTTAAGCCCCTCCCAGTGAAAAATGATTATTATCTTTTTATCGAGATTAACTTCTTTAATGAAGGCTTTGACAAAAGGCACAAGAATATCTTTATCACCATTATTTTTTATTCTTAAAGTAGCATAACTAGCGTATTCTTCAACTTTTTTTACAATACCTAAAGAATCGTTATTCTCATCGATGACAGTACAACCAATGAGGTCACTATAAAAGTAATAGTCTTTTTTTAAAGATATACTAGATTTTGGCATTTGTACTAAACAATTAATATATGGAGTTAAATCATCGATGGAATTAAATTCTGTAAATTTGACAATATCAAATTGACCATCTTGACGATAAAACTCTACAGAAACCTCTTTATATTCTTTTTTTTGTTCAGAAAATAAATACATTTTCTGCTTTTTTTTGTAGCGTTCTTTACGGAAGTGAGAGGAGGATAGTATCTTGGCTTCTCCTTTGATTCCAAAAGCTTTTACGATTATTCCTAGTGTGATATTGTCCATTGGTAAGCACTCCTCATAATTAATTTGTAGTCTAATAAAAAAGACAAGGGATTAATCCTCATCTTTTTCTGATTCTGAAAATGATTCAAATTTTAAAATAATACGTTTGTTTTCTGTTTTACCAGCGACTGACATGACTTCACGTAAGGCATCAGCAATAACACCTTTACGACCGATGAGACGAGCTGTATCATTGGCATCAGAAAAAATCATCAATATTACTTCTTTTGGATTTTCACTAGGCATTTGCCGAATCATTATTTCTTTGTGGTCAATAATATCGTCCACTAAAGCATGAATGATTTTTTCGTAATCCATTATTATTCTCCCTTTTTAGCTTTTTTTGCTTCGGTATATTTGCTCATAATACCGGCTTTTGAGAATAAAGCACGAACGGTATCGCTTGGAAGAGCACCGGCATTTAACCATTTTAAAGCTAAAGCTTCATCGATTTTAGCAGCATTATCTTTATCTGCTGGATCATAAAAACCAATTTGTTCAATAAAACGTCCATCACGTGGATAACGGCTATCGGCGGCAACAATACGATATGAAGGGTCTTTATGACGACCGGTTCTTGTTAATCTAATTTTAACTGACATAATTTTTTTCTCCTTTTCTTTACATGCATTAGTGTATAACAAAGCGAAAACGCTGTCAAGTATTTTTACTTGACATTATAAAAATTATTTAATCATGTTAACTTGGACTAAGACGCATTATTGTGATAGACTATTTTTTAGATAAGGAGCATTTTAATTTATGAAAAAAATACTTGAAAAAGTGTTTCACCTTGAAGAAAAAGGTGCTTCGCTTAAAAATGAAATAATTGGGGGCCTAATTGTTTTTGTTGCTATGTGCTATATTCTCCCAGTTAATGCCTCAATTTTAGCGGATATGGGCATGAATCAATTAGGAGTCTTTGCTATGACTGCCATTGTGGGTGCGCTAGTGACTTTTATAATGGGAATTGTTGCTAATTATCCTGTGGTTTTAAGTGCAGGGATGGGATTGAATGCTTATCTTGCTTATACTCTAGCGGCGTCAGGCGGCTATTCATGGAATCAATGTATGATTCTTTTAACTATTGCGGGAATTATTTTCTTTGCATTATCTTTAACGCCTGTTCGTAAAGTAATTATTGAAGCCATTCCGAAAGATTTAAAACTAATTATATCGAGTGCTTTAGGAGCCTTTATTTGTTTTGTGGGATTGCGTAATTCGGGAGTTATTGTAGCAGGATCAACTCTCGTGGAATTAGGACAATTATTAAATCCCTCAACATTAATTGCTTTACTCAGTATTGTCTTGTGTTTTGGTTTAATGTTTAGCAAAAATAAAATGATTTCAACTTTAGCTATTCCTATTTGTATTGCATTTGCTGCCATAGTAGGGGTCATTACTTCATCAATAATGATTAATAACAATTATTTATCTTGTGATTCTGGTACGTGGGAATATACAGTGGGCATATTAAAAGGCATGGATGTCAAATTACCGATAGCCCCTTGGCTTGATCAAAATGTTACTTGGGGTATGAATGGTGTTAAAGATGTCTTGTTTTTTGGCTTATTAAGTGATGAATATAATGGTAGTCAATTGATTAATGACCTCCGATTTGTTATTACAACACCGACCACTTATATTGCTATTTTCTCGTTAATTTTTGTAAACTTATTTGATACAACGGCAACGCTTTTAGCGGTGGGACGTAATACAGGTATAATTGATGAAAATGGCAAAATGCAAAATTATCAAAAAGCGGTATTAGCTGATGCGGTAGGAGCTGGTATTTGTGGACCTTTAGGAACTTCAACTGTTACCTCCTTTGCTGAAAGTAATGTTGCAGTGGAAATGGGTGCTAAAACAGGATTGTCTGCGGTTGTGGCCGGATTATTATTCTTATTGTCGGCTTTTATTTATCCTATCTTTTCAATATTTACTGCTGGATCAGTAACAGCACCGGCATTAGTGTGTGTGGGCACAATGATTTTTGCTGGTAATTTTAAAGATATTAATTTTTCAGATCGTATTGTAGCTTTTACAGGTTTCTTAACAGTGGTCTTTACATTATTAACGTATTCGATTGCTACGGGCATAGGATTAGGATTAATTATCTATGTAGTCATGATGCTTTTTGAAGGCCGAAAAAAAGAAATAAAATTACCAATATATATTATTTCACTACTTTTTATTGTTTCCTTTATATTGACCGCTATTATGCCACTTATTCAATAAGAAAAAACCACTAAAAACGGCTTTTTTAATAAACTTTTTTCAAAAAAATAAAAAAATGTTGATTTAAATGACGTTATTTGATAGAATGTAAATCGTTCGAAAGAAAGGAGATTATTTATTATGAATAACAATATTGTAAAAGAAGTTACAGCATCTCAATTGAGAAAAGATATTCCTGATTTTTCTTCAGGTGACACCATTCGTGTTCATGTTCGTATTATTGAAAATAACAAACAACGTATCCAAGCTTTCCAAGGCGTTTGTTTAGCGCGTCGTGGTAGCGGAGTTTCCGAGACTTTTATCGTTCGTAAAGTTTCAAGTGGTATTGGCGTTGAAAGAACATTCCCACTTCATTCACCATCTATCAGCATGATTGAAGTAGTGAAACGTGGTAAAGTTCGTCGTCATAAAATCTATTATTTACGTAAACTTTCTGGTAAATCCGCTCGTATTAAAGAAATTCTTTAATATATTAGGTTTATCTTTAAAAGTCTTAATTAGGAAGAAGTCATTCTTCCTTTTTTTTGGTTAAAAATTGTTTTTTTGCATATAATGATATTTATGATAAAATAAATAAATAAGAAAAGGTGACTAGAATGGACGAAAAAAGTGTGAAAAAGAAAAAAAAGAAAAACTATTTATGGAATTCACTTTTAGTGGCCGCTATTGTGATATCGTTTTCTTTTGTTTCGATGAATTTAGTATCATCACCCATTATTATTTCGGGTTCATCTATGCAACCAACTTTAAATAATAAAATTGATGCGTCGCGTTCAAATGATCAGAATTGCGATTATGGACGCATGTATACGAATAATTTTAAAAAGAATCATATTAAGCGATTTGACATTATTATTTTTTATGGACGTGTCGGTAATAAAACAGAATTAATTGTTAAAAGAGTTATAGGCTTACCTCATGAAACCATTTCTATTAACGAGAATACAGGAGAATTAACGGTTAATAATCGTATTGTAGAGCAAGATTTTATTTCTCAAGATATGGTTCGCTTGACATGCGGAGGAAGTGACCATTTAGCGTGCGGTAATACTGTTACTATTCCTGATAATTCATATTATGTATTAGGTGATAATCGTAAATTACAAGGAAGTATTGTTGATTCAGAGCATAATCATCTTGGTTATGTTAACATCGATCAAATTAAGGGTGTGTTGTGGTTTATTTACGCAACATGTACTGGTGGTACAAAAACTTATAAGGACGCTAACGGTGAAGAATATAGTGTTTGTATTAGCAAAAAAATAACAAAAATTAGATTATTTTAGGAGGGGTTCATCATGCAACAAAAAAGTGTACATTGGTTTCCTGGGCATATGAAAAAAGCGTTACGGGAAATAGAAGAACGTCTCAAAGTAATCGATGTAATTATTGAAATCCTTGATGCCCGTCTACCTCTTTCTAGTCGAAATCCTTACATTAAAGATTTAGCTCCTCAAAAGAAACGATTAATTATTTTGGCTAAAAAAGATTTAGCTAATGATGATGAAACTGCTAAATGGATGCAATATTTTGTGCAACAAGGAGCCTATGCTTTATCTTTAGATTTAACTAAGTCATCAGCGGATAAAGAAATAAAAAAAGCCATTTGTTTATTGGGCGAAGATAAATGGGCTCGTGATAAAAGAAAAGGTTTAAAACCTCAGCCAATCAAGACAATGATAGTGGGTATTCCGAATGTTGGTAAATCAACATTAATCAATCGTTTAAGCCATCGGAATGCCGCTAGTGTACAAAATACTCCCGGTCATACGAAATCGCAACAATGGATTAAAGTTGACCAGTTATTTGAACTCCTTGATACACCAGGAATTTTACCAACGAATTATGAAGAAGCATCTTCCGCTATGCACCTAGCATGGATTGGCTCCATGAAGGAAACTATATTACCTTTGACTGAGGTTTCTTCCTCATTATTTTCTTTTTTAAAAACATATTATCCTGATAGTTTATGTGGAAGATATCATTTATCTTTAGAACAATTACAGAACGTTGATTTTTTTGAATTTATAGAGTATTTAGCGAAAATGCGTGGATTACTATCCAAAGGTAATATTAATCAAGAAAAAGCTGAATATGTTCTAATAAAAGAGTTTAAAGATGGTTTATTAGGTAAAATAACCATTGAAAAGAGTGATGAATTATGTTGACGTATGAAAGATCGTATTTTGAGCAAGGATATCGCTTGATTGTCGGATGCGATGAAGCTGGGCGGGGTCCTCTTGCCGGCCCTGTTGTAGCGGGAGCGTGTATTTTACCGATGGAATATCAAAATGATGAAATTAATGATTCTAAAAAACTTTCATCAAAAAAACGCCAACAATTATTTAAAGAAATACAAGAACACGCTATTGCGTGGGGTGTTGGTATTGTTGATGCTGAGACTATTGACCATATAAATATTTATCAAGCTAGTCAAATGGCTATGAAATTAGCTATTGAGCATATGGAACATGATTTTGAATTAATTTTAACCGACGCAATGCCCCTTAAAGGATATAAGACACCAGTGATTGATATTATTAAAGGTGACGCCAAAGTGATGTGTATTGCGGCGGCCTCTATTATTGCTAAAGTAACACGTGATCAATTAATGGAACAATTGGATGAAATTTATCCGCAATATGGCTTTGCTCATCATAAAGGATATGGAACAAAGGAACATATTTTAGCGTTAGAAAAATATGGACCTATTCCCGGTATTCATCGTTATACATATGGACCTGTTATCAAAGCGACGCAAATGCAAATATCCCTTTTTGATTAGGTAATTTTGATTTGTATGCGTAAAAATTATCAGGAGATGATTTTATGTTTATGGGTCGTCAATTATTATTGTTTTTATCTTTATATTTCCAAGGTGATTGGGATAGTATCTTTAATGCGGTTCAAAATAAAGTTTACTTTGATCAAGAATTGATTGCTAAAACATTAGAAGGCTTTCAAGGTCATTATGTCACAATTATTGATGATGAGTACCCATTGAAATTAAAAAACGTTTATAAACCACCTTTTGTTTTGTTTTACGAAGGTGATTTTTCTTTGTTAAAAAAACCTTCATTGTCGGTGGTTGGCACCCGCTTATGCAATGATTATAGTGTAAAAGCTGTCAAAAAAATTATTGAAGAATTAAAAGGCCAACTCGTTATTATTTCTGGATTAGCAAAAGGCATTGATGCGGTAGCCCATCGTACTATTATCGAAAAATCAGGTTCTACGATTGCGATTTTAGGAGCCGGAATTGATATTTGTTATCCTAAAACAAATTATGATTTATATATGGAAATTAAAGAAAAGCATTTATTATTAAGCGAATATCCCCCGCATACACCGATTAAAAAAAGTTCTTTTCCATTTCGTAATCGGTTAATATCTGCTTTAGGTGATGCCTTACTTGTTGGAGAGATGAATTTTCAGTCAGGGACTTATCATACAGTTCGTTTTTCTTTAGAATTGGGAAAAGATATTTTTTGTATTCCGCATAATATTTTTGATAAAGATCAATCAAATGAACTAATTAAAGATGGTGCCGTAGTGGTCACTAGCGGATATGATATTTTAAAAGAAATGAAAATTATATAATTTTTTTATTTAATACTTTAAATAAATATATAAAAGGAAAAAGACAATTGTTGACAAGCCAAAAAATACGCATAATAATGTTATTCGGAAAGGTTGTGTTGCTATGAAACTTGTAATTGTTGAATCTCCTGCGAAATGTCAAACAATTGGGAAATACTTAGGATCAGATTATAAAGTAATGGCTTCTTATGGTCATATTCGTGATTTATCAACCACGGGGAAAGGTGGACTTGGTGTTGATTTAGAAAATGGTTTTGTAGCTCATTACATTAATGACTCAACGAAAACAAAAATAATAAATAATTTAATAAGTGAAGCTCGGAAGGCAACTGATGTTATTTTAGCAACAGACCCAGACCGTGAAGGAGAAGCTATCGCATGGCATTTAGCGGAGGTCTTACATTTACCGGTTGAAACTACCAAGCGTCTTGAATTTCATGAAATTACGAAACCGGCTTTATTAGAGGCGATGAATAATCCTCGTACCATTGATATGAGTCTTGTGGAGTCGCAAGAATGTCGCCGTATTTTAGATCGTATTGTGGGTTTTAAATTAACCGGATTATTAAAAAAGAAAATAAAAATGGAATCAGCAGGGCGAGTTCAATCGGTCGCTTTAAAGCTAATAGTTGATCATGAAAAAGAGATTGAAGCTTTTGTACCTGAAGAATATTGGACCATTAATGTTGTTATAAAAAATGGTAAGAAAAATTTAGAATTATCTCTTGATAAAATAAATAAAAAAACACCGAAAATAGCGAATGAAGAAGATGCGGAAGCAATTTTAAAAAGAATCCCAGAATCTCTTTCTGTAAGTCGGATTAGTAAGAAAAAGAAAATTCGCGAACCACGTCCTGCTTTTACGACATCTACTTTGCAACAAGAGGCGTTTAATAAATATCGCTATAGTACTAAAAAGACTGCAACTATCGCACAAAAGTTATATGAAGGTAAAACCATAGGCGATGAAATAGTGGGGTTAATCACTTATATGCGTACTGATTCTACAAGATTATCACCACAATTTATGGCTTCTGCGCAAGCATTTATCGAAGAACAATATGGGGCGGATTATGTTGGTAAAGCCCATCTAGGAAAGCAAAAAGGCAAAGTTCAAGATGCCCATGAAGCTATTCGTCCAACATCTATAAAACGGACTCCTGAAATGGTTAAAGGTTATCTTTCAAAAGATGAATATAACCTTTATAGTCTCATTTATTATCGAGCATTAGCCTCACTTATGAAAGGATACGAGTATGAGACCACATCCGTTTTCTTTGATTATGATGATTTAACTTTTAAAATTGATGGTGAGACTACTATCTTTGATGGTTATGAAAAAATATATCGTAGTGCCGAAGAAGTGGAAAATTTAAAAGCGTTACCAGAATTTAAAATAGGTGAGTCATATAAGTTGCTTGAAAAGAAAAAAGAGCAACATTTCACCAAAGCACCTGTACGTTATTCAGAAGCTAAATTAGTTAAATTGATGGAAGAATTAGGTATTGGTAGGCCATCGACATATGCCTCTACAATTGCCATTATTTTAAAAAGAAATTATGTTAAGAGTGAAGGAGGATACCTTGTACCAACACGTGAAGGTTTGATAACTTCTGATTATTTAGATAAATACTTTATTCGAATTATTAACACAACATTTACAGCTGAAATGGAAGAAGGATTAGATCGTGTTATGTGCAAGGAAGATAATAAAGTACGTTTGTTATCTCATTTTTGTAAGTTTTTCTTCCCTATTTATGATAAAGCAGTAGATGCTCAATACACTATTCCTATTCCGGAAGAGACATATGGAAATTGTCCTGAATGTGGCAAACCATTGGTTAAAAGAAGAGGAATGTATGGTGAGTTTATAGCTTGTAGTAATTATCCACAATGCAAATATAAAGTCGTCGAGAAAAAAGACCCACCAGAGCCTACAGGCGAAATGTGTCCTGAATGTGGACATCCAATGGTTTATCGTAAAAATAAAAAAGGTGAACGTTTTGAAGCTTGTAGTAATTACCCGAAATGTCACCATATCAAAGCAACGGCGCCTAAAGAAGTTATTATTATGGGCAAATGTCCTGAATGTGGCGGTAATCTTATTTTAAAAAAAGGTGTGCGTGGACGTAGTTCATTTTTAGGTTGTAGTAATTATCCAAAGTGCAAACATATTGAAAAATATAATGGTTAAGACGGGTGTATAGCCCGTTTTTTATGTTATAATTGTGGCGGTGATTTTATGAAACTTGTTCATGTTTTAGGAGCTGGATTAGCGGGCTCGGAAGCAGCCTATTATTTGGCTAATCATGGTATTAAAGTACGATTATACGAAATGCGTCCTCAGCAAATGACTCCGGCTCATCATACGGGCCTTTTTGGCGAATTAGTTTGCTCTAATTCCTTGAAATCAAAAAGATTAGAAAATGCTTGTGGGCTTTTAAAAGAAGAAATGAGAATAATGGGGTCTTTAATAATGGAAATAGCCTTAAAAACAGAGGTACCAGCCGGTCAAGCTTTATCTGTTGATCGTACTCTTTTTGCATCAGAAATAACGAAAAAAATTAAAAATCATCCACTTATTGAAATTGTTGAAGGTGAAGTAAAAGATATTCCGGAAGGATATGTTATTATCGCTAGTGGTCCTTTAACAACCGCTGATTTATGTTCATCATTGATTAAAAAAACGGGTGTTGATACTTTATCCTTTTTTGATGCTTCAGCACCGATTATTGAAAAAGATAGCATTGATTTTACAAAAGCCTATTATAAATCTCGTTATGAAGAAGGCGATAGTGCATACATTAATTGCGCTATGAACAAAGAAGAGTATGATCGCTTTTATCAAGCCTTAATAACTGCTGATTTAGCCCCTCTACATGATTTTGATAAAAAATATTTTGAAGGATGTATGCCGATTGAGGTATTGGCTAAAAGAGGCGAGAAAACTTTACGTTACGGACCATTAAAGCCGATGGGCTTGCGGAAATCGCCGGAAGACCGACCTTATGCTGTGGTGCAATTACGACAAGATAACGTTTCAAAGAGTTTATATAACATCGTTGGTTTTCAAACAAATTTAAAATATGATGAACAAAAGCGGGTCTTTTCAATGATACCCGGATTAGAAAATGCTCGCTTCGTGCGTTATGGATTGATGCACCGAAATACTTATTTATGCGCCCCTCAGTGTTTAGAAGAAACAATGCAATTAAAGAATGATAAGAATATCTTTATTGCGGGACAACTTTCTGGAGTTGAAGGATATGTAGAAAGTGCAGCGACAGGACTATTATCAGCAATATACATGTTGCAATACATAAATGATATTCCTATTGAGTTAATTCCTAAAACTACTATGTTGGGTTCGTTATTATTTTATATTACTCATGCAGCAATCAAAGATTTTTCTCCGATGAATGCGAATCATGGCATCATGTATCAATCGCTAAAAGATCGGATGGAAGTGGCAAATAGATCTTTAGAATCATTAAAAAAATGGTGGGTGAGAATCAATGAATGATATTACTAAATTGTTTGTTGATTATTTACTACTAGAAAGAAAGTATTCACAACATACGGCTGATTCTTATGGGCGTGATGTCGAAGAATACATGCTCTTTTTAAATGAGAACGAGAAGACGATAACCGAGGTTACGAATACGGATATTCGTGATTTTTTGACCATTCAAATGATGAAAGGCATTTCTAAAAGAACTATTAAGCGCCGCCTTAGCGCACTTCGACATTTTTATACGTTTTTGTTAGAACGTGATTATGTTAATGTTAATCCTTTCTTGATTATTTCCTCACCGAAAGCAGATAAACGATTGCCAGATTTTTTGTATTATGAAGAAATTGAAAAACTATTATCAAGTAATGCTTTAAGGACAGATCAATTAATGGTTAGAGATCAAGCTATTTTGGAACTTCTATATGCATCAGGAATGCGGGCTTTTGAATTATGTAATCTGGAATTTAGCGATATCGATTTTAAAAATCGGACAATGCGAGTGTTAGGAAAAGGAAATAAAGAAAGATATGTCCCTTTCTCTTTAACTGCTAAAGAAGCAGTCATGCGATATAGCAAAGAATTACGTCCCCAATTGTTAAGGAAAAATCAAGACGAGAATTTACCTACACAATTATTTTTAAATAATCATGGTAAATCATTAACGACACGAGGATTAGAATATATTTTAAAATCTATTGAAAACAAGACCGGTGTTTATCTTTCACTTCATCCTCATAAATTAAGACATACATTTGCCACTCATCTTTTGGATAATGGGGCCGATCTTCGTGTTATTCAAGAACTGATGGGACATGCATCATTGTCTTCAACACAAGTGTATACTCATGTTAGTATGGAAAGGATGCAAAAAACGTATTTTAATGCTCATCCTCGGGCAATAAAAAAAGAAGAATAAAAATAACACGTTTGCCACAAAAAAATGCGTTTAAACTTGCATACTAGTTAATAATTATGATAGAATTACTTGGCTCTTTGAAAAAGAGACTACACACATTATGGATTCATTAGTCTTGTCTTAGAGGCGCATGGGCGTAAATTAACTAAGGATTAATGTTCGAAGTAATGGAGGAAAAAACAAAAGGAGGAAGTTCTCATGAGTGAAGAACAAGAAAAAGTAGTTGTGGAAGAAGAAACCACAGAAAAAGAAACAAATATCATGGAAACAGTTATGCATGATCCCGATGCCCCTGTTATTACCATGAAAAAATTATTGGAAGCTGGCGTTCATTTTGGACATCAAACACGTCGCTGGAATCCAAAGATGATTAAGTATATTTATGGTGCTCGTAATGGTGTTTACATCATTGACTTACAAAAAACGGCAGCCTTAATCGAAGTAGCTTATAAAGCATTAAAGGAAATTGTTGATCAAGGTGGAAAAGTTTTATTTGTTGGCACCAAGAAACAATGTCAAGATGTTGTTAAAGAAGAAGCACTCCGTTCCGGATCATTCTATATTACCTCTCGTTGGTTAGGTGGAACTTTGACCAACTTCAAGACTATTCAAACACGTATTCGTTACTTAAAGAGTCTTGAAAAGATGGAAGAAGAAGGACAATTTGATGCTTTACCAAAGAAAGAAGTTGCACTTCTCCGTAAAGAAAAAGAAAAATTAACACGCAATTTAGAAGGCATTAAAGAAATGCGCAAATTACCAAATGCTGTGTTTGTTGTTGACCCACGTATTGAGCATAATGCAGTAGCGGAAGCTCGTAAATTAGGTATTCCTGTGTTCGGTATTATCGACACCAATTGTGATCCTGATGAAGTTGATTACGCTATTCCAGCAAACGATGACGCTATCCGTTCTGTTCGTTTAATTTTAGCAGTTATGGCTGACGCTGTTGTCGAATCTAAAGGTGGACAAACAGTTATAGCTTATACTAAAGATGAAGGTGAAGGCGAAGTCACAATGACAGACGCTATTCAAGCGGCTGATAAAGCTGATGCTGAGAAAAAGGCAGCTTTAAAAGCTCGTGAAGAAAAAGAAGGCGAAAAACGCACTCCACGTCGTCAAGGAAAAAAAGCTGCACCAAAAACTGAAGATAAAGAAAAAGTAGCTGAAGAACCAGTTGCTAATGAAGAAAATAAGGAGTAAAAACTATGGCCGCACCATCAATGATTGAAGCAATTAAAATGTTAAGAGAACGTACCGGAGCCGGTATGATGGATTGTAAAAAAGCTTTAGAAGAATCTAACATGGATTTAGATAAGGCTTGCGATTGGTTGCGTGAAAAAGGCATTGCTAAAGCTGCTAAAAAAGCTGCAACCCGTATTGCTGCAGAAGGATTAACCATCGTTAAGGCTTGCGATAAATGCAATAAAGCTATCATTTTAGAAATTAACTGTGAAACAGACTTCGTTGCTAAAGGCGATGCTTTTAAGCAATTAGTAAGTGATGTTGCCGATGTTTTATTAGAACGCAATCCTAAATGCATTAATTGTGCACGTGAAGCTGTTCAAGATTTATTTACTGACGCTACTGTCAAGATTGGTGAAAAGCTCGACTTACGCCGTTTTGAAATTTTAGAAAAAAAGGAAGGCCAATCTTTTGGTTATTATATTCACATGGGTGGAAAGGTTTCATCAATTGTTCTTTTAGACAAAGATGATGCTGCTTCTGCGAAAGATTTAGCCATCCATATTTCCGCTAGTAAACCTGTGTATTTAACAAAAGAGGACATTCCTGCTGATGTTATTGCTCATGAAACTGATGTGCAAATGGAAGCAAGCAAGAATGATCCACGTTTAGCAAATAAACCAGAAGCTGCTCTTAAAAAGATTGTTGAAGGCAAGGTCAATAAGGCTTTTGCTGAAACCATTCTTTGCGAACAAGAATATTTAATGGATGATTCTATGACTGTTGGTACTTATTTAAAACAACACGATTATCATATCGTTCATTTTGTTCGCTATGCCGTCGGTGAAGGCATTGAAAAACGCCAAGACAATTTTGTTGAAGAAGTAATGAATCAAGCTAAATAAAAAGTAACACTCTTTTGAGTGTTCTTTTTTTACAAGGAGGAAACCGATGAAACCATATAAAAGAGTATTATTAAAATTAAGTGGAGAAGCTTTACAAGATAAAAAGAACAACATGATTTTAGATGCACAAAGTCTTAGTAAAGTGGCTAACGCTATTAAAGGTATGGTCGAAGAAAAGGTCGAAGTAGCGGTTGTTATTGGTGCCGGTAATATTTGGCGCGGCAAATTAGCAAAGACCATCGGCATAGAAGGTGTTACAGCAGATTATATGGGAATGTTAGGCACCATTATTAATTCCCTTGCTTTACAATCAACTTTAGAAAATGTTGGTATTGAAAGCCGTGTTTTAAGTTCAATCGAAGTACGTGCTGTGTCGGAGCCATATATTCGTCGTCGAGCCATAAGACATTTAGAAAAAGGACGTGTTGTGATTTTTGCTGGTGGGACGGGAAATCCTTTCTTTACCACTGATACAACCGCCTCATTAAGAGCAATGGAAATTGGTGCAGAAGCAATGTTAATGGCTAAAAATGGTGTTGATGGAGTCTATACTGCTGATCCTAAAACAAATCCTAATGCGGAATTTATTAAAGAGATAACTTTCAAAGAAATGATGGCTAAGGATTTGAAAGTTATGGACTTAACAGCTATTTCATTATGTATGCAAAGTGGAATTAAAATCCATGTATTTAATATGCAAGATGAAAATAATTTTAAACGTATTGTTCTAGGTGAAAACATCGGAACAAAAATTACAAAAGGAGAATAATAAAAATGGATGAATTAATTTTAGAATGTCAAGATAAGATGTCAAAATCGATTGAAGCACTTCGTAATCAATTGGTGTCTTTAAGAACAGGAAGGGCTTCAGCGGCTATTTTAAACAATATTGAAATTGATTATTATGGTTCAATGATGCCTATTAATCAAATAGCGTCAATCTCATCTCCTGAGCCTCGTCAATTATTAATTAAGCCTTATGATAAAGGTGATTTAAAGTCTATTATTGCTGCTTTAAATGCTTCTGATTTAGGTATTAATCCTATTAATGATGGAACATCAATTCGTCTTATTTTTCCGGCTTTAACAGAAGAAAGACGACGTGAATTATCAAAGAATGCGAAGAAGTATGGTGAAGATACTAAAGTCGCTATTAGAAATATTCGCCGTGAATTCATGGACTTGATTAAGTCAGATAAAGAAATTCCTGAAGATATGCGTCGCCGTATGGAAGAAGATATCCAAGACGAAACGGATTCAGCAATAAAATTAGTGGATGAAATTGTTTCTGCTAAAGAAAAAGAAATAATGTCTATATAAACTCGGAACATTCCGAGTTTTTTTGACGAAAAAAAACATCACCGATGTGATGCAAAAATAACAATTTGGTGGAGCTGGGGGCATCGAAGCCCCGTCCAAACTAAGCTTTATATGACTTTCTACATGTTTATCTAGTTAAATATTTTAATGATTATAGAATGTTAACTAGCAACCACTATAATCACGATATTGTAGAATTTTCATCTCATTTTCACAATCATTATATGAGCTTAGTCTACTTAATTTGACCTTGATTGCTAAATCAGTAGACGAATTTAGGTCAAGGGATCACTTCCTAACTATAAGGAATTAAGCAGCGAATGCAAATGATCTGTTAGAAATTGAATTGTTATTTATTTTGTTTTGGTTATATGGTAACCACTCCACATGCTTATCACACCTAGCCATAGCCTGTCGAAACCATTACAACCCCATGTTAAGTGTTGCGGATTAACCGCATGAATATGCTAGCATACTAAAAAAAAGATTTCAATAAAAATTGCACATTCTATTTTTTATAAATTAGGTGTTAAGTGTTAAAATTTTTGTTTTTACTCAAGCATTTTTTCGCTATCAAAAAGGAGGCTTATAATGTATAATTAAAATACATTATAAATCAAAACAAGGGGGAGATAGACATATGCGGAGTAAAAAGAATGATTTTACACTTACTAAACCGCTCAACCACGTTGCGTTCATTATGGATGGTAATGGTCGATGGGCTAAAAAACGTCTTTTACCAAGACATTTAGGTCATAAAGAAGGTTGTAAGCGTATTATTGAAATATTTGATGTTTGCAAGGAATTTAATATCCATGTTATGTCTCTATATGCTTTTTCAACTGAAAATTGGAAAAGACCGGAGGATGAAATTAATCATCTTTTTGATTATTTAGATGAGTTTTTTGAAAAAGAAATTGATCATTTAATGTCAGATGGGGTCCAAGTGCGGACGATGGGTGATTTATCTAGATTGCCTATTCATACACAAGAAACCATTAAAAAAGCAAAAGAAATGACGCAAAATAATACAAATTATGTTTTTAATATATGTTTAAATTATGGAGGCCGTGATGAAATTATTAGGGCTGTTAAGAAGTGCTATAAAGATAATGGAGAAAAAATAGATTCGTTAGATGAAGCTACTTTTGCTAATTATTTGGATTCAAAAGGATTACCGGATGTTGATTTAATGATTAGAACATCGGGTGAAGAAAGAATTTCTAATTATATGTTGTGGCAATTAGCGTATGCTGAATTAGTCTTTACTAATACGCATTGGCCTGATTTTAAAAGACCACAATTTGTGGAATGCTTAAAAGAATATGAAACGAGGAATCGTCGATATGGAGGCTTGAAGAATGGATAAATTACAAGTTAATAAGTTATCTAATGATACAAAACAATCGATGAAAACCAGAATAATTACCGCAGTTATATTGGCTTTATTAGCAATACCAGCTATTTTATTCGGAAATTGGCTCTTTTTAATCTTTGTGGTGTTGGCTCTTTCATTCATGGTTCATGAATTTGTGAATGCACCAACACACAATAAATACACGCCATTTGTTCATTTATTTGTCTATATTATTACTTTTTCGTTTACCTTTTGGATTATGATTAAGAATAATTTAGTAAATATTAAAGGTGATTCAGTTATATCGATAAACTGGGCATTTGAAAATGGCTTTTTTACCGAATTAGATTTAAAATCCGGGCCTAGTGAAAGAATGACTGTAGCGTGCATTTCAGTATCCACCATTGGGGTTGTTCTTTCGGCTTTTGTTTTATTTTTCTTATCAATTATAGATAAGAATTTTGGTATTAATGATGCTACATATTTATTTACCATGTGCGTATTTATTGGCATATCAGTGCAATCGGTGTTATTTTTACGTTACTTTCCTAAGCGAGCCTTTTTGGATGCAGATATGCTTGAAACGACAAATGAATTTCAAACGTCATTATTATTGATTTATGTTATTATAGGTACTTTTACAACGGATGCCGGGGCCTATTTTACGGGGCTTCTTTTTGGTAAAAATAAAATGAATGAACGTATTTCACCTAAAAAAACTTGGGAAGGATTTGTTGGTGGAGTGGCTATTTCTTTTATCTGTAGTTTCCTTTTTGCTTTTATTTGTAATAATGCGGGACATCCGATAATGCCTATTCTTGATATGAAACATTGGTATTGGATTATTATGATTTCATTAATTATGCCGTTTGTTGCGAATTTAGGTGACTTTATTTTCTCGGCTTTAAAACGCCATTTCAATATTAAAGATTATGGCTCATTATTGCGTGGTCATGGTGGCGTATTAGATCGTGTGGATTCCTTATTATGCGTTTCCCTTTTTGTCGCCGTATTTATTATTTTCTTAAATAATGGATGGAACTTTTTAATATGAGTAAAAAAACGATTGTACTTTTAGGAGCGAGTGGATCAATTGGAACACAAACGCTCGATATTTTAGAAAATGATCCGCAACATTTTCTTTTAAAAGGGATATCAATAGGACAGCAAGTGGATAAAATTGATGGTATCATAAAACGCTTTCCCTCAATTAATTATGTTTGTGTTCAAAAAGAGAAAGATTATCTTTTGTTAAAAGAAAAATATCAAAACCTTCATTTCTTTTATGGAAATGATGGGCTATTGCAATTAATTAAAACTATCCATCCGAAAATGGTGGTTAATGCTTTGGTAGGATTTGTTGGCTTTGTTCCTTCTTATTGGACTTTAATGTGGGGCATTGATTTAGCCTTAAGTAATAAAGAGTCATTAGTGGTTGGCGGTGAGTTATTACTCGAAGCGGTTAGTAAAACAAAAGCAAAAATTATTCCTATTGATTCGGAACATGTTGCTCTGGATAAATGTTTAAAAGGACATTATAAAGATGTTAAAAGATTGATATTGACAGCCTCCGGAGGGGCATTTCGGAATTTATCACGACAAGAATTAGAACATGTAACCGTTGCCGATGCGTTACAACATCCATCATGGAAAATGGGCAAAAAAATAACCATCGATTGTGCGACGATGATGAATAAAGGCTTTGAATTAATTGAAGCTTATTATCTTTTTGGATTACCGATGGAAAAAATTGATATTTTATTACATGATGAATCAAAAGTTCATTCTTTAATAGAATGTAATGATGGATCCTTTTTAGCAGATATTGGTCCTAGTGATATGCATATTCCTATTGCTTATGCTCTTTATAACAAAAAAAGGACACCATCCATCCATCAAAATTTGAGCATTGAAGATTTTGGTACTTTCCATTTTCATGCTTTTGATGCGCAAAGATTTCCAGCAGTGGCTTTTGCTAGACACGCCATCAAACATGGAGGGACGCTTCCAACAGTGTTAAATGCGGCAAATGAAATTGCGGTATACGCTTTTCTAGATGAGAAAATATCTTTTTTAGATATTGAAAGAATCATTGAAAAATGTTTAGCTTCGCATCGCGTAATTGATCATCCAACAGTGGAAGATATCATATATGTTGATCAAAAAACACGAGAAGAGGCCATATTATTAATTAAGGGGGTATCGAAATGCTAGTCCTTTCATCAGTGACTTTTTTAAGTGTAATTCTCTTTTTTATTGCACTTAGTTTATTGGTTGTAATCCATGAATTTGGCCATTTTACAATGGCAAAATTATTTAATGTTTATTGTTTTGAATTTTCAGTAGGATTTGGACCGGCTTTATTTCAAAAGAAAAAAGCAGGTAAAGAAACAACTTTTTCAATTAGAGCTATTCCTTTAGGTGGATATGTAGCAATGTATGGTGAAAGTGAAACATTACCAGAAGATTTAGATATACCGCCTGAAAGAAGTCTTTTGAGTATCAAAAAATGGAAACGGGCTATTATTATGGCGGCGGGTATTGTCCTTAATTTTGTTTTAGGCTTTGTTCTTTTTGCCGCCAATACTGTTTTCTTCCCTCAAATAGTTTTGAATAATCGCGTTACTGTTACCCAATATGTGAATGAAAAGGAAAACATTTATTATGAAGCATATCAAGCGGGACTTCGAACTGGTGATACAATTACAAAAATTGAGAAGCAATATTATATTGATGAAGTGTTATCAACACTTGAA
This sequence comes from uncultured Staphylococcaceae bacterium, assembly GCA_964546565.1. Taxonomy (GTDB): domain Bacteria; phylum Bacillota_I; class Bacilli_A; order RFN20; family CAG-826; genus CAG-826. The sequence continues at coordinate 7,316 of CAZJKC010000013.1, read as the reverse complement.
GAATATGAAGTAGCAACATATGACGATTTATGGAATGAAGCTTTATTACAAACGGAGGATACCTTACCTAGTTCACTCAATGATAAATTGTATATAACTATTTATTGGTCCCCTACTTCTGAAGGCGATAACGATACCATAAAAAATCATACATTTATTTTGACTTCAACGATTGCTTCAGAAGATAGTACAAGTGTAACTTATTCTTGGAGCAAATTAGGAATTTCCGTATTTACAGGCGAAAGAGCCAAATTAAGTTTTAAAAATGCCTTAAAACAAGCTGGATCTGATTGGTGGGAGTCCGCTACTCTTATAGCTAAATCAATTGGAAATTTATTTATCGGTCGAGGATATGATCAAGTTGGTGGCCCTGTAGCGATTTTAACGGGCTCTTCTAGTGTTCTATCGCAATTAGGTTTTGGATATTATTTACAAACGTGGGCTTCAATTTCTGTTAACTTAGGATTATTTAATTTATTGCCGTTTCCTGGCTTAGATGGTTGGCATTTATTAGTGGTTGCTATTGAAGGTATTTTCCATAAAGAAATACCATCAAAAGTAAAGAATACAATTTCTACTATTGGAATGTTATTATTATTTGCCTTAATGATAGTCGTTTTTGTTAAAGATATTTTTGGCTTGTTTAAGTTTGCTATTTTATAATAAATAGAGGATGTAGAAGGTAGGTGTTTTTATGGATCCGCTAATGAAAAGATTTTTACAATCAATTCACATCGATGATATAGATCGTTATGATTTATCCTTTTTTGGTGAGCGTCCATATGTTAAAGAAAATGATGTTTGGATTTATCAAATAAAGAAAGATACACCATGGGAATATGATTTACTCCATGAATTTCAAGAGCATTTATATTCGATAACCGATTATAAGTATCGAATTATTTTTACTTATGGCAACAAAGTTACAACTGATAATGCTCTTTCTTTATTGTATGATTGGTATCAATCTATTTATCGTTTACCATTAGAAACACAAAATGTCACATTAACTGATGATCGCCTCATTTTTTCTTTTTGGAGTCAATTTGAAAAGGATAAGTATCATCAAGTTTTATGTGAATTCCAATCATTTCTTCAATTTATTAATTACCCGTTTGTCATTGAAGAAAAAATCGAAGAACCATCCGAAAACATTGATTATGAACAAGAACATTTAGATTATGTTAAACAAGTTGTACCAGAACTTAAGAAAAAAGCTGAAGCCCAAAAGAGATTTAATGCGAACTTTACTGGTATGGCATTTCGGAAAACAAAGATTCGCTTCATTGATTCAAATTCTGGAAAAGTTGATATTGAAGCAGTCGTCTTTAAAATGGAAGATTCTTATTTGTCGAAAACAGGACGTAAGATGATACCAATTTATGTGCATGATGATACTTATTCTATAGGTGTCATTGTTACGGAAAAGAAGAGTATTCCTATCGAAAAGATGGAAGAAATTAAAGTCGGTAAAAAACTTCGCATTAGAGGAATGGTATACGCTAGCAATTATTCTAATCAACTAGGAGTATATGCTGATTTTATTGACTTTTTAGAACCTGATCCATGGCGTGAAGATAATGAAAAAGATAAACGTATTGAATTACATCTTCATACGAAAATGTCAACTATGGATGCGGTCACGACCATTAGCGATTATTGTGCATTAGCCGCTCATTTTGGCCATACCGCAATAGGATTAACAGATCATGGTAATGTGCAAGCTTTTCCGGAGGCTCAAAAAGCTGCAAACAAATACAATTTAAAAGTCTTATATGGTTGTGAAATGTATATGGTGGACGAGAAACTTGATTATATTCAAAATCCATCCGATGTCATTTTAAATAAAGCTAAATATGTTGTTTTTGACTTTGAAACAACGGGTTTATCATCGCGATATGATCGAATCGTTGAATTTGGTGCCGTTAAGTATGTTGATGGGATGATAACTGAACGTATTGATTTATTAATTAATCCGGGTGATGATTTTGTATTATCAGAAAAAATTCAAAAGTTAACTAATATCACTCCGGATATGATTAAAAATCAGCCTTATATAGAAACAGCTATTGAGACGATAAGAGAGTTTATAAAAGATACTATTCTTGTATCTCATAATGCAGATTTTGATGTGGGATTCTTAAACGAAGCTCTTAAAAGATTAGGATATGATCCTATTACTAATCCAGTAGTAGATACATTATCACTTTCTCGATATTTATTTCCCGAAGCACGTCAACATAATCTTGGCGCTTTAGCTAGAAATCTTGAAGTTTCTTATGAAGAGAATAAGGCTCACCGTGCGGATTATGATGCGGAAGTGTTAATGAATGTTTGGTTAGCTATGTTAGCGGTATTGACTAAAGAAAAACCCTCATTACGTCATGAAGAATTAGGACAATTACAGGGAAGTCTTGAATTATTAAAACATTTAAGAGCTAAACATATTGTTGTTTATCCGAAAAATGCTCAAGGATTAAAAGATTTATTTTATCTAGTATCACTTTCTCATATTGAATATGTTGCTGACTTACCTAAAATCCCTCGTTCAGAATTAGAAAAGTACCATGAAAATCTTCTATTTGGATCAGCATGTTTTAATGGTGAAGTTTTTGATACAGCAATGACAAGAACTAAAGAGATTTTACAAGAGAAAATGTCTTTTTACGATTATATTGAATTGCAACCATTAGAAAATTATTCTTATTTAATCAATGATGGTCAAATTGAATCTGAGGAACGATTAAAAAGAATTGTTATTGATATAGCTGAAGCAGCCGAAGAACTTGGGAAAATAGTTGTGGCTACAGGAGATGCTCATTATTTAAATCCGGAAGATAAAATTTTCCGTGATGTTTATGTTTTAGCCGAAGGCATTCAAGGAGTACGTCATCCGATGAATCCGTTCCGAAGAAAATCACAACCGCACTATGAAAATCCTGATCAACATTTCCGAACAACCAAAGAAATGCTTGACGCATTCCAATTTTTTGGAGAAAAGAAGGCTTATGAATATGTTGTTACTAATACACATAAAATCGCCGATTCTTTAGAAACGATATCACCAATTAAAGATCGTTTATATCCACCAAATATTGAAAACTGTGCCGAGGAATTGTATAACTTATGTTATCAAAAATGTAATGATTGGTATTTGTATGATGGTAAATTACCGCCAATTGTTGAACAAAGATTATCGACCGAGTTGAATGGTATTATTAAACATAACTATTCCGTTATTTATTATATTGCTCATAAGCTCATTAAACGTGCAAATGAGGCCGGTTATATTGTTGGTTCAAGAGGCTCAGTTGGGTCTTCTTTTGTCGCTACAATGGCATCTATTACAGAAGTTAATCCATTACCGCCTCATTATCGTTGCCCGCATTGTAAATATAGTGAATTTGTTGAAAATAGACCCGATATCAAGTCTGGATTTGATTTAGAAGAGAAAGATTGCCCTCACTGTGGTACAAGGATGATTCACGATGGGCAAGATATTCCTTTTGCTACTTTCTTAGGATTTAATGCTGATAAAGTACCCGATATTGATTTAAACTTTTCTGGTGAATATCAAAGTACTGCACATGAATTAACTAAAGAATTATTAGGAGAAGGTAATGTTTTTAAAGCTGGCACTATTGAAACAGTTGCAGAGAAAACAGCCTATGGTTATGTAAGAGGATATTTTGAACGTAGTGGAATCGACCCTAATTCGATATCAAAAGCGGAAATTTTAAGGTTGGCGGCTGGTTGTCAAGATGTGAAAAGAACCACAGGACAACATCCAGGAGGAATTGTCGTTATTCCGAAAGAATATTCGGTGTATGATTTTACACCTATTCAATATCCTGCTGATAAAAAAGATGCAGATTGGCGAACCACGCATTTTGATTTCCACGCTATTCATGATAATGTATTGAAATTAGATCTTTTAGGCCATGTTGATCCAACGGCTATGAAAATGTTAAAAGATATGACCGGTATTGATCCGTTGACTTTACCAATGAATGATCCAGCCGTTTTATCACTTTTCTCAACGGATAAAGCTTTAAATAGAGAACGTAACTATTTAAACGAAGAAACGGGTGCTTTAGGTTTGCCTGAATTTGGTACAAATTTTGTTCGTAGCATGCTTAAAGAAACAAAGCCAAAGACTTTTGCTGATTTATTAATTATTTCCGGTTTATCACATGGAACTGATGTTTGGAAAGGCAATGCGCAGGATTTAATTGCTGATGGAACATGCACTTTAAGTGAAGTTATTGGATGTCGTGATGATATTATGATCGGCTTATCCAAAATGGGTGTTGATGCTTCATGTGCTTTTAAGATTATGGAAGATGTTCGTAAAGGAAAAAAAGTTAAACCAGAGTATGAAGAAATAATGCATAAATGCAATGTTCCTCAATGGTATATTGATTCGTGTAATAAGATTAAATATATGTTTCCAAAGGCGCACGCGACCGCTTATGTTATGATGGCTGTTCGGGTAGCGTGGTATAAAGTTTATCAACCGTTGGCGTATTATGCATCTTATTTTTCGTTACGGTGTAATCAATATGATTTAGCCGTTATGATTCAAGGTGAGCAAGCTATTATTGATAGACTTGAAGAATTAAAGAAAAAGAGATATAATAATAAAACGTCTGGTGGTCCTGCTTTATCTGCTAAAGAAGAGGAGCAAGAAAAGACTTTGTTTATCGCTATTGAAATGTTGGAACGTGGATATACATTCTTAAATGTAGATCTTTATCGTTCGTCAGCCAGTACCTTTGTCATTGATAATGAAAGAAAGGCTTTAATTCCTCCTTTTGCATCAATAGACAATTTAGGATCCAGTGCTGCCGATAGCGTTATTGAGGCTCGCAAAGATGGCCCATTCTTATCAAAAGAGGATTTAGTTAGCAGAACTAAATTAAATTCACAAAATATGACCTCATTAGAGGATTTACATGTTTTAGATGATTTGCAAGAAACAAATCAAATGGATTTATTTTCATTTAATTTTTAGCTACATTATGTAGCTAATATTCGGGATATAGCACAGCTTGGTAGTGCGCTTGGTTCGGGACCAAGAGGCCGTGGGTTCAAATCCCACTATTCCGACCATTTTGTGTAGAAAAGTCCGATAAATACGGGCTTTTTTTGTATCTCAATGGTTAAAATGATACAATTTTGATACAACTCATATAGTTTCTTTATAATTTTTGTAGAATTTTTTCTAATACCTCCATTGTTCTTTTCTTAGTTTCATCAGTTTGATGAAGATAAAACTTTTCTGTTACTTCAACCGAAGAATGTCCTTCATATTCTTTAATATCTTCTGCCGTTACGCCATGCGCTAAAAGTTCTGATGCATTTGTGTGTCTGAAGATATGAAATTTTGTTCCATGTGGAAAGTTTGCAAGCTCCGCATACTTTTTATATTTATTTCTTAGAGCATGCTCTGATAAAGGCCGTGAATGCGATTTACCCGAGAAAAATATAAAGTCATTTTCTTCTAGTTTATTCTCTTTAATATGATTTTGAATGGCACTTATATAAATATCTGGCATGTAATAAAATCGGTTAGAGGATGAGGTTTTAGGTGTAATAATTACATATGATCCTGTTCCATTTTTCCATGATACAGATTGATATATTTGCATGGTTTTGTTTTTAAAATCAAAACTATCTACTTTTAAACCCATAGTTTCACCTATTCTTAATCCAAATGTATACAGTGTGAGAAATAGTAATTTATAAAATGGATCACAAACATCATATAAAACTTTAAACTCATTAAAAGTTACAACTTTTTGCTTAATTAAATCTTTTTTCGTGATGGAATAATCTTTAAATAATTGTAATTTTTCTGCTTCTATATTGTTAACATTGTGATAAATGCGTCCGTAGTTAAATATTGATTTTATTAGCTTTATATAGTGATTTTTTCTTTTAGTACTTATTGATAATTTACTTATATTCTTTCTAACTTTCTCAAAATCGACATATAAAAGTTTATTAACATCTATAATAGGAAAAAAATCAAGCATTGAATTTAAAGTCAGTTTTGTTGAGTAATGAGATGTAATTTTAACTTGTGGCTTTAACCATTTTAAATAGAATTCAATTAATTTTGGCCATGTAATAATTATTTCTCGACGTTTTTTTGTTTTACCTTTATTTTCATATAAAAAATCAAGTTCCGCTTCTTGAGCTTCATTTCTGGAGCTAAATCCACGCCGCAAGAATTGTCTATTGTTTATACTACATTTGAAGTAGTATTTTTTTGTTTTTTTATCTTTGTAGACAGGCATATAATCACCTTCTTTTACCCGTATTGAAAATTGAAAAATAAGAATCGTATAAAAATGAGTTTTGTTGAGCGAATTCACTTACTGATGGAGTAATCGATTCAAAACGGGCCAAATCGTTGATTGAGATGGTCGCATTTTTCTCAATGGATAAAAATAATGACTTTAAATAAACGTCGTCAAATCGGCCTGAATAAAGCTTTTTGTAACTTAAATATAAAACCTCCTTACCTGACTCACTAGATACGTCATCAAGTGAGCTATTAGTGCAATATAATCCTAACTTATCATATCCAAATCGATTGACTCGGCGCATATAATACATTTCTACTTTATTTACTAAATTACGAATCAGGTAAGTAAATAAAGTATCGTTTCTTTTATATTGCTTACGCGTATCGTTGATATAGTGATAAGCCTTAATAATTGCCTCGCATATCGTTTCATCAATCCACCAGAGCAATAGAGCGTTATATGACTTGCGTTGATTTCTATCTAAAGTAATTACCGTTTCAACTAATTGTCTAAGCTCCGGATTAAGTTTCATTAAATCTTGATCGTCCATAATAATCTTGTGGAGTATTTCATGGTCAAGTTCAGTGTTGTGCCTCATAATCGTTTGATATATATAGAATAAATCATTAACTTGATTGCAGCCCTCATCACTTTCACTCATAGAGCGTAAGTCCGCATAAGAGCCACGTTCCTTATCGCATTCAGGCATTGCAATAACGCCAATATTATATAGATAAGGATCATTCTTAATGGTTCGTCCTTTTTCATCTAAATGACTTTTTTTAGAGCCCATGCGCATATAGTTATAATCGATGATAGTTGCGTAATTTTCTTTAACTCTTTTTAAATAATCATCAAGAGTTTCGCTAAAATAATTAGGATTATAGAGTGGAAAATAATGCTTATCATCAGTAACGCCTAAATCGTGATAGATTCCGGTCGCGGCTATGGATAAAGGCTTTTCAATCCGATAAAAGAAATAAGCGGTTGCATAATTTTTAA
>CAZJKC010000012.1:0-35773 GCA_964546565.1 uncultured Staphylococcaceae bacterium | reverse complement strand
GATTTTTTTGCAAATTAAGTCATTTTTTTATTAAAAAATTTGAAAAAAGGACTGTCGCCTTCCCTAATTTTTAGTTAGGTTTTTCAACAGCCCCTTTTTTCTTTTTTGGCTTTTTTAAAAAAATTCGAACCGGTGATTTGTAAACGTCAAAAAAATCCATACGTAAAGAAAATGATAGATTATATGTATGATCTATCATTGTTCAAAAGATTGATATATGAAGTTTTACTAGTAACTCAAAAGGAATAGTTCCATTCATTTATTTTGCGATTGTTCTAATGAGTATGATGGCCTTATTGTGTTTAAAGGTATTGTTTAGTACAATTATTTTATAAATGTTAAAAGAATTACTATGTATAGGAGAATATTGGGTATATGGGTTTAAAATTAGAATTAGTTAATGAAAATGATATTGTACCATTTAAGCTAGATATGCAAGAATCATTTCAAAGAAGTTTTGAATTAAAATATGGTAAGACGGATAAAATAGTTTTACCAGAAAAAGACATCGATTCTTCATTAAGCGCTAAAGGGGCTATTGCATATAAAGCTATATTTAATGATGAAATTGTTGGTGGAGCTATAGTAGTTATCAATGAAGAAACGCAAATTAATTCCCTTCATATTTTATTTGTAAAAAATGGAATACAATCAAAAGGACTAGGTAAAATGATATGGGATGAAATAGAAAAAAAGTATCCGGATACTAAAATTTGGGAAACTTGCACACCATATTTTGATAAAAGAAATATCTATTTTTATGTTAATAAATGTGGATTTTATATTGTTGAATATATTAGAAGAGTGGATGAAAAAGGATTTATAGGTGATGGTGGCGAAGGGATGTTCGAATTTAGAAAATACATGAAATAATATTTAATGGCGATATAGATGTCGATGCGAGCCATTTATCATACTATTACTTTTTAAGTTTTAAAATGTAGTTTTTTGAATTTAAATATTAGAATAAATTGTAATGTTTTATTTTTCGCAGTTAAATACGTAAAAATCAAAAATTCCCGCATAAAATCGGGGTTTTTTTGATATTTGATGCCTTGAAAATGTTGCATGTTATTTACTTTTTACGAATTTTATTTAATTTATTTCATAATTATTAGCTTCATTTAATGTGCTAAACTATATTATTTATCCATATATAGGTATTAAAAATTCAAACAGTTTGGATTTAATAAAAAATCAAACAAACTCATTAAGTAGATTCCGTTTTCATTGTAATAAGAACGAGAGAGGTCTTTTACAATAATGATTTTTTTAAATGAATCATTGATATGTATTAAAGAATTTTGCTCTTGCTCTAGTTTGTCCTTGAATGGAACTGAAAGCGCAACTTGAATGTAATAGCGTTTATCTGACATGTTGCAAACAAAATCGACTTCGGCTTGTTTTAATATGCTTTTGGTATTGTTATTGGATGAGTAATATTCAACAATGCCTACGTCAACGTTAAAACCGCGAAATTTAAGCTCGTTATATACGATATTTTCAATGGTGTGAGTTTCTTCTAATTGGCGGAAGTTTAAACGAGCATTTCGTAAGCCAATGTCGGTAAAATAGTATTTTGATGGAGTACTGATATATTTCTTTCCTTTAATATTGTAGCGTTTGGCTTGCTCAATCAAAAATGAATCTACAAAATAATCAAGATACTTTTTTAAAGTATCGGGATGAATAGATACTTGTTTTACACTTTTAAAAGTGTTAGATAGTTTTTTTGGATTTGTAAGAGAACCGATTGATGAAGAAAGAAAATCCAAGAGTTCTTCAAGCTCTGAATCATTACGAATGGTGTTTCTTTCTTTGATGTCTTTGATATATGTTTCGATAAAAAAGTTTTTGAGGTAATTGAACTTATCTTCATCAGTGGATAAGTCAAAGAGTTTCGGCAAGCCTCCGAAAGCAATATATTGATTCCAACCTTGTTCTATTGAGCCATTATATATGCTCATAAATTCACTGAATGAAAGTGGAGCAATGTGAATTTGGTCGCCGCGACCACGAAATTCAGTGATGATGTCTTTTGATAAAAATTATGCATTACTACCAGTTACAAAGGTATCAGCTTTTTGATATGTAAGAAACTATTTAATACATCTTCAAATTCGGGGACTAATTGCACTTCATCAAGAAGAATGTAATACATATCGTTATCTTTAATAAAGTTGTGGACGTATTCGCATAAAAAATCGGGATCGCGGTATTTCTTATTTAATCTATCGTCCAAAGCGATTCTTTGAATGTGGTCGTCTTGGACACCAACGGATAAAAGATGTTTATAAAAAAGTTCAAAAAGGAGGTATGATTTACCGCATTTTTTGATACCGGTAATTACTTTAATCATTCTATTGTGTTTATGTCTGATAAGTTTTTCTAAATATAAATCTCTTTTGATTTCCATGATGTTCTCCTTGCTGATTTATTTTGTGGTAAACCCAAAAAATTTACAAAATTATTGTGTCCTAAAAGCTTTTGAAAATCAGCATTTTTAAGAAAAATATATTTGCATACCTAGAAAATTTTCACCGACCTCACCACTTATTTGCTAAATACTTTTTATAATATAAACACGAGAAGTACGATAAAAAAAATAAAAGCTTTAAATGCAAAAAAAAAGGATGATGAAAACAATGATAATATAGCATTTTTAATTATTCCAATGATATTCAACATGATAAGAAGAGTGAACTTATCATTGTCTTTAACCGATGTGATATTGATATTTTAAGATATGATTTCAATGATGGATGTCAGCGTGTTTAAATTCATTTGCGGTCTTATACTTAAAAAAAATACGAAATAATATTTAATAAAGAAGATTTGTTGAAAAAATACCAATAATATTAATAATATTATATATTACGATGTTGATAAAAAAAGCTATTAAGAGATGCCTTTTTTGGCAATTAAGAAAAAAATAAGGAACAAATAAAGAACGACTTGATTGCGGTTTGTTCCTTATTTCGTTATAATAAAAAAGGAGATGATCAATATGAAATTAGAATTTAAGTATACTAATGAATTAGTGAGTTATTTATTAAAAATTGAAAAGTACAAAACGGCTTTAGAGTATTTATATTTGCCTACAAGAGTTAAGCAAGAATTAATGTATAATGCTAAATTGAAAAAAACACATTTTTCAACAAGCATTGAAGGAAACGTATTATCCTTAAAACAAGTGGAAAATGTTATTAAAAAAAAGAATCAAAGTAATACGCTTTCAGCTGAAATAGAAGTGCAAAACTATTGGGATGCCCTTTCCTTTTTAGAGGATGAAAAAAGAAAAAAGACACCATTATCAAAGGAATTAATTTTTAAATTGCATGATATCATTGAAAGAAAAGGAAAATTAAAAAGAATAGACTTTAGAGGACCAACGCCTCCTGGAGTTTTATTTGCAGTATATGATGATAAAACAAAACGGGCTGAATATATTCCTCCGGAATGCTCTGATATTGAACCATTAATTGATGAACTAATTACATGGTATGATAATAATTACTTTCTTCCTACTCCCGTTTTAGCGGCTATAGTAAGTTACGCCTTGGTAAGCATTCATCCATTTGCTAATGGTAATGGTCGAACTTCAAGAGCTCTTGCTACTTATATTTTAATGATAAAAGATTATGATTTTAGAGGATTTTATTCTTTTGAAGAGTATTATATGAGTGATCTCGAAGGATATTATAATTCTTTGCAAATGGGACTTCCTGCATTGTTTTATGCAGGAAGGGAAAATCCACCACATTTAGAAATATGGTTAGAGTATTTTTGTAAAATTATGTCTTTGAATTCTGAAAATATATATTATCAAGCAAAGGAAGCATCTAATAAAAATTCTTGTAATAAATTAAATGGGTTATCTAAAAAAGATTTAATTTTAATAAGATATTGCTTAGAAAACAATATTACGATATTAAAAAATAAGGAATTAGCAGAATTGTTTGGTGTTACGCCAAGAGCTATTTCTAAGTGGATGGTAGAATGGGTTAATAAAGGTATATTAATGCCTAATGGTGGAACCATAAGGATTACTAGTTATAAATTATCTTCTAATTATTCTTCTTTAAAAGTATCAGATATAGGATTTACTGATTAGATTATAAAAGAGTTTTTGCTAATTGAGAAGCATAATCAAATTTGTTTGCATTTGTTAACAATAGCAATAAGGAACAGATAAGGAACCAATAACAGACAATTAAAGAACGTAATATATATTAATATGCGATGCATCAAGGTTGTATCTTTTTGATAAAATAGAAAAAAACACTATAGTTGTTTTTGATTGTATAAAACTTTTACATTTCCTTGTTTGTGTGTTGTTTACGATTTTGTGCAGGTTTAATTATTTATTTTGACATGTTATAATTATTGTAATTTAAAAGAAACGAGGACCATTGAGAATGAAAAGAGTAATAACATATGGAACATTTGATTTGTTACATTATGGACATATTAATATATTAAGAAGAGCAAAGCAATTAGGTGATTATTTAATTGTTGGTTTATCAACTGATGAATTTAATTCAAAAGAAAAAGGAAAGAAAACATATTTTACTTATGAGCAACGCAAAATGCTTTTAGAATCTCTTCGTTATGTTGATTTAGTGATTCCTGAAAATAGTTGGAATCAAAAAGAAGAAGATATTCGCTTATATCATATTGATACTTTTGTTATGGGAGATGATTGGAAAGGAAAATTTGATTCTTTAAAAGAATTATGTGAAGTGGTATATTTACCAAGAACTCCGGAGATTTCTACTACTCAAATTAAACACGATCTTTCTATTACGGATAAAAGCGATGAATAATAAGAAAATTGCTGTTATTGGATCAGGAGCGTGGGGAACCGCTATTGCGAAGGTGCTAATTGATAATAGTTATGAAGTATTTATTTATGGAAACAATCGGCAAGAAATAGATGAAATAAATCATTGCCATACCAATAGTTCTTTTTTTAGTAAAGACATTATTCTTCCTCTTTCATTAGTTGGAACAACAAATATTGTTGATGCTATAAAAGATGCTTTTATGATTGTACTTGCTATTCCTTCTTACGCTACTGAAGAAATAATTAATAAAATCAAACCACTTATCGATGAAAAAGTATATATTGTAAATTTAACTAAAGGATTTCATCCAACAACTAAAATGCCTATTGGACGTTATATAAAAACTTTATTATCACCTGCTATTGCGCAAAATGTTATTTCGATATCAGGACCATCTTTTGCTCTTGAAGTTATTAAAAAATATCCAACTTCTGTTATAGCGTGTTCAGATAATTATCGTATTGCTAAGAAAGTTCAAAGAATTTTTTCTAATTCATATTTTAAAATTCATCCTAGCACTGATTCTATTGCTGTAGAATATTGTGGAGCTTTAAAAAACATTATCGCTATTGCGTGTGGAATAGCGGAAGGCTTAGGGTATAAAGATAACACACGAGCAATGATTATTACTAAAGGATTGTTGGAAATATCGCGATTTGTAACTTTCTTTGGTGGTGATGAGAAAACTTGTTATGATCTAGCAGGTATTGGAGATTTATTATTAACTTGTACGAGTACAACATCAAGAAATTATATGGCGGGATATATGATTGGAAAAAGTTCCATGATGGAGTTTTTAAAAGATAACAAGAAGACTATTGAGGGTTTGTTTGCGTGTGAAATTGCGTATTCTTTAGCGGTTTCTAATAACATTCATGCACCTATCATAACAGCGTTATATCATGTTTATAAAGGTGATTATGATCCCCAAACGATGATTAATAATATCTTAGAAGAAATTATAGAATAAAATATTCATAAGGGAGGATTTGATTATGGATTACGCTCATATTCATCATGAATCATCAATTAAGGATTGTTATTCAATAGGTGATAATCGTTTTATTATCAAAGTTAAAACAACACAAGGAACGATCAATAAAATTTCCATTTGTGTATGTGATAAATATTTGAATCATATTTCTTCTACTCCTTTAGAGAAGACTATTTTGAAGTTTCCCTTAAAAAAAGTCATTTCTGATAATCTTTTTGATTATTATGAAGCGTGTATTTTTGAAAAAGTTATTTGTTTTTGTTATTATTTTGAAATTGTTACTACTCAAAAAGAAAAGATATATTATGGTAATCATCATTTTGCAAATCTTCCTTTTGTTGATCTTGATGATATGTTTGAATGCTCTTGTGTGGCTCGTTATGAAGATCGCTCTTTAGTGCCTGAGTGGGCTAAAGGGGCTGTCGGATATCAAATTTTCCCGGATAGTTTTGCACGCCTTTCAAAGACCAATGCCAACTATACATCATGGAATAAAGCACCATTAGTAAATGGCGATATGCTTGGTGGAGAAATATCGGGTATAACAGCGCATTTACAGTATTTAAAAGAATTAGGTGTCGATTTTATTTATCTTAATCCGATATTTAAAAGTCAATCTGCCCATCATTATGATACGGTTGATTATTTCGCTATTGATAATCATTTAGGGAGTAAAAAAGATGTTATTAAATTAATAAAAAAAGCGCATAAATTAGGAATGCGTGTTGTTTTAGATGGTGTCTTTAATCACGTGAGTAAAGATTTTTTTGCTTTTAAAGATGTGATAAAAAAACAAGATAAATCGCGATATAAAAATTGGTTTCATATCGAAAATTTTCCTTTACGATTTGCGGCTCATGAACGTCCAAATTTTGAAACATTTGGTTATTTCAATCATTTACCAAAACTTAATATCAGTAATTATGAAGTTCGTGAATACATTTTAAAAGTCTTAAAATATTGGACGAAAACATTACATATTGATGGTTGGCGTCTTGATGTTGGTGATGAAATTAGTCATAACTTCTGGAAAGAGGCTTATCAGACATTAAAAGAAATCAATTCGGATATTTTATTAGTGGGCGAATCATGGAAATTAGCGGATGATTATTTATCTAGTCGAGAGTGGGATAGCGTTATGAATTATCCTTTCTATTTTGCTTTAAATAAATGGCTTGTTAAAGATGAATATAAAGTGACTGATTTTACTAATGATATAGCGTTAATTTATGGTACTTATCATAAGGATACTCGTCATGCGGTATGGAATATGTTGGATAGTCATGATACGCCACGTTTTATTTCTAAATGTGCGGGTATACATTACTTTATGCTTGGAGTAGCGTTACAAATGACTTTACCAGGTGCACCAGTTATTTATTATGGGGATGAAGTAGGATTAGAAGGCTTGGATAATTTAGATTCAAGACGAGGTATGCTATGGGATGAAGCCCAAAATACAAGTTTATTAGAGTATTATAAGAAACTGATTGAAATTCGTTTTCAACATCCGGTGTTAAAAAATGGTGATTATCGTTTGATCAATGCCTATAATCGTAATCAAGTATTAATCTATGCACGTTTTGATGAAAAAGAAGAAGTTAGAGTCATTATTAACGCTTCAGAAGAACCACAAAATTGTCCTATTAAAGGTATTGATCTTTTGACTAACAAAGAAGTGAAAACAAAGATACCAGCTAAGACGGTTTATATTGTTTTAATATCATAATTTAATCATCTCCATATTGAGTGTTTTACTAAGAGGATTTTTTATAAGATTATAAACATATTCAGTTATTTTTAATAAATATTAAAGCGGTATAACAAAAAAGTAGCAAAATGGTGACTTTACTACTTTTAATATTACTTATTTGCATTTGTTAAACATTCTTTGAGGATAAGATATAACAATAATTATTAATCGCGGAATTGATATTGATATAATTCTTCATATAAACCATGATTTCTTATTAATTGGTCATGAGGACCTCTTTCAATTATGCCATCTTGTGTTAAAACAATTATTTCATCGGCTGTTTTAACCGTTGATAAACGATGAGCTACAACGATTGTAGTGCGCCCTTTAGCGAGTTCAAATAATGATTTTTGAATTTGCATTTCGGTCATATTATCAAGGGCTGAAGTTGCTTCATCTAATATAAGAATTGGCGGATTTTTTAAAAAGGCGCGGGCGATAGATAAGCGTTGTTTTTGTCCGCCGGATAATAATACCCCTCTCTCGCCAACATATGTATCATATCCTTTTTCAAGATTCATAATAAATTCATGGATGTTAGCTTTTTTAGCGGCTTCAATTATTTCTTCATCGCTTGCGTTTAATTGACCATAAGCGATGTTTTCTTTAATTGTGCCGGCAAATAAAAATACTTCTTGAGCTACAATACCGACTAAACTTCTTAATGATAATAAAGATAAGGAACGAATGTCGTGACCATCAATATAAATATTACCGGATTCTATTTCATAAAAGCGGGGAATAAGATGACAAATAGTCGTTTTCCCTCCTCCTGAAGGGCCAACTAAAGCGATAGTTTTTCCTTTTTCAATTTTCAATGAAAAATTATTTAACACTAAATCCTTATTTTCATCATTATGATGATAGGTAAAATTAACATTTTGAAATTCGATAGAATCTTGAAATGATGTTATTGCAGTAGCGGGATTCTTTTCCTGTTCTTCTTTTAAGTCCATTATCTCTAGAAAACGTTGGAATCCACTCATACCATTAATGATTTGCTCATAAGTATTGACTAAAGTTCTGATTGGATTAATGAGCATCATAATATATAAAATATAAGCGGCAAATTCGCCATCATCGATAAGCCCATTGGCAAAAAAGAGTCCTCCTATAACTAAAACCATAAGATAGAGGAAATCACTAAAAAAGGTCATTCCTGAATTGAATATCCCCATGTATTTATAGGCATTTCCGCGGGCTTTTTGGAAACGCACACTGGCGTTTTCGAATTTATCTAATTCATATTGTTCATTAGTATATGCTTTCGATACTCTAATTCCTGCAATAGAAGATTCGACTTCTGCATTTATCTCGGCGGTTTCAATGCGCATTTGCTTAAATGAACTTTTTTGATGCCTTCGCATTTTAATGGTGAAAAAGAGAATAAAAGGAATAACAGCGAAGACGATTAAGGCTAAACGCCATTCGATACAAGCTAAAACGATAAAAGAACCGATCATAGTAATAAGTGATAAGAAAAGATCTTCCGGACCATGATGAGCTAATTCACTGATATCCATCAAGTCATTGATGATTCTTGACATAATGTGTCCGGTTTTATTCTCATCGTAAAATGAGCAAGGAAGTTTTTGGAGCTTTTTAAACATATCACGGCGCATGTCGGCTTGAATTTTAACACCGACCATGTGCCCCCAATAACAAATGATGTAATTCAAAATAGCTTTTACTATGTAAATTAAAAGTAAGATACCACCCCATAATAAAATGAGTTTAATATCACGAGCGGGGACATAATTGTTAATGATTTCTTTGGTGATAAAAGGATAAAATAGATTGATAATGGCTACTAAAAAGGCACAAGATAAATCTAAGAAAAACAATTTTAAATGGGGCTTATAAAAAGCGATAAATTTTTTAATCATAGAGCCTCCTTTTTGAGTTGATAATAATATAGAGCGCAAATGGTCTTGGCGTCAACGATTTGTCCTTTGATGATCATATCTTGCAGTTCATCAAAAGTTAAAAAGACGAGATTTACTATTTCATTTTCATCTAAGTGTTGTTTCGTTTTTTCTAAAGATGTTGCTAAGTAAAGATGAATTATTTCGTTACAAAAGCCGACAGTTGGATATATTTTTCCAAGATAGGTGATTTGATGTGCTAAAAAGCCTGTTTCTTCTTCTAATTCACGAATGGCGGTTTGATAATGACTTTCATTATTATCCTTTTTACCGGCGGGAAGTTCTAAAATAACTTCATCATAAGGATAACGATATTGTTTTTCGACGATTATTTTTCCATCATCACGAAAGGCTAAAATGCAACTGGCCTCCCCTCTTCGCACTACTTCTCGAGTAGCGATATTTTGATTAGGACATAAAACTTGATCTTCTTCGACTAGAATAATGTGACCTTTATACATTATTTTAGATGATATTTTATGTTCTTTTAAATCTACGGTAGACATATTCGTTATCACTCCAATTCATCTAATTCTTTTAAAAAGGTCTTATAAGATGCGTCACTGGGCATTCTTAAGTCACCGCGTGGTGATAAAGAGACGGACCCAACTTTTACCCCATCAGGCAAACAACTTCTTTTAAATTGCTGCGTAAAGAATCGTTTAATGAATAATGTTAGCCATTTCTTTATTGTGTCTTTATCATATTCATCTTGAAAAGTACAACAAGCGAGATAATATATTTTTTTAATTGAAAAATGATTTCTTAAAAGATGATATAAGAAGAAATCGTGCAATTCATAAGGACCGATAAGATTTTCTGTTTTTTGCGCTATTTGACCATTTTCTGTTGGCAATAATTCCGGTGATACCGGTGTATCGATAATATCAAGTAAAGTATCTTTTACTTCTAGATGCTCTAAAGCATAATACTTTACTAAATAGCGAACTAAAGTTTTAGGAATAGAAGCATTGACGCCATAATTAGACATGTGGTCTCCATTATATGTTGCCCATCCTAACGCTAGTTCACTTAAGTCACCGGTTCCAATAACTAAGTCATTGTTCTTATTGGCGTAATCCATTAAGACTTGGGTGCGTTCACGTGCTTGGGCATTTTCATAAGTGACATCATGGTTATTTTCATCTTGCTCAATATCGCTAAAATGTTGTCTAACGGAGGCTTCAATATTTATTTCTTTAATGTATACACCCAATTGTTTAGCTAAAAGGAAAGCGTTATTCTTTGTTCTCGAACTTGTTCCAAAACAAGGAAGGGTTAAACATTGAATAGACGAAAGAGGATAGTTTAACTTTTTAAAAGTTTCAACACCAACCAATAAGGCAAGCGTCGAATCTAGACCTCCGGATAGACCAATAACAATAGTCTTGGTGTTAGTGTGCATTAATCTTTTATAAAGGCCCATGACTTGGATGGTAAATATTTCTTGGATTCTTTGTTCAATATTTATAGTAGGTATAAAAGGTGTTTTATCATAATTGATGGATGAAGGAATCGATAATGGCATATTAAAGTAAGCAATATAATATCCTTGATTATTGATGGAAGGATAAGTATTCATGATTTTTCTTTCATTGCTTATCTTTTCTAAATCAATAACACTAGTAATAGTTTGATTTTTAAAAGTTTCGGCTTCAGCGAGTAAAGTACCATTTTCAGCAATCATATTATGTGAGGAAAAGACTAAATCAGTAGTGGATTCGCCATTTCCAGCAGAACTATAAATGTAAGCAGAAACAAGTCGCGCTGAAGTGGCTTTAACAAGCATTTGGCGATATTCTTTTTTGCCAACGATTTCATTTGAAGCACTGAGATTACAAATGATATTCGCTCCCGCTAAAGCGTGTTCAGTAGAGGGTGGATTAGGGACCCACAGGTCTTCACAGATTTCAATGGCAAAAGTCATTGGCTGATACCAAGTATTTTGGAAGAGTATACGACTTCCAAAGGGCGTCACTTGATTAGCGTAAGTGATCATTTGTACATTTTTATCACTTTTAGTAAAATGTCGTCCTTCATAAAATTCATGATAATTAGGAATATTTATTTTAGGAACGATACCTAATATTTTGCCTTTATATGCCGTAATAGCGGTGTTATATATTTTGTTATTGACGACTATGGGTGCGCCAAAAGTAAAAACGATATTGTTATCACTAGTTTTTAATAAGATATCGCTGACCGCTTGTTCACAAGCTATTAATAATGTTTCTTGTAAAAATAAATCTTGACAAGTATATCCTGATAAACATAATTCTGGAAGAACTAAAAGCGAGCATTCATTAACGGTCGCTTCTTTTACTTTTTTTATTATTTCTCTTGCGTTATGATCAATATCACTAACAAGGGTATCAATAGAAGCGGAAGCCACTTTGATTAAACCAAAAACTTGACTTTGCTTATGAGTTTCTAAAGATTCTTTATAAATATAACTAGAAGGAATATCAATATTATGTTTGGAAGAAAAAAGCGAACAATATAATTCGTGTGATAAAATCACCAGGTCACCATAACCATTTTTGGTAATAAAAATAGGTTCTCCTGTGATATGCGCTTGTCGAGATATTTCGTTACTACGACGTAAATCAGTAATCGGTCTAATGTGTTTCATGTTATCATCCTTTCGTAATTATGAGCATAATTATGACATAATTATTATAAGCAAAAAAATAATATTAATCTATATTTTTTGATGTGTTAAAATGATAAAGAAGAGGTAAGGTATATGAAATACGCAAAAGATTATCAAATAAAGACGAATGGAACGGTTTTAAAAGGCTGTTGTTGGCCATTAAAAGAAAGTAGGGCCAATGTTGTTATTGTTACGGGAATGGTTGAGGCCTCTTATCGTTATGATGAATTTGCTCATTTTTTAAATGAACATGGTTTAGGCGTTTATTGTATTGATCATTATGGTCAAGGATTAAATAATATGAAAGACGAAGATCGTGGTGTGTGGCCTAAAGATGGTTTTGCAAAAGCCGTTTTAATGGTCAAAGATGAAGTTGAAGATGTGAAAAAACTGGGTAAACCAGTGTATTTATTAGGCCATTCTATGGGGTCTTTTGTCACCCAAGAGTTCATTCAATATCATAGCGATTTACTTGATAAAGTAATTATTTGTGGGTCCTGTGGGGCACAATTCATCACGAAAATTGGAGGTTTAATTTCTTCTTTATCTTGTTTGTTTTATAATTGTGATAAGCATCGTGCTAAAGCCATTAACTCATTATCGTTTGGAGGCTATAATAAAGGCATTAAGAATCCGCGAACAACATCTGACTGGTTATCACATAATGAAGAAAATATTGATATTTATTTAGCGGATCCTAATTGCACATTTATTCCAACAAATGGTTTTTATAAGGAATTTATGAAAGGATTAAATCGAATTTGTAAAAAGAAAAATGTCCAGAAAATTAGAAAAGATTTATCAATTTTATTGATTGCTGGTGATGAGGATCCTGTTGGACAATACGGTAAAGGGGTAGAGCGTTTATATCATATGTATCAAAAGAATAATCTTCAAAATGTAAAGATTATCATTTATGAAGGTTTACGCCACGAGATTCTTAATGAATTAGAACGGATAAAAGTTTATAATGATGTCTTAAACTTTTTTAATGATGAAAAATAAATAGTATTATTCTTTTTCAAAATGGAGATGTTCAATCATCTCTTTTTTTATCTTAAAGCTTACAAAGGGCCAATAAAATCCTAATGTTATTATTATTAAAAAAAGGTCTTTAATCCATGTTTTATACATCATTAAAGGATGGTAATCACTTGTCAAATGATGATTAGATATTACAATCCCATGACATTCATAACGATAACTAATCATTTTTATCGTAGGATAAAATAACCCTATTGATAAAATAGTTAGTATTTTTCTTATTCCGCTAGCGAGAATTATTAAGAAAAAATGGCCTTTGTAAAATGATTTATTATTATTATTTTCAATATATGTTGAATGATATTTCCATTTCCTAATACTCATATTTAAAAAGAATTGGCTAAGAAAAGTTATAAGGGCAGATGTCGCTATGTCAATGATACTTACCGGTAAATATAATGTTATTTTATTATAAAAATAATTAATGAAAAAAAGAGTTATAAAAATAATTAAAGTGGTGATAATTAGCCAAATATAATATCGAAGAAT
The DNA here is from genome assembly GCA_964546565.1 of uncultured Staphylococcaceae bacterium. Classification (GTDB taxonomy): domain Bacteria; phylum Bacillota_I; class Bacilli_A; order RFN20; family CAG-826; genus CAG-826. Next base: position 22,065 of record CAZJKC010000012.1, on the reverse strand, counting down.
AATTTCTTTTAAACGCCCTTTAAAATATAGTTGTTGACCATCTATTAATGTACTTTCTGCTTCTTTTTTATATTCAATATATAAAAGGAGAGGCTTTATTATTGTGAATGAAAATGTATTTAAAAGTAACTTTGTTAAATACCACTTAATATACTCTTTTTGGGAATATGAAAAAAAAGAAGATTTATTGTTCATATTCTTATTATGCTCAATAAAAAATCTTTTCTTTCATTTTTTTATTCAAATTGACTGTTATAAAGGCTAGCGTATGGAAAAGGTGATTATGGGAAATCTGATAATATATATATACATTTAAGGAAATATATCGAAGATTATGACTTGGTTATTAGAGAAATGACTTTTGAAGAATATTTAGTAGATAAAATTGCTGAAAAAGATCCCGATAATTTCATTTTTAAAGTAATGTTCCCTATTGAATAGTAAAGTAATAATTTGCATTTGTGCTTATAAAAGCAATAAAACTTGTATTTTAATATGATGCAAGTTAAAAAATAAATATCTACTTATTTATTTAGTTTTTGTCCGTCCTGGAATGCATTGCCTACTCGTTCAGTGACTTTATAATATCCATGGTTTGCTGAATCATAAGCTAGAGGAGTAAATTTCTCAAGTGAAATATGGCCTTTATCATCTAGAATGCTTTCATCAGCATTTACATTAATTATTTGTGCAAGATATAATTCATCCTCTAATATTTTTAAAAGACGGCATTCTAAACAAAGACGTAATTCGTTAATAATAGGGGCATTTACATATTGTGCTTTACTTGTTGTAAATCCGGATTTTTCCATTTTTAATGGTTCATTGTTTTGAGAAACTATTCCCACATAATCACAGGCCGTAACATAATCTAATTCTCCGATGGATACCGTGAATTCATTATGAAGAGCGATGTTTTCAGTCGTTTTATGATTGGCTAAGCAAATAATTATTTTATCGTAATCGGCTACGCCACCCCAAGCCGCGTTCATAGCGTTTGCTTTGCCATCTTTATCATAAGTACCAATTATCATTACTAATTGGGGATATAAATATGCTTTATTTCCTAAATCTTTTCTCATATTATTCACCTTTCCTTTTTTGATCATCAATCAAAATATACCTTTATTATACATGTTTTAATAATGATTCGTTTATATGTTTTTATTATTCAATAGCGTTCTCAAGTTTTAAAGAATATGATGCTTCAAAAAAAATACCACATTTTCCCGCAATTTAATTAGTTTATAAATTAGTGAAAAAGTGCGATTTAATGGGCTTTTTTCGTGCTTTCAATGTCTGAAATATTTATTCTTCTTCTAAAGATAAGCAAGATAAAAACTAATGATCAGCACTTATAATGAGGTATCCATCTTTGATAACATAATTCTTTTTATTATACTGTTTGAGAATCCCGCTATCGCTATCGAACATTGAGGGTATTTCATCAATAAAGTTTTCTGGTATTTTGATTTCTTTTAATATGGTGCAACCAGAAAAAGCGCTTTGTTTTATGGATGTTACGCTAATGGGGATAGATATGGATGTTAAGTTGCTACACCCAAAAAATGCATATTCTTCAATGTTTATTAATTGACTATTATCTTCGAATATAACGTTTGTTAAATTACTACAATCAGAAAAAGTTCTTCGACCAATACTTATAACGCCACTTGGAATATTTACTGATGTTAGATTAATACATTTAGAGAATGTCCAGTTTCCAATGCTAGTTATAGTATTTGGAATATTTATTGATAATATTTCTCTGCACTCTGAAAAAGCATAATCACCAATATTTGTTATTGCATATTCTTTATCATGATGAATTATTGATGACGGTATATTTATTAATTTATTGTTTCCTTTGTATTCTGTAATAATTGCTGTGAGTTTATTTAAATCTAATAAATATTGTATGTCATATTTTTTTATCATTTGATGATTTTTACTAATATTCCAATAGATTAATTTATAAGAATTCCAATTTAAATTCCACCCAAATGGTTTGAAAGTTGTTTCACAAATGATTCTTAAATTACTAAATTCTGGGAATGCACCATATTCAATAACTTTAACACTTTTCGGAATATAAATATAAGTTAAACTACACTCGGAGAATGCACATGTTCCAATACTAATAACACTATTTGGGATACATATGGTTGTTAAGTTGTTACAACAATAAAAAGCATAATCTCCAATAGAAGTAACGTTGTTTGGAATGTTTATTTTTGCTATTTTTCTACAAAAACTAAATACACTACTTTCAATTCGCATTAATTTACTTTTTTTTCCAAAATTTATACTTGTTAAATTCTCACACATATCGAATGCACATGTTCCAATACTAATAACACTATTTGGGATACATATGGTTGTTAAGTTATTACAACAATAAAAAGCATGATCTCCAATATTTGTAACACTATTTGGAATAATTATTTTTGTCAAACTATTACATTCAAAGAATGCGCAATCTCCAATACTTGTCATTGCATACTCCATATTATTATGTGTTAATATTGATGGAAGTTTTACTATTTTACTGTTTCCCTTGTATTTAATAATAATTGCAGTTAGATTTATTAAATCTAATAAATACTGTATGTCATCTTTTTCTATTGTTTGATAGCTCATATTTATATTCCAACAATCTAATTGTAGATTAGCATATTCATAAGACCATTCATTTGGTTTCAATGATGTTTCACAATATGTTTTTAGTTTATTACATTCTCTAAATGCATAATCACCAATATTAGCAATATTATTTGAAATAGTTATGGCTGTTAGGCAATCATCTACAATATTATTAATTGAGTATTCTATGCTATTTTTTTCTATCATTTGATATTTTTCACTCATATTCCAATAAACTAAGCAGGAACTATTCCATTCATAAGACCATCCACTTGGTTTTGATTGTGCTTCACAATATATTTTTAGCTTATTGCAACCAGCAAAAGCATCATATCCAATACTAGTAACACTACTTGGTATGTTTATTGTTGTTAAACTGCTACAACCACAGAATGCCTCAAATCCTATATTTCTTATTTTATTTGGTAAATTAATGCATTTTAAATTACAACAACAAAAGAACGCTTGACTTTCAATACTGATTAAGTTACTTTTTTTTCCAAATGTTATATTTGTTAAATTAATGCATTCATCGAATGCTAGATTCCAAATACTTGCAACGCTATTTGAAATATATATTGAAGTTAAATTGCTACACCCAGCAAATGCACATTGCTCAATACTAGTTATGTTATTAGACAATATAACTCTCTTTAAATTTTTAAAAGAATTTAATTCTTTTATAACATTTAATTTATAAGGTACCACTAAGGTAATAATTCTCTTATTATAGTAATAGCGAATATTTTCATAAAAATCCTCATCATCTAAGACACTTAATCCTAGCACATATCGCATATTTTGCTTAGATAAACTTTTTTGGGATTTAATAATGATGTGTCCAATTAGCTTGTCATCATTGATAACATTTATATTATATTCATCGTTTTTATAATAAAAATCATAATCAATAATACCATCTTTAAAATAAGTCATAAGATGTTTATATCTTTCTGTTCGATCATCTATAAAATTGTCTACATTGTAGAAATCCTTATAATCAGAAATATTAATGTCGCTATATAAAATAAGAATATCTTGAATAAAAGAATAGACATAATTGTATTTGTCTTTAGTATCATTAGCCAACAAAAGCAATTCTTTATATAAATTATATTTGACAGTATAGTATAGTAATTCATGATATGGATGTTCAAGTTTTTGATAAACTTTATTAAATAATGGTTTCAATAAGGCTTTTCCAAAGACGTTTTTTTTCGTGACAATTTTCAAAAGATAAAAGTACTCTTCTGTATTATTAATCAGTATTTCAATTGTTTGTTTAATGCCCTTTTCTTGACATTTATTATCAACTTGTAGCATTAACATTTCATATAAATCAGTAATATCATATTTTGATATTAACTTTTGTAATTCATTTTTAGGTATAAATCCATCAAGGAAATCATTTGTATAACATTGATCAAAGATGTATCTTGAAGCATAGTATTCTAATAATGTTTTATGATAAAAACTATCATTAACTATGATGCTTCGAGTAACTAAATAATCATATATTTCATTTGGTCGCTTGCAATTAGTACAAGAGTTTAATGCATTTATAAATGAATAATTATCTTCTTCCCTATTGATGATTAATCTATAAGCGCATTCACTTAATATTTGTCGGTTATTATCAATAAAGTCTTTAATAGCATTATTTAAGGCTGCTTCAATTGTTTGTTTGATAATTAGATCAGATATCATTTCGTATAAATCATATTTATTGGTAGGCAAGCATTCTTTTTGGCTATATATATAAGCTAATTGAGTTAATAACAATGGATTGCTTTTTAATTCATCTTCAATATCGTCGAGAGCAATAAAGAATCCTTTTTCTTTATCTTTGTTATAAATATTAATAAAATTTGTGGCGGCGTGATTAATACATTCTTTATTTAATGGTTTAATTTTGAACGTAGTCATTTTGTCAATATTTTCATCATGCCTAGATGTAAATATAATCTTGAAATTATTAAATTCATGAGAAAATACTAATATTTTTTTTAATAACTTATCCTTATTATCTCTAATTACTTCATCTAGCCCTTCAACTGCTAGATAATTAACGTCTTTTGACTTCATTTTTGATGCAAATTCATTTAGACTTAGCAAAGAGCAGTTAGTTTTATGATATAGATACTCGATAATGGATAAATCATCTTTTAATATTTTTTTAACTTCGTTGCTTTCTAAAATAAAGAAGTAGTTTTCATGTGAATTTATATCTAGAGCTAGTTTCCTAATAAAAGTTGTTTTTCCAGATCCAGCTCCACCTCTTATCATTATGCGATTGTTTTCTAACATTTTTTCAATATCAATGGGTTCATTATTTTCATCGACTATTTCTCTATCAACATAGAATTCATCCAATGATATATCGGCAAATCTGCCTAATATTATGTTTTGATTTAATTGCACGTTTAATGATTCTTTATATAAGAATAGATCATATTCTTTGCGCATATCCTCAATCTTTGATGATATTTCATCAACAATTTCAGAAAAGGACTTATTATCTACGAATACACCAGATACACGACATTCGTTAATTAATCTATAAATATGGTGTTTTGGACTCAATTTATTAATTTCATCGAATGATATATCACAAATAAAGGTTATAAATCTATAGTTATATCTTCTATATTTTGCGATAGCGTTTTCTATTTCATTTAAACAGTATTTTTTATCAATTGATTCTTTGGTAATAAATGCGATAAAGAAAGGGGCTATTTTAATAGTTTCTTCATACCATTTTTCAAAATTTCCAATGCAGTTAGAGTCCGAAAGATAATAATCTATTTTTGTTTTTTCTTTAATCGAATCCATGTAATTTACAACTATTTTCTTGTTCATTTGTGTCCATGAAACGAAAATCTTTTTATCCATATATTTACCACCTTGAATTTTTTTCTTTGTTTAAATTTATTATAAGGTAGAATGATGGTTATTGCTATTGCGACTTATTTATTTTTATATGTCTTAATTAATGGATGTTAGGACTACTCATTTGGAATAATTAAAAGAATGAATTCAAAAAAAATACCACATTTTCCCGCAATTTAATTAGTTTATAAATTAGTGAAAAAGCGTGATTTAATGGGCTTTTTCTTGTGTTTTTAATGATTAAAATATTTATTATTCTTCTAAAGATTGTTTGAAATTATATATAAGTGTGTAAAGGACATATATATTAATTATTATTTATATTTTAGTAAAAAAAGAGAGAGTGCAATAGGCGACTCCTCTCTTTAAAACATTAGTATTCTGATTTTAATAAGAAATTTTCAAGATAAACAATTTCTATTCCATCAATATTTCCACTATCGTATTTATCTAGTGTTACGATGTACTTCGGATAGTTATCGTCAATATCTTTTAAGTTTTGTATTTCGCGGTTAGAATTTTCCGGCAAATTTCTACAAACTTGTATGTAAATCTTTTTACCATCTTTCGTAGCCACAAAATCAATTTCTTTTGTTCTTAATTTTCCAATATAAACATCGTAATGTCTTCTTTTTAATTCGAGATAAACGATATTTTCTAAAATAGATGATTCCATTTTTGAATCGTAATCTAACATTACAAATTTTAAAGATTGGTCAGATAAGTAGTATTTTTCATGAGTCTTTAATACTTCTTTTCCTTGAATATCATATCTATTTGTACGATAAATGATAAATGCTTTTTCTAAATAGGATATATAGTTATATAGCGTTTCAGAATCTAATGTTCTTCCTTCAGATTTTAAATATCCTATAATTGATGAAGCAGAGAAAGTTTTACCAACATTCTCAAATATAAACTTTATAACTTTTTCAAACTGATCGATTTTTCGAATGGAATTCCTCTTAACTATATCAGTGAAAATGACCGAATTATAGATATCTTTAACAATAGTATAGGCTTCTTTTTTACTAAAAGAATGAATGGCAATGGCAGGGAATCCACCATACTCAATATATTCTCTTATATAGTCTTTTCCTAATTCAAATTGGTTTGTTTCCTTTTTAAATGTTAAGTATTCTTTGTATGATAAAGGATAAACCGGTATAGAAATATATCTTCCAGTCAAATATGTTGAAATTTCACTAGATAATAATTTGGAATTAGACCCAGTAACATATATATCAACATCATAATCGACCATTAAACTATTAAGAGCTTTTTCCCATCCATCAGCTTCTTGTACTTCATCGATGAAAATATAAGCTTTTTCATCATTTATTCTGCTACTCATAAAGTCATATAGTTGCTTACCATTAGCAAGATTATCATTTAAGTATGAATCTAAATGTAAATAAATAATATTTTCTTTTTTTACTCCCGTTTCCATCATTTCTTTTTTTATCATTTCAAGTAATGTAGATTTTCCACTTCTACGAATACCTGTTAAGATTTTAACAAAGGGAGTATTAAAAAATGGTCTGATAAAATTTATATAATTTGGTCTTATAATCATGAGCGGTAACCTCCTTTGGTTACTTATATTATAAGTCAGAATTATAATCAAAACAATGTTTTTGTACGATTATATTCCAATAAACTTTTAGTTTATGTAAATAAATACGGATATACACAATGCATTTTGTGCTTAAACGAGCAAGTCAGTAATAATCTTATTCAATTATAGCTTTAAATGCTATAACAGTATTTTTGCCATTATTTTTGCCATTATTTTTGCCAAATTAGTTACTTGCTTGTAATATAATTTTTTTGCTGTAATAGTTTTAATTTCGCCATGCCACATATTATTAATAATAAGTTCTAAATAAGGATCTCGTTCTATCATTTTTTTGCCTTAAACTATCGACAAATGCGTCGTAACTTTTAGGTATGGTAACTGTAATTAACTTTGTTGATTATACAAATTGACCCAATTCTTTATCAAAAAGAAGTCTATTTTGCGTATATTAGTGCAAAAAAACTATAGTTTGACAACTTCCTAACGTCATGATGTGAAGTATAAAAAAATAGTTTATTATAGCAATGTTAGTTCTTTTAGTTTATCAATTTTCTTGAAGAAGGAAATCAGCAATGTGAACAAGTTTTATACCATTATTATTTCCCATCGCTAATCTATCCATACAAACAACGTATTTAGGATAGTGTTCTTTTATTTCTAAAAGATTGTCTATTTCTCGACTTGATTTAGTTGGTAATTAACGGCAAACCTGTATATATATTTTTTCATCTCTACGTATTGCCACAAAATCAATTTCTTTCTTAAAATCTTTGCCTATAAACACAGTATAACCACGACGACGGAGTTCAAGACAAATGATATTTTTAAGCGCTACTAAAATAGCTTTTGGGTTGTACCTAAACTGTAAATATTTAAAAGAAATATCGGCGAGATAGAATTTTTCTTGTGCTTTTAATACTGATTTGCCTTGAATATCATATCTATTGCATCGATAAATAACGAATGCTTCTTCTAGCCAATATAAATAATTATAAACTGTTTCTATGTTAATTGATCTATACGCACTTTTTAGAAACATAACTATAGCGTTTGCTGAAAAAGTCTTGCTCATGTTTTCTACTATAAAACGAACAACTCTATCAAATAATTCCTTGTTGAGTATTTTATGCCTCCTTGTGATATCATTATTGATGATAGTTGCGTAGATACCTTCTACTATTTGATAAGCATCGTGAGGATCATTATCCAATGTTGCCACTAACGAAAATCAGCCATAAACTAAATATTTTCTAAATAATTCGTCGTTTGATAAACTTCGATTATCACGGAATTCTTTATATTCTACAAGTGAAAGTGTGAAAATATCAATTTGAATAAAACGACTAGAAAGGTAGGTGGATATTTCACTTGAAAGCAAGTAAGAATTAGAGCTGGTAATATAGATATCAACATCATAACTTTCAAATCCGCTATTAACTACTTTTTTCCATCCAACTATTTCTTGCACTTCGTCAAGAAGTAAATAGCAAAAAACTTCTATTTTTAAAATAGTTTTTCGGAAAAGTCAGTATAAACCCTTTGATTTATATTAGTTTTTCGATATCCTCTTTTATTAATTAGTTTCTTTAGAACTTTGTTGTAAATTGTTTTTTATTGTTAATTTAAAGTATTCCAATCGATCATTGTTTCTTTTAGCGTTCTTAAAAAAATAGTAAGTCAATAGTAAAAGCCAATACAATTTCATTAACTATTAATAAAGAAATAATAAACACTTATGGTGTAATTATTAGAATTTAAAAATTTCTTTGGTTATGAGCATCAAATAAGATTATTTATTAAAAGTTTAAAATATAAATACCTTATTAATAATTAGTTTTTTTATATACGTTTTATTACGGCAAAAAATGTTTTGTCAAGTTTTTCCGGAATAAATATGATTGCTATTTTGTTAATCAAAATACATCATGCAAAAATGGGTCAGTTACATGCATAAATATTGGTCAGTTTTATTGACGAATATTGGTCAATTTAAGAAATAATATGAACAAAATACCAGGAGTAATTTAATAAAAAATTAGTTAATAAAACAAAAATATAATATAAAAAAGAATAATTGATGAATCTATTGAAAAAATACCTAAAGCTATTTGTATTGAAGATCCTAAATGGTGTGGGGAAACTTGGACTTCATCATATCATGTAAATAGTGAATTTTTAGTTGGTGTCTCCAAGGGAATTTTTATAATCGTTTATTTTTAGAAATGGAACATTTTACAATATTAAAAGGTAATCCCCCCCTCGTTTAATTGACCAATAGCAAGAAGTTCCTAGTATTTGGGACGTTACTAGAACGTATGTTGACCAAAATACTGATAATGGTCAAATTATATTTATAGGCTCATTTACGCCACAAGAAAAAGGATAATACATAGTGGAACCGGTAGAATTAAAAATATTAGAATGAATACCATGTCTTTATACGAATAGCATACACTACAGTTTGTAAAAAACATCATACAAAACAAGGAAAAAAAGAATCTTTAATAAAATTTGTAATTTATGGAGTAGGAAATATATCTTATCAAAATAGTGATGGAGTATATATTTTGTCAATAATAGCTTTAAAAGATTAAGAATTTAAAAAGGGACTAAAAAAACCTAGTTTTTTTAACAGTCCCGTTAAACTTATTCAATTGTTTTTCCCTTATTTTTTATTACATTTTAAGGGATTTCGTTTTATTATTAAGGGAAAACTTTTAATTTTATATTTTCTTTGTAATTATAGTATTTTACTTCAACCTATAATAATAAGTGGATTTACCGCTACCCTCACGTTTTAATTCACCAAGTTCAATAAGTTTTCTTAATGCCCCTTCTATACTGCTTACGCTAAGCGAAGGACATTGTTCACGAATATCTTGTTTATTAAATCGCCCAATTTTATTCATTGATGCATGTCTTACAATTTCTAATGCTGAATATTTTGTGGCAACTAATGCAAAACGATCTTCAAAATCTTTATAAGCGGCTAAAAGTGTTCCTAAAAGATATTTAATAAATGGAACAACATCTTCAGTTCCTTCATGCCAACCTATTTGAGATTTTGCAAGTGCATCATAATACAAATCTTTATTCTTTGCTATTTTTGCTTCAAGCGATATATATTTACCTACATAAAAACCACTACGATATAAAAGCAATGTAGTAAGCAATCTGCTCATTCTTCCATTTCCATCATTGAATGGATGAATGCACAAAAAATCATGAATAAATATAGGAATCGCAATTAACGGTTCGACTTCTAAGTTTCCTATAACTCGATTATATTCATTACAAATAATCTCAAGAGCTGTAGGTGTTTCAAATGGATTTAGCGGAGTAAATAATATTTCTACTCTTCCGTTAGGGTAAGTTGCACTAATATAGTTTTGAACAGTCTTAGTTCTACCTGCAACAGGATTATTCATATGCCTATACAAGATTTTATGAAGTTGAAGAATATAGTTTGTTGTAATAGGAATTGCATCAAAACTTCCATGAATAATTCCAAGAACATCCCTATAGCCTGCAATTTCTTCTTCATCTCTATTTTTAGGCGTTGTCTTTTCTGCAACTAATTGTTTAATACGTGTATTTGTAGTTACAATTCCCTCAATAGCATTAGATGCCTCTGTGCTTTGAATTTTCGCAATCTCTACTAGTTTTTCCAATTCTTCAGGACGTTGTTTCAAGTATAATTCTTGTTTCCCAGCCTCTTTATATATTGCCGCTATCAAGCCAAGAATATCACTGTCCCATTTCCAATTTTTTATTTGAGAATAATTAAAATAACGCATACGATACCTCCTTGTTTTCCCTTTTATTATATCTTTTTTTAAGGGAAAATCAATAGATTTTGTTTGTTTTCCCTTAATAATATTATTAAAATAATGGAAAATCATTCTGATAAAAATGTAGTCTCTTGAATAGTTATAGATTAGCATATTAAATGAAGTTAATAATTGCAAAATAAATAATGAAACAAAGAAAATAAGATATTACGAGATACTCAATTAATTTGCAATTCAATACCTTTTTATTTTTTTGTTTCTAAAAATAAAACCAATATGGTGGATACAAGAAATCATTTTTTTAAATATTTCATCAAATTAATTTGGTTATCTATTTCTCTTATTAATTCATTAAAGTTTTTCCAACCTTGAGTCGATTCAATATATGTATGATATTCTTTTCCTTCAAATAGATAGAATTGTGAACCTTTTTTAATGACGATACCACCTATTACTTTTGGAGCATAACCGCGATTATTATTAATTGATTGTAAGTATTTCCATAACGATTCTTGCTTGACTCTTGTATCTTCTACTCTTTGATCAATGGCTTTTGTATCGAATATACCAACTGTTCCGTCAGCAAATTTAACTATAAAATCTGGTTGGAAAGTATTCATACCATTATTGTAAGAAATACCAAAGTTTATTCTCATTAATTCAGAACCATTTTCCCAATACCATCTAATATGTTCTTGATTATCTAAAAAATTTAGAAAATCTTTTTCTAAATAGTTAATATGACCATTTGGCCCTTTTAAAACAAACAAAGGCTTGTATAAAGATTTTTTTGCATGGATAGCAACATGCGTTTCAGTAGAATAAGCACGTTTATCTTCAATTTTAAAGTCATAATGTTCACCTTTTTTATCAGCTTTTTGTTGCAACATATCTCTAAAATCTTTAGTAGATTTATTGAGTATTTCAGCAAATATTTCTTTATTATTAACTACTATTCTTTGAATTGATGAAACTCTTTCAGATCTAGTAAAAACGTTATAGAATGTCATAAAAGCATCTATGATTGCTGAATTAATAGGTGACTTAGAGCGGACATAAGCAAGCCCATTTAAATTTTCTTTAATTAATGCATAATATTGTGTTTGAACATCATTTTCAGCCATCCTGACATTTACTTGTTCGCCTGTGATTAATTGTTCATTCTCAATATCAGTGACTTTTAATATAGTTTCTTCAATTAAAGTATCATTTGTATCAATTGATAAATCCAATCCTTTGAGTTGGAATTTTTCTATATTAGACTTAATTAACTTATCTTCGTCTGATAAACTAAAGAATTTCATAAACGAGTTTAAAAAGTAAGCTGTGTAATTTGAATCGGCAGAGTTATAGTCCCCTTGTCTTGATCTATAGAAAGATCTTAATTGAGTTTGTTCCCAAACCATTAATTTTGTATATGGTTTTACGAAATAAGAGAATTCTGTTTTAATTCTATTAGGATTATAACTTTCAGGTTTTGTTTCAAATTCTTTTATATTTGTAAAAATATAGGCATTATCTAACAAAGAGTTATTATATGATTTTGCTTCAGCTGTTCTTAAAATTCTACCGATTGTTTGTGTTTCAAAAGTTTCAGATTTGCCTTCTCTAAACTTTATTAATACTTGTGCTCTAGGACAATCCCAACCAGTTGCAACAGCTGTTTTAAATACTAAATACTCAGTCTCATCATCTAAATCTCTAATTTTCTTTTTATCAAAATGACCTTTATCATCACACCAGAATTTCAATTTTCCATTATCTTCTGTTATTCCTTTTTCTCTTAAGAAATCTTTAATAACTAGTTTTTTAGTTTCACCTTCATCAACATTTGGGATTTGAATTAATACTAATGGATTTACGATTGAACCAATTAACTCATATTCTTTCTTTAATTCTTCACGTTTTAAATATCCTTTTTCTAATACTAATAACTCAGAATCAGTTTCCTCCATTGAACGGTCTTCTTTTGTAATACCTTCATTGACAATTACATCTTCTTTAATCATTCCTTCGTTAATTACTCTTTGAGGATCGACTGTTACATCTATATGTTCACTTAATGGAGTCGCTGACATTTCTAAAACAATATTAGGACAAATAATAATATTAATAAATTCTTGTATTCTTGTTTTTGCAGATTTACCAATATGAGATTCATCGATGACTAATATAACATTTGTACCATTTCTTTTTGTTCGATCTATAACATCAATAAAATTATGACCTTCTTGGTCTTTCATTAAGTTATTAGCCCATTTACCTGTTTCTTTATCTTTTTGAATAAGTTTTTCCCAATTAATAAAAACAATTTCATGGTTCTTTATATATTTTCTTGAGCCAAAAAAATCATCTTCTAATAAAGTACAAACAGGATTTCCACCTAAATATGCTTTAACACTATCAAATGATTGTTTATGTAATTCACCTTTTCCTGGGCAAGCCCACATGATACAAAAGTTTATATCGCTATTTTCACTTGCTAGCTCTTCAAAAAGAGATGAAGCCATAAAAGTTTTGCCACTACCAGTAGGGGATTTTAAAACAATTTCTTTTCTTGATGAACTTTTGAAATATAATTCAAACAAATCTTTAAGTTCATCAACAGCATCTCTTTGATATTCTTTTAATGAATAAATCATACTACTCACCCCTTTTAATATCTTCTACTATTTCTTTATATATTTCATATATTTTGGAAGGTATTGGTTTTACTTCTATATCTTTAATTCCTTCAAATAATGTCTCATCAACATTATTATCAGATGAAAAAACATAAACTATTTTTCTTCCATTTGTATCTATAACTCTTTGTTTAAATTCTTTAAATTTTTCTTCATTATAATAATCAGAATAAATAAACATATGTCTTGTGTTATCATTTGAAACATAATGAGAAGAATAATCATTTCTTTCTAGTTGAATGAATATATCTTCACTTATACACAAAAGTTCATCAACTTTTTCAACTAAGCAATATTTAGCTTGATCTGTATTATTACTATCTTTAATAAAATCAGTTTTATAATAAATTAGGTTTGCTGGTATCCCATCGCTATATTTAGTTCCATCTGGTCTAATTCCAGTAATTACTGTTTTTAGTCTAGGATATGTAACATCGGTACATATATTATTTTCATTATTAGTACATAAAATAAATCTACGATTCCCACCATCTTCTTTATTTAGTTCTAAAACTGCTTGTCCAGTAGTTCCTGAACCAGCGAAGAAATCTAGAATTAATGCATCTTTTTTATCAATTAAGTTGATCAATGATATAATTAGTGATACCGGTTTTGAATATGGAAAAATATTATTTTTATTAAATATTTTTTTTAACATTCTTGTTCCATTTGCATTTTGAAATTTAGGATCTAATAAAAATAATGAACTAATATTTGAAGTAACATTAGAAACATCTTTTAAATATTTTTTTATATAAAATCCATATTTACCCTTATAATGCATATTTTTTTCAAATACTACTTGCCCATTTGCTACTAATATATCAAAAGTTTCTTTAACATAATGCCATTGTTTTCTATCATTTTCATCTAATGCAACAGGCGGATAATATATCTCTTCTGTATATGGGTTTTTAATCGGATATCTTGCATGACCGTAACGCCCTCCATCAATCTTAATAGTTAAGGAATCTTTTTTCCAAGGACCATTAGGGTCATTATCTGGATTGCTAAATTTTGAAAAATCCTTTTTCTGTCCTTTAATAAGTTTTTTTTCTTTAAAATAAGTATTGTTTTTTACATAAAAAAGCACATAATCTTGATTAGTATTAATATTATAAATAGAAGTTTTTTCACCCGATGAAGAATTTCTAGTAAAACATTCAACATAATTTTTTTCACCAAAAATACTATCACACAATAATTTTAATTGACAAAATTCATGTTCATCTATACTTATAAAAATAACACCTTTATCAGATAATAATTCCTTTGCAATTTTTAATCTAGATTCCATGAATGACAGCCATTTAGAATGTTTATATCCGTCATCTTCTCCAATATATTTATCATTATATTTAAAATCATTTATTAATGTGTTATATGGTGGGTCAATATAGATAATGTCAATAAATCCTCCAATTCCAATCATATTTAATGAAATTAATGATTCAAGATTATCACCCTCTATTAATATATTATTTATCACACCCTCATTTAGAATTTCAGCTCTTTTTAAAATTGGAATATTGTGAATTATATTTTGTACTTTTTCTTCTTGTTGAATACTCCTATCCCAATATAAACCGTATTTTTCGCTTTTCAATTGCTCTTGCAGCTCTTCAATATACTTGATTAATTCGTCGCGACTAAACTTACTATAATCTTTCACCATGCCCAAAACCTACAAGTTATGGGCTTTAAAAAAACAGCTATTAGTGTTAAACTAAAGTTGAAAAAAACAATAAAAAAAGAGATTATCTAATTTTATTTGAAGAATTTCGAAAGGTGTACATTTGAGACTTATTACTTGATAAGTTTCTTTTTTTTGTTAAAGAATTATATTCTAAGGAGGTAGCGTATATGAAATATGGCTATGTAAGAGTAAGTACTGCTCAACAACATGTTGATAGACAAATTGATGCACTTTTGGAATTAGGATTAGATAAATCATTTATTTATATTGATTATGAATCAGGAAAAGATTTTAATAGGAAGAATTATCAAAAACTAATAAGAAGATTAAAGAAAGATGATCTAGTTATTATAAAATCAATTGATCGATTAGGAAGAGATTATAATATGATTATTGATGAATGGAGATTAATAACAAAAGAAAAAGAAGCAGATATCATGGTTATTGATATGCCGCTTCTTGACACTCGAATTAAAGGAAATAATCTTGTTGGAAAGTTTATTAGTGATATTGTTTTACAAGTGTTATCATTTGTTGCTCAAAATGAAAGAGAAACCATGCGTATTAGACAAGCAGAAGGTATAAAAACTGCAAAAGCGAGAGGAGTTAAATTTGGAAGGCCAAGGATTGCTTTGCCTTCTAATTATGAGATAGTTGCAAGACAATATTTAAATAAGGAAATTACGAACAAAAAAGCATGTGAAATACTTGGAATGACGCGAGGTTCATTCTTTAGATATTTAAAAGAATTAGGTATAATAACTTAAAATCGTTGTATTGTGAGCAATCGTTATAAGATTAAGTTTAATTAATCATAGCCTTCCTAATACTAAAGTTATTAAAATGTCAGGTATATCTAGAGGCATATTTTTTAAATTAATCAGAGAAAGAAAAAAACTGATAGCATTAATTAATAAAATGTCATAAGTTATCACATTAAAAGTTTTTTGCATTTAATTCGTATCATTAATCGTATTAGTCAATGCATAATCACCTTAATTGCTTGTTATTGGATGTTAAAAGGCACCATAAGTATTGGTATCATCCAAGCATATATTCAATATATTACCTTGGCCGCCGAACCTTTAACAGAGGTTTCATATATCCTTAATTCATTACAATCAGCTTTAGCGTCAGCTGAAAGAACATTCGCCTTTATAGACGAAATGGAAGAAATAAGTGATGCGGACAATAATAAAAAAATAGATAAAGTTAACGGTGAAGTCATATTTGATCATGTGATCTTTGGATACAAGAAAAATAAAATACTCATGCGCGATGTTTCTTTCATAGCAAAACCGGGCCAAAAAATCGCTATTGTGGGAGCGACAGGGGTAGGAAATATATCTTATCAAAATAGTGATGGAGTTTATATTTTGCCAATAACCGCTTTAAAAGATTAATAATTGTTTATTGTATTATTTAATTTTTTAATATGACATATGGCTAATTTATCTTCAAAACTGTTATTTTAATAACTTTACATGAGACACTTGTTGCAATGATATTGTTTAAGATATCTTTTGCAACTACACTTTCTAAGTTAATTATTACCTTTTATTGCATGAATAATGAAGTATCCTAGGTAATACCCATTCTTCTATGACATGTAAAACTATTACAGTAAGTGTATATAAAATATTTTTTTTATTCCATGTCTTTCTATTTTTATAAACTTTTATTGTAAGAAATGCTTTGATACTTAACATTACATAATGCTAAATCGATAACCAAATATTAATTATTGTTTTCTTTTATTAATAGTATGCTTTATTTTTTAATTAAATGAAATCAATAATCATTACATCATATAATATTTAAACTTTTCCCTCGCTATCAAACACAATTACTATATTTTGTGTATATTATAATTCTCTAATTAAATTAATATTTCCAATGGATAATCTTCCAGAATTGCTACTTCCCGTTGCAGGTGCTTGCATAACAAAGCGGAATCCATAGATCTCATTTTTAATATAAGAATATTGATAATTATTTTGATTATAGCGATCAGTTGTTAAAGATATATCATTTAACAAGTCAGTTGCATGGACCCAATAATAATTACCATCATCATTTTTGTATAACACACTAAAATATGCAGTAGAATTAAGTGGAGACAATACATCTTTAATTTGCCAATAAGATAAATTTAAATCGAAGGATCTAACCGGTTTAGAAAACCAATATTCCAAAAATGCATCGCCTGCGTTTTCTCTTTTTGGAGATAAATTAATATATTCATTTTCAATAAATCCAGTCCTTAGTCTATATGTTCTGATTGATAAATCACCAACTTCAAATGTATGCTCTTTATTATAGAAAAAATACTCTTGCTCGAATCCATAATCTTCAGGAGTAATTGTCGTTGAAGTAAAATTCGTACCACATGGGCATAAATAGCGATTAAGATTATTAGAATAATAATTATCAGAATGAACATGATTACCAGTATACTGAATATCTATAGCCCCCGCACTATAATTATTAAAAAGATTGCTTTCATAAGTACTCCAAGGTGTTGCTCCTACCCAACCCCATCCAGTATGAACCCATACATAATCATCATCGTAAGCAAAAGCCACTGTAGAATGATTAGTACCATTTGATATAACAGGTCTATTAGCGTTGATAGCGTTTTTTATGATTACAAGTGCTCTTTCCGATAAAATATCACCAAAATTTCCTTCAGATGTACGCAATGTGTAATCTATATCTTGTTTATTAAGATATTTTTTTATTAAATCGATTTGATTTTTTGTAGACATCCCATCTACTTCTGGATCATCTCCAACTTCATTTTTAGCGATATCGACTAAATATTGATGAAAATCCTCATCACTATATTCATGCCTATCTACACTAGGAGATTGTGAAAAATCAGATACTTTCGGATTTTCGTCAGTTTTTTCAATCGTCCTAACATCAAATGATTCTGGGACTATTAAATCATTATAAAAAGTGTCATAATAACCAAGCAATATCTCAGAGGATACAATAGAACACGTACCAACACTATTCCATGCATGGTATCCATTTAAATTTAAAAAATAATATGCATCATTTATAATATGTGCGTTGTCCGAAATTGGTATTTCATTTAAATGATAATAATTCCCTGCTGTATTACTTTCGCTTTCAACAAATGTAGAGAGACCATCTTCAAAACTCAAATAAGAATTAGTAGCAACATTTATAAAATGATTTTCATCGAAAGTAGCATATTTAAAATCGAAAAAGTATTCGTTATAAATGTTGAAATTTTGTGAAAAATCTTTATATGGATCGCTTAATTTAGTAAATGATTTTTCGCAAATCTTATCATTTTTTTTATCATAAATCAAATACCCATCATTTTCAAAAATGACTTCAATATATTGGTTTTCTCCAGCCATATTATATAAGTCTCTAATTTCTAAGACATAATTGCTTCTATAAACTTCAGTTTCAGATATCACTAGTGTTGTACCTATATTAGATGAAATAATGTTCCAATCATTTTCTGACATTTCATATGTCATTCCAGAAGAAAAACCAGTAATTGATGAAAGAGCTGATAACCCTAAAATAATACTTTGAATCATAACCTTATACCCCTCCTTTTTATAGTAGATTTAATTCAAATATTTGTGTTTTAGTTTTCAAAAATGTTGTGCTATATAATCATCATCCTTCTTTTGCTTTAAAAAAAATCAAATTTATAACGCATATGATGCTGAAAAAATAAAAGTCAGAATGATTAAAAACACATTAACAATCAATATGACAGTTGATATAAATTCAAGCAGTAGCGATGTTTTTTTATTCTTAGTTGATATAAATAAAATAATAAACAATATTAAATCGATTATGCATAAGATAAACGTAATAATTCCTAAAGGATTATTATGACTTATTGTTGCACTGATAATACTATTATAATCATATCGAGTCATTGGTCTGTTGGAACCCTCAGGAATTGGATAAATATATACCAATTTAGAAAAAATCGGAATAAAGCATATAATCAAATAAAACGTATTTACTAATAATCCAATTGATGAAATAGTATAAAGTATTTTTTTTCTGGTTTTTATTTCTCTAAGTGTCATCTTAACTTGTTTTTCTTCATCAATCAAATAACTAAGTTTCACACCAAAAAATGCAGCCAATTTTTCAACGTTTTCCCGAGTAGGTAAAGTATTTCCGTTTTCATATTTTGCAATGACAGAACGGGAAACAAAAACTCTATTTGCAAGTTCTTCCTGTGTAATGCCTTTGCTTATTCTTAATTTTTTTAATTTATCAGAAAATTCCATTATACCGCCTCCATCTATTAATCACTAACTATTATAAAATAAAACATACCAAATTTAATGTTCTTTTATACGAACAATTGTTCTTTTAATCGGAACAATTAAAATATTGCCCCATCGCTATGCTTTGAATTTGCTATTGGTTATATGGAAAGTGTTATAAAATTTGATTTAAAAAAACTAGATATTGATGAAGATTATAACGAACAAAGAGCAAAACTAATATTAAAATCTTTAGCAAGAAATGAATCAACGACTGTTTCTAATCAAAGTATATTAAAAGATATTATTGAAAATGATTTAGAATCTATTAGCAAAAATACATTAGTTAAGTACTTAAATGCTTTTAATAGATTATTTTTATTTAACATTCAACCGCCATTTTCTCCAAATATCAGATCTTCATTAAGAATTAAATAGATGGAAAAAAGACATTTTTCTGATCCTGCAATGGCGTGTGCTATGTTAAATCTTACACCAAAGAAAATGTTAAGTGATTTAAAAATGATGGGCTTTATGTTTGAAGCCATGGTTGAAAGAGATTTATCTATTTATGCTCAATCATTAGGAGGAAAACTTTTTCATTATCAAGATTATAAAGGGAATGAAATCGATGCTGTTATTGAATTAGTAGATTGTAATTGGTGCGCAATTGAAATAAAACTAGGGTTAAATAAAGCTGAAGAAGGAGCAAAAAATGTAATTAAGGTTTGTAAAAAAATTACACAAAACGGAGGTAAAGAGCCTTTAATAAAATGTGTAATTTATGGAGTAGGAAATATATCTTATCAAAATAGTGATGGTGTTTATATTTTGCCTATAACCGCTTTAAAAGATTAATAATTATTTAAAAGCACTAGCGTATTTTGTACACTTAGTGCTTTTTGTTGTGTGCCGGACATGGCACTAATCTTGCTAGTGAAAGTCTAGCCACGGGTATTTACCGCCAAGTGTAGTGAATTCAAGCTATTATGATTAGTCCAATGAGTGAAGGAAGTGGTTCAGCAATATTTTTGAGCTTATGAACAAAAATTTTGATGAGGCTAAATGGTATGCGGATAAGGTTGCAATATAAATTGAAGTTCTAACGATAAACGTAAAACTAAAACAGTATATCACGAGGTTGTGAGATGAAAGATTAATGTCTTATTCCGGAAACGCTCTAACGCATATACAAATACGAACAATAAAAATTTGCATTTTAATTCTCTATTTTATTATTCCTGAGTTATTTTGCAATTTTCGTCCTTAATTAATTTGCAATTCAATACCTTGTTTCGACAAAAAATGTTTTGTCAATGTTTTCCGTAATAAGTAATATGCTTAATTAAAAAAAGTCAAAATGAAAAAGAAAAGCCAAGGATTAAAATATAGCTATAAAAATAGCAGTTGCACATGAAAAAAATAGATATTTTATTAAGAATGATTTATACTTATTTTACGAGGAGATTTTTTATGAAAAAGTATATTATTGACAATAAAGAAAAATTTGTTTTAGGAAGTTATATAGGTATTTATTTGGTAGAAATTATATTAGAGACTATAGTAGCGTTCTTTGTATTTGAAATGTATGAGCAAAAAAACTTTTTAGCATGGGTTACCGAGGATATTTTTAGTTCGAAAATTCTATGGGTTGTTATAGTTTTGGTGCTCGGATTACTAGCAAATAAAGAAGAAAAAGTCAAAAAAGCAAGGCTTACAAGCGTAATGTTATTAATGATTTTTTTAGATTTGTTTACATTAATTGGAAGTTCATTTTCGCAGTTCTTTGAACTATTTGACGGTGTTAAATATTATGCTGCTTATACTATAAGTCATGGCATTATCAGTTTTATTTCCGTATGTATATGTTTAATAATTATTATTTTAACTAAATCATGGAAACAACTTCTTTTTGGCTTCAAATCTTCAAATATAATTGAAAATGAATAAAGCTTTATTTTATGATAAAAAGTTTTAAATATTTCATCGATACGAAATCTCAAAAAGGATACATTTCTATATCATTTTGACTTTTTAATTATCTTATTACTTGATAAAATCACCTTTTTATTGATATATACATACGAAGGTGTTTTTTTATGATTTATGCATATATACGTATATCTACAAAACAACAAAGAATTGATAGACAATATGAATTAAACAATTACATATAGATGATAAACATATCTATATTAATAAAGAATCAGAAAAGGATTTTGATAGAACTAATTATCGAAAAATTAATTAAGAAATAAAAAAAGACGACCTATTAATAATTAAATCAATAGATCGTTTGGGTAGAAAATATCAAATGATACTTGAAGAATGGTCAAGAATTACTATAACCATTGAAGTTAATATTCAAGTACTTGGTATGCCTTTATTTGACACTAGAATTGAAGGAAAGAATTTAGTTGGTAAATTTATATCAGCTACTGTACTTCAAGTTTTAGGGCAATCGCATAAAAAATAATATTTGATGAAACCAGGTGTACTTTTTCCT
>CAZJKC010000011.1:25491-36078 GCA_964546565.1 uncultured Staphylococcaceae bacterium | reverse complement strand
TTGTCCTTACGGGATTATATTATATACCAAATAGCCTAAAGGATACAAATTTTAGTTGGTTTTCATGCAGTAAAATCACAAATGTTATTCAAAATTATCGCGAATATGATATACTTTTAAAGAAAGATTTACAAAGGAGATTATTTATGGGTAGAGCACATGAAGTACGCGCCGCCAGTATGGCAGCAACAAATGCTAAAAAAACCGCTCTTTACATGAGAGCGTCAAAAGAAATCTATATGGCTGCAAAATCAGGAGAGCCTGATCCTAATGCGAACTTAGCATTACGAGCCGCTATTGAAAAATTTAGAGGTCAAAACATTCCAAAAGATGTCATTCAAAGAGCAATTGAAAAAGCCAAAGGTGGATCCGCCGAATCATACATTGCTGGTCGATATGAAGGATATGGTCCAGGCAATGTTGCCTTTATTGTCGATACATTAACTGATAATACCAATCGTGCTTTTGTTGAAGTAAGAACTGTTGTTAACAAAAGAGGAGGCCATCTAGGTGCACCAGGCAGTGTTTCTTTTAATTTTGAACAAAGTGGCGTTCTCGTATTCTTATCGGAAAAAGATCATTCTGAAATAGAAGAATTACTCATTATGTCAGATGTCGATGTAACTGATGTTAGTAAGGATGAAGATGGATATGTTGAAGTTCATGTAACTCCATCCGCTCTTAATGATGCTAAAGCATGTTTAGAGCAAGATGGTATCAAAGAATTTGAAACTTGTGAAATTCAAATGGTTCCAAATGATTACATTGAATTATCTGGTGAAGATAAAGAAAAAATGCAATCGATGCTTGATATGCTTGACGAATTAGAAGATGTCCAAGCTGTTTGGCATAATATGAAATAATCATTATTTATCAAAAAAAATTAATCGTATCATTTTTTATTAATAATTATTCCATAAAAATTTGTAATAATATTTTTAAGCAGCATCAGTGGTATTGGTGCGTTAAAATCGATATCGATTGATAAACCATTAATTATATATTCAAGGAGATTTATTATGGGAAAAGCAAAATTTAGCAAACTAGGATACGCTCTTTTTAATTTTTTATTAGCGTTATTATGTATACCATTCGCTATGTCAGCATCAGCATTAGCTAGTATATTCGTTTATGTTGTTGCAGTATTTTTAATTTTATATGGGATTTATGCTTGTTTTGAACACGGTTTTATTTTTGGATTAATCTGTATAGTATTAGGAGTTGTCGTTATAAAAATCGACTCAGAAACTGTTCTTAATTGGATGTTAATTGTCGCCTCTGTTGCAATTGCATTGTTCTTGTATGGCTTATATAGTTCACCAAATAATAATGTTTCAAAAATTCTTTATCGTATTTTCCCTATTCCCTTTGTCGCTGGGAGCATTAGTTTTGTTATCAATAATGATTCATTATTAAATCTTTATTATGTCGCTTTTGCTTTATGGATAATAGGCATTATTTTTGAACTCAAGAACTGGGATTCCGCACCAAAAAGAAGATCGCATAATAGCGGTCCTCACACATACCGTTCTTCTTCATCCTCTTCTTCATCTTATCAACCATCAACACCACGTTTAGCCACAAATGGTGATGTCGAACGAGCCATGAGTCGTGTGGCTTCTAATTATTCTCGTAAAGAATACTTATCCTATGGTACTGTTGCTCAAATCAAAACCACATGTTCTGTCTTTGCAGGGAATATCAAATTTGTAATTAATATTAATTTTGTCGTAGGTAATATTACTACAGAAAGCCAAGCAAATGATTTAAAAGATGAAATGCAGCGTTTTGTCGATAGATATGCGTCTAACATTATGGATGATGCAAAAAATGCATTCAATAAACTTAACTGTAATACTGATTACAATTTAAATATCGAAATTGGTCATGTTGAATATCATTAATATTGAAGATGGTGTATCCTAACGGAGCATCATCTTTTTTTGATATATGTGAATCATTATAGTAAGATATGCCATATCACATAAAAGAATTCCATTAAAAGAAAAAAAAGTTCTCTTTTCGAGAACTAATGTATATATACAATAATTATTTTATTAACGAAGCCGCTCCGATAATACCAGCATCATTACCTAATTGAGCACAATCAATAATAGGTTTAGGACAATTCTTAAAACCATAATCTTCTTTTTCTAATAAAGGGATTAAATGTGACAGAATGTATTCTTTTTGAGAGCTAATTCCACCGCCGAGAATAAATAATTCTGGTCGGAAAATATTATTAAAATTCATAATAACTTCCTTCATATAATAGAAATAATAATTGAGAGCGGAAACCGCTACTGCATCAGTTGCGATTGCGGCTTCAAAAATCATTTTAGCATTAAGTTTTCTTAAATCTCCTTCACACAGTTCAAAAAGAATCGTATGCTTGTTTTTTCTCATTAATTTCTTTGTATCGTATAGAAGTCCTGTAACACTGGCATATGCTTCAATACACCCTTTCCTTCCGCATGAACATTGACGACCATTCAAACGAAGCACCGCGTGTCCTAATTCAGCACCTTTACCTTCATTACCTTCATATAATTCACCATTTAAAACTAATCCTCCGCCAACACCAGTACCAAAAGTGAGCATTACAATGTTTTGATACCCTTTTCCGGCACCATATCGTGCTTCTCCTAATACCGCCACATTAGCGTCATTACTAATTTTAACAGGCCTTTTAATGATGCGTGATAAAATATCACAAATCGGCAAATTATACCACATTAAATTACCTGAATAATCACATGACCCTTTTGTTGAATTGATTGCCCCTGGACAACCAATGCCAACTCCTGAAACTTCGTCATAATCAATGCCATTTTTTTCAATGAACGCCAGTATTTTATAACCTAATTCTTCGATTTGCTCTTCTTGACTTAACGAATGGTTAACAGGGTACGAACTTTTGCATATTATAATACCATTATCATCAATAATGCCATATTTTAAAGATGTTCCACCAATATCAATACCAATGCGATATTTCTTCATTTAATAACCTTCTTTCTTTTTTTAAATAAAACTAACTATTATATTGCTATGCTTAAATTAATTCTTATATTTTAATTAACAGTCATGACGATATGTTTTAGCCAATCCACCTTGTGCTGTTTCTTTATACCGAACATTTAAGTCATTTCCTGTTTCAAACATTGTTTCTATTACAGTGTCTAAAGTAATCTTTTGATATCGGGAATCCAATAAATCACTAAGGTAAGAGGCTTCTACCGCACGTAAAGCCGCAACCGCATTCCTTTCAATACAAGGAATTTGCACATATCCTAAAATAGGATCACAAGTTAATCCTAAATGATGTTCTAAAGCAATTTCAGCGGCGTGTTCAATTTGATCAATACTTTGGTTAAATAAATAACTAACTAATACTGCACCCATAGCACATGCCGTTCCGATTTCCGCCTGACATCCGCATTCAGCCCCACTAATAGAGGCATTTTGCTTAACAATATTGCCTATCAATCCGCTCACTAGCATACCTTTAATTATTTCATCATGGTGATAACCAATATCTTCCATATAATGTATTACGGATGGTAACACCCCACTAGCGCCACATGTTGGTGTTGTCACCACTTTAGCCCCGCTAGCGTTTTCTTCACTTGCTGCAAAAGCATAGGCACTTAATAAACGTTTTTCTTTACGATCAATGGTTTCTTGATCAACTCGTTTTGAATAAATACTATGAGCCTTACGATATACATGTAGTGACCCTGGCAACACACCTTCTTTTTTAATACCGTTATCAATATTTGCCATCATTATTTGATAACATTCTTCCATGTATTCTAGTATTTTTTCATCTTCATGTTCTAAAACATAATCGACCAAAGAATAATTATTCTTTTGACATATTTCTTTAACAGCGGCAAAATTCCTTTCATAATAAACTTCTTTTTCATCAATAATATCTTGACCTTTTATCGCAATAGTGCCGCCACCAATAGAATATATTTCTTCTGTACCAATTAATTTATCATCTTCAAAAACATTAAATACCATTGTATTAGGATGAATCATTTCTTTTTCATTAAAGAAAATAGAATAATTAAGTTCTTTTAATGTTCTTTCTAAAATATATTGCGTTAAATGTCCTTCCCCTGTTAAAGCTAAGGATCCATATAATGTCACCTCTATCATCGTGGCTTGTGGATATTTTGCTAATACATATAAAGCAGCTTTTTTAGGCCCCATAGTGTGACTACTAGAAGGTCCATTGCCAATCTTATATAACGAACGAATTGACTTCATAACCATCACCTTAACTTTCTTTTTTTAATTATAACATTTTCCCCTTTATTATGGATTATATAACTCAAAAAAAGGCTACCCAAATTGAATAGCCTTAATCAAGTTTAAAAATCAACTCCGCCCGTACCTTCAATAATTCTCACATATCCATCTTTTTTCATAACAAAGATGTATGAATATGATAGGAGCGCATCGCCTGTTTTTTTACTGTAACATACATTACCTTTAGTAGTGGTAAAACTTAACGAATAACCATGGTCAACTAATGCTTCAATAATCGTATTATATATACTAATAACTGACGCGTTACTGGTTGAAGGATAAATAAATACATTGTATTCAAAGAAATATCCATAAGTAATATAACCATAAGTGGATTTATCACTTGGAGCTCTCCATTGTTCAATTTTAACACCTTCCGGTAATTCAATACTAAATGGTGTATCGTCATAAGTTTCAGCAATATAATTTGAAAATTCATTCAAGTTTTCTGCATAAATAGTTGTTAATGGCGATTCCGCCTTATAAATCAATACTTCATAACGATAAGTAAATAATTTATGATCGGCAAAAGTATAATCTTCTGTCGAATACATAGCCATATCGACGTATATCTTTTCATTTGAATCAGGAATATCTTTATAATATACATAATGAACAGAGCCCCTTGTCTTATATGTGTACTGTTTATTATCACTGGTTCTAGCAATAGAATATCCTTTATCTTTATAACCTGATTTAAGATCCGCAAAACATTCCGTATTCGAATCTAACGTCACACAGGTAAGACCATTAGCAAATTCATTACCGGCAAATTCTTGTAAACTCCATAATGTAATACCTGAATCATATATACATGCCGGTTGCACAAAATCCTCAGCATTAAAGAAAGGAACAGCGCTTGCCAATTTTTCTTGTATTGATTCACAACATACTAAATCCCCTTTATAAATCCAAAAGGAAACATTATATGCTTCTTCAAATAAAGCACTAGATATTAAGATATCAAGATAATAATCATCACCATATTTATATATTTTATGACGATCACCAGCATTATCTTTTATTTCGTTATAAAAAGTAAAACCATAAGATTCAATATTATTCATTTGAATTTCATATAAATCGTAAGCTAAACTCGAAACATTATAATAAACTCCTTCTACATCATGAGTTTCTTTACCATAATTATCTTCTATATATAATCCAGTTGAATTTCCAAAAGTAAAGCAAGTATAAACCTCATTATTAGGGAACGGGAAGTTCTTTAATCCCACAACTTTTTCAACTTTTTCTGTAGGTGTTAAATGTCTAGAAATAACACTCTCGCTACCATATTCAAGTTGAATATGATAAGAATAAATAGTGCTAAAGCGCATAATCATACGATCTAAATACATTTCTGTAGCGGTATTATTATCTTTATCATATATACCATATTGTTGCAAATCATTGAAGACCTCTTGCTTTTCATCTAGAGGCATACTAGCAGGTAATATCAATTGCATATGAAATACATCACCATCTTCAGAAACCATTTTCGGACAAACTAAAGTGATAATTACTCTTTGATTATCCTTAACTTCTTCTGTAGAAAATGATTCAATATAAGCAAAAGTAGAATAAATAGAATCGGCATATATCGGTGTTAATGAGAAAATATTAGCAGCGTAATAGCCTCCCCCATAAGTATCTGCGATCATATCTTCATCAAAATAAGGATAACTATTATCTTTTCCTAATGATTCATAGGTCGCGTTTTCCATTTTAGCAACATAACGATTTTGAACAATAGTGCCGGTAACTTTAATTTTTTCATTTATTTCCGGTAATGAATCTTTATCTTTTAAACTTATTTCAATACCAACATTACCAGTATTATTATCTTTTATTGTCATAATAATATTATTATCATAATCATATGCCGCTACTGTACCTTCAATCGAACAAACTTCATTTTCATATAATAATTGATACGTTGTTTCATTAATATTTGTACCATATTTAAGATCAATTAATCGAAGGTTAATATTTCTTCCTTTTTCATCCCAAATGGTATATGGTTCATAAGTATCTAAATCAAAATCATGAAAAGAAATATGTGCAATTTCCATTTTATCACTCGATGTTTTTTCATAAGGAATTAAGGCATTTAAGCGACCATCATCACCAACAATTAATTCAAAATAATTACAATAAGAAAATGCTTTACTTTGAAAATAATCTTTCAATTCGTACGCTAAATCCGTAGTTGTACAAGCATATGTTTTCTCTTCTGTTTTAATAAAATCATCACAATACTCAGTAATAATATCCATAATATTGACAGAAAATAACTCTTTTTGATCGGCAATCGAAGCAATACGACCATTAACATCTAATGTCCAACGATAAATATCATCAATATCTTCTAAATGTTGAATACTATAATTATGATAATACTCGCTATCTTCTTCTAATCTAATATACCCACCTGATAAGGGACCATAATAATAGAAATCCGAAGAATAAACTTGATAAGTGTAAGAAAAACCTAACGTGGAATCAATATCTAGTTGATAATTATCATACGTGTTTTTAATAGCTTCTTTCAAAGTAACTTTAATAGGCTCATTACTACTAGAATTACTAGAAGAAGGAGTGTCATTCTTGCCGCATGAAATTAACGTAAAAGCTACCATAATATATGGAATTAATTTCCTAATTTTTTTTCTCATTTATTATCACTCTCCATAATACTCAATTTCTAATGTTATATTTTTATCCGTCATTTTTTTAACGCTAATTCTAAAATTAATAGGCGTTCCATCGTTCCAACAATTGACAGCTGTCTCTTGATCCTTGTTAAAGAAAACAGAATCTTGGGTGTCAAACACATCACCTTCTTGGAATAAAGAATCATTATCCGCAGATTGACCATCTTGTAATTTATTTTCTTTTTTATTTTCCACTAAAGCAATTTGTTTATAACGTCCTACACGCTTCGCGTCAGTTCGAGAATCATCGTTACTATTAGAAGCACCTATTACATAATAAATACCTTCATCTTTTTCTTCGGGAATTTCTTCAACATATTCACTAAAAACTAATTCTTTAGTCATCTCATCATATTTACACTTAGCAATTCGGCTATCAACATGATAAATCTTTAACCCCGATTCCGTAAAACCTAAAGGACGATTCTCATATTTTTTTTCTG
This sequence comes from uncultured Staphylococcaceae bacterium, assembly GCA_964546565.1. Taxonomy (GTDB): domain Bacteria; phylum Bacillota_I; class Bacilli_A; order RFN20; family CAG-826; genus CAG-826. Next base: position 28,601 of record CAZJKC010000011.1, on the reverse strand, counting down.
CATCAAGTTTATTAAGTCCTGTTGGCGTATAATACTCTAATAATAAATATTCATCCATTGTTGAATGATTCCAAGAAGTATTAAGTAACAAGAAATCATTTGTATCTTGAAAGGCTGATAAAGTAATTTCCCGTTTTTTTACTTTGTTAAAATCATAATAAATAGGATCTACCCATGATAATAACATCTTAGAATAAGGATCATGATCAGAAATATTATAATCCATCATCGAATGACCACCTAAGGCCAAATAAAAATTATCAGTCGGATAATAATCTCGTAAACAAAACATATGTCCTGTTTCATGTATTAACGTATGCGCATCAATGTCATATGAATTTGTTGATAAAAAATCAATTGAACACCACATATGACGAGCAAAAGTTGGTCTTTCAACACTCTTTTCAGTAGCAAAAGTACCTACCCAAGCCCAAAAACTTCCTTCGCGTTCCGATTTCGGTGTTGAATAAATAAAAACAACACCATCAACATATCCATCCTTATCCGTATCATATTTTTGAAAAAATTCATCACTGATACTTTCTTGCTCCATAAAATATAAAGCAGGGACACCCGGAAAATAATTTCCATCATTGGTTATTTCATCAACGGTATAAGGAACTTTTAAAACATCAGTTACCTCGCCCGTTATTTTCAACTTATTTTTACTGCTAATGCTATAAAATTCAGTTACCGAATAATAATTATCTATTCCCGATGACAAATCTTCATCAAAAAAGGCGCGATTAATCCTTGTTATATCATTTTCATCAAATTCTCTTTCACCTTCAAATTCCACAGGAATAACTAATAATTTTTGTTCTCCGGTAGCGGACATAGAAAAGCTTTCTTTAAATTCATCCGTATTTTTTAATACTAAATTCCCCTCAATAGATAAATTTGCGTTCCCGCAAGAAGCAAGAACGCAAACGCTAAAAGCTATTAAGGTTAATAATTTTTTATAACTCATAATAACTATATTTTTTTTTTAAATTACCATTGTGCAACTTCTAATACACCAGTGTAAACTGTTGCTTCATCAACAGCAACGGAAATAGTAATAGTCGAGAAATCTAAATCAACTTCAAATGTAATAGTTTCCGATACAAGTGTTCCGGTATATAAGTTAGTAGCGGTAAATGTTCCAATAAATGATTCATCACCAATAGCTAAATCATATGTTCCCATAGCAATGACAATACTTTGATAATTTGAATAATTAGTAATATTCAAAGTAGCACTACCATTCGCTTGGAAATAGATTTCGATGCAAATATTGTTTTCATCTGTAACCGTCCATGTACCAAGAAGAGCTAATTTAAGATCGTACTCAACTAATTGTTCATAACTTCCACCATCGCCCCACATACTAGCTTTATACATATATAAGTCATAACTTAATGATGCTTTTAAAACAATATTTAATTCATCACCAGAAACATGTGTGAAAGCAATATTATATTCTGATTCTTCTTTGGTAATAACATAAGTAACCGATTCTGTTTTGGCATTTTTAACATCGGTAAGAATGGCAGTACCTTCTGTTCCTTCATTATTTGAAGCAATGAATTCAAATTTGTATTCAAGGCCATTATAACTGCAATAAGCATAGTCATTTTCAAATAATTGTTTAAATGTTGGTGCTTCAACAATATGGAATGTAATGTCTACATAAACATTTTCCGCAACGCTACTAGCGACACGAACAGTATAATCACCTGGCGCTGAAGCTGTAAAGCAATTCCAATCTTTAATTTCAGCATACTCACTAAGACCAAAAGTCTTTACTTCAATATTACAATCACTAGCATTATCACTTGTACATGTGGCTGTAACAGCTTGTTCAGCATTATATGGCATAATGCTCGCTTGAATAACGTATTCAACACCAACGAATCCATTTATTACACCCTCATTAACAACATCAGCGTTATAACCGCCACCTGGTTTTTTAGTCGAATAAGAGACAGAAACGGACTTTGGTCCAACGGCATTAACTTTTATTGTAAACGTATATGAAACATTTTTAGAAGAAACTTTAACAGTATACGTACCAACTTTTTCTCCAAAAACACTTAAATTAGTACCAAACCAAGTTGAAAGTGATCCACTAATACCATCTTCATCACCATCAACAACTTCAATTGTCACATCATCAAAACTAAAATTAGCAGTGGAAGGCAATACATTTTCAATTGCTAATTTAATGTTATCACCCTTATTAATTTCAATAAGAGTATCTTCAGTAATTTTCTCACCATCATAAGATAAATCAAATGAAGTAGCATAGAATGATGATAAAGAGAGTGTAGAAACATAATCACGTGGTCCAGCCACTTGGCTAATATCATATGATCTAATTTCAGACACTGTAGCGTCATCTAAAACACTAATGGTTCCTAATTCATCATCAATGATAAATGATTCGGATTCATAAGTAGTAACGGACACGATAGCGTGGTCCATATGTTTATCTTCAGCAACGCTAAAGGACACAGATATTTCATAATAATTTTGAGGAACAGATGACCATGTATCTAAATACCAATATCCAAATTCAAAACTATATGTTCCATCCTCGTATCCATAAGTTAAATCTAAATTAACATTTTCTACGGCAGAACCATGTAATTTGAGAACTAAATTTTCAATACCAAATGAATCACCATATGAATATCCAACTAAATATGTAAATGGATAATTAATTTCTGTGAATTCAGTAATTGATAGGTCATAGTTCTCACTATACATATCCCATTGCACTGGTATAATAGCGCCTGTATCATCTTTCATTACATATGCATCAAATACTGTACCCATATAATCGGTAGTATTTGTGTAGTGCATAACTTCACCATTTTCATCAGTGCCAAATTCATACATTAAATCAGCATTAATTTCTTGTTCATAATACGCACCATTACGATAAAACTTAATACTTCCACTTGCTATCGAGTTGGATTGAGCTTGAGCTTCTTGTGCCACGGCCTTAATATCATCCATGGTGATCGATATTGGTGTATCAATTGATGAACTTGGTGTGTCAATTGATGAACTTGGTGTATCCTCTGATGAGCTCGGTGTTTCAACTGATGAAGTCGGTGTGTCTG
>CAZJKC010000011.1:0-25391 GCA_964546565.1 uncultured Staphylococcaceae bacterium | reverse complement strand
CTTGGTGTATCCTCTGATGAGCTCGGTGTTTCAACTGATGAAGTCGGTGTGTCTGTATTAGAACTAGCTTCATTAGTAGAAGATGAGTCATTACCGCCACGGCATGATACACATAATGCAGTGAAGGCTACTAAAAATAATAGACTTTTCTTTTTCATAACTTTTCAACCTCCTATAAATTATTTAATCGTGTTATGACAAAATTAGAATGTTTTTTTATCAATTGTTTTCTAAATATATATAAATGTTAAATAGTCTTTAATATATAAAGGAAAAGAATTGATGTTAATAATAAGTTATTCATTTTTGCAATAAGTTAGAATTCCTCCTTTAAAAATAAAAAAATTGGACTTTTTTTGTCTCTTAGTTATAAAAAATATAATTATTCTAGGGACGACCACTGTCCAAATAAATTTTTAACTATTATATCATGTGAGTTCCTAATTGCAATAAAAAAAACATATATTTTTTTATGAAAGCGCATACATATTGCTAAAATAATGCTTAAAACGCTATAAAATTCTTCATTTTTGATGATTTTATCATTTTTCATTACCAATATATATAATTTAAATTTATAACGAGCTCAAAATAATGCTCAACATTTTTTTAAAATCTTGCCGATTGAATTTGCAAAATTATGCCGAATGTATTTATAAAATCGTGCCGATTAGTTTTGTAATATCAAAAAGAATATGCTATATTAAGAGCATAATACTGATAAGGAGAAATATATTATGAAAAAACTAGTTGATAAATCAAAATATAAAGCACGAATAATGGATGAGCAGGTGAAAAGGTATTTGGAAACTTTTGGAGCCGTTTGTATTGAAGGTCCAAAGTGGTGCGGCAAGACATGGATTTCTTCTTATCACGCAAATAGCGAATTTCTTATTGCCGATCCAAACAATAACTTTCAAAATCGTAGATTAGCGGCCATGGCACCTGCAATAGTGCTCGAGGGAGAAACCCCAAGATTAATTGACGAATGGCAAGAGGTGGATGCGATTTGGGATGCCGTTCGTTATACAGTAGACCAACGTGCGAAGAAAGGTCAATTCATTTTAACAGGATCTTCAACTCCTAAACGAAAGGAAAATAGAGTCCATAGTGGCGTTGGACGAATTGGCAAATTAAGAATGAGGACAATGTCGCTTTATGAATCAGGCGATTCGAGTGGCAAAGTTTCTCTTAAAGATTTATGCGAAGGTAATGTTTCAATGATGTTAACTGATGAGGTCGATTTGCGTAACATTGCTAAATATATTGTCCGTGGTGGTTTTCCCGGTGCAATAGGACTACCTATTGAGAATGCACAACTAGTTGCCGAATCATATATTGAAACTATTTTGAATGATGACGCACAAAGAGTTGATGAAAAGAATCATAGTATTGATAAAATGAGATTGCTTTTACGTTCTCTTGCAAGAAATGAAAGTACTACGGCAACAATGAAAAAATTAGCAAGTGATATTAAAGAAAGAGACAATGAAACAGTTGATTACGATAGCGTAATGATTTATCTTGACATTTTTGAACGTCTATTTTTACTGGATAATCAAAAACCATTCTCGTCTAACATTCGTTCTTCCGTTCGTGTTAAACAAGCTGAAAAGCGTCATTTTTGTGACCCATCTTTAGCGTGTGCTTTGCTTAAAGCTACTCCCGAGATGTTAATTAACGACCTCGAAACCTTTGGTTTTTTATTTGAAGCACTTTGTGAAAGAGACCTTAGAATCTATGCCGAATCGTTTGGAGCCCAGTTGTTCCATTATCAAGATTACGCAAATAAAGAAATTGATGCCGTTATTGAATTGAAAGATGGCCGTTGGTGTGCCTTTGAGATTAAACTTGGGGCAAATCAAATAGATAAAGCGGCAGCAAGCCTTATTGAAATACGTGATAGAATTCTTAAAGATGGTGGCAAAGAGCCATCTATAATGTGTGTAATATGCGGTTTATCTAATGCTGTATATCAAAGACCGGATGGAGTCTATGTTGTACCTATTACGGCTCTCAAAAACTAAAATATTGCTTACTAAAAAAAAATGAAAAATAAGAAAATCTTAGTTAGCTTATTAATTTATCTTATGAACCATTTACAATCAAAAATAGAAGAAAAAAGCTTGCTTAATCATTTTCAAAAGAACATAAACTTAAGCTTATATTGATTACAATATATGAAAAATCATCGAACAATGATGTCAAAGTACGCTACAAAAAATCTTTCTATCGTTTTAAGTGATAAGTTTAAGAACGATTATTTTACCACTACTAGAAAATACATTATTTGACCGTATTTTTCCTCGTTGATTATTGTAATTTCAAGTGCTAGAATTACTCATTGTGAATAATAATTACGAGGTGATTTTTTATGGATTTAGTTTTATTTATCGGTATTCTTCTTGTTTTGGGGTTAGCATCAACCCGATTAATGAAAATACTTAAATTACCAAATGTTACGGGATATTTAATTATTGGTTTATTAGCGGCTATTGTATGTATTCTAATTGATAATAAAACACATTCAACATTAACCAATGATCTTGATTCCCTTAATAGTTTTGTATCCACTATTGCATTAGGGTTTATCGCTCTTTCAATTGGTGAAGAATTCAAAATATCAAAAATAAAAGAGTATGGTACAAAAATAATATCTATCACCTTTTTTCAAGCGTTACTAACTGTTTTACTTGTAGATGTTGTTTTAGTATTAATTTGTCTAATTTTAAAGATTAATATCAGTGTTGCTTTATGTTTAGGCTCTATTGCCGCCGCGACTGCACCTGCCGCGACATTAATGGTCATTCATCAATACAAAGCCAAAGGCCCATTAGTGGATATTCTTTTACCGGTTGTTGCCTTTGATGATGCTGTTGGTTTAATTGTCTTTTCTATTTCGGTGGCCGTATCAAAAGTTATTGTGAATAATACTCCTTTAACATTTACAACTATTTGCTTAATCCCTTTATTAGAAATAGTGGGATCATTAATTCTCGGTTTTGCTCTTGGTTTTTTAATGCATATCATTATCAAGTACTTCCGATCCCGCAACAATCATACCATTACCATTATTGCCTTTACTCTTTTAGGTGTCGGATTATGTAATGTACTTAATACCATTTCCATTAATGGTGAAAGTTTAAGCTTTTCTAGTTTATTAACCTGCATGATGATTGGTGCTTGTTATATTAATATTGGTAAATCTGAAGAAAAGCCTATTATCTATCGTGATTTTGACTTAATTGATCATTGGACGCCATTTTTATTTATGCTCTTCTTTGTTTTATCAGGAACTCATTTAGCCACTTCCGCTCATACAATATTAAATGAAGGCTCCGTTTCTTTAACGATTATTATTATTATTTTTGTCTCTTACATATTAAGTCGTTCACTTGGTAAATACTTTGGAGCTTTTATCGGATGTAAAGTATCGCATCAATCTAAGGAAGTAACTAATTATCTTGGTATTACTCTTTTACCACAAGCTGGTGTCGCTATCGGGATGGCAAATCAAATTGCCAGTATTAGCGATTTCCAAGTTAATAATATTGGCAATATAATTATTACCGTTGTCCTATGTGCGACACTTTTATACGAATTAGTTGGACCATTATTGACCAAATGGTCATTACAGAAAACTAATGAAATACCTTTAGAATAGTTTAAAGGCTGTTAAAGCAAATAAGTTGCCTAACAGCCTCTTTTTTATTTATCTTTTTTTAAATCTAGAATTCCAATGGCATCGCTAATGGTCTTTTCTTTAGCTTCTTTACCATATTTATCGACTTCATTTTTGTCACGTAATTCATGCGTTAAGCAACATGGTCCACCAATGCAACCATTGCTACAACCCATACCTTCAATAAAATTAAAATCCCGATTAGGTCCTAAAGCTTTCATTAAACCAGCACGACAATTTTCAATACCATCACATACTAGTGGATGTACTTCAAAATCAATTTCTTGTTCTTTTATAGCTTGCTTAACAGCATCTGATAAACCACCTGTTCGAGCAAATATTCTTCCATAATATGAAGCATTATCTAATAATCCTTCTTCTAAGGTACTTGCATCGATATCACGACTATCTATCATTGCTTGAAGTTCTTCAAAAGTTAAAACATAATCAACATAATCTTTGACTCTTTCATCCTTGATTTCTTGCTTTTTAGATACACAAGGTCCAATAAATACCACCTTGGCATTAGGTGTATTTTCTTTAATATATTTAGCAATTGTCGCCATTGGCGATAAGTTATGCGAAATATTATCTATTAATTTTGGATAATATTTTTTAATATAGGCTACAAACGTTGGGCAACATGACGATGTCAAAAAGCCTTTTTCGGATAATTCACGGGCTTCTGAATAACTAACCATATCAGCACCTAAAGCCGCTTCAACAACGCTATGGAAACCTAAAAGTTTAATTGCCGTAATAATTTGTCCTAATGTTGCATATTTAAATTGTGAAGAAATTGATGGTGCCACAATAGCGTATACCGGATACTTATTAGAAAAATAACTATCCTTTATCATATTAATAACATCCACAATACTTGATTTGTCCATAATAGCCCCAAAAGGACATTGATAAACACACGCTCCACATTGAATACATTTACTATCATCGATATGAGCAGCAAAATTATCACCCATTGAAATAGCTTTTACTTTGCATGCTTGTTCACAAGGACGTTGAAAATTTTGAATAGCGTTATATTGACAAGCTTTCGCACATAATCCGCAATTAACACAACGTGTTTTATCAATAATGGCGGCTCGCGTATGTGGATCAAATGTAATAGCGTTACGATGACAAGCTTTTTCACAACGATGTGCAATACAACCACGACATCTATTGGTCACTTCATATCCCCCTAAAGGACACTCATCACAAGCAATATCGATAACTTCCACAACATTATCAATCGCGGCATTACCACCCATAGCTAATTTCATTCTTTCAAGTACAATAGCCCTTTCCTTATATATACAACAACGAGTTGTTGGCGTTGGCCCGGGAATGACTTTTTTGGGAATATCCGTATAATCCGCTAATAAAGTACTATTATATGCGGAACGAGCGACTTCTTTTAGTACTTTATATTTCAATTCCTGAACATTTGTATCAAATTTAAGCATACTTCCACCTCTTTAAAAATAACTTACTTTGATGTTTTTTCCCATCAATTTAAGTAGTTTTGCAAGTTCATCAATCAATTGCATTTTTAATGAAAAATTAAGATGAACATCTTGACTTTGGTGTGCACTATTAACCGCACATCCAACAAAAAAATTAATATCCGTCGCCTCTTCAAATAACATCTTAGATATTAAAGAAGCTCCATCTTGCTTAAAACACCATGAGAAATAATTATTATTGTTACCATATAATAAATCACGAGCATTCTCGAGAACTTTATTAATAGTAATAATACCTTCAGTAACTAAGTCAACACCTTCAATACTCGCGGTCGGAGGTATTTCTTTATCTAAATAATCAAGCGCTAATTCCAATGGCTTATGTAAGTATTCGGATGCGATATGCGATGTCGTACCACCGCTCACAATATGCTTACCACCTTTAGCAAAAAAAAGTGATAAAACATGTTGGTCATCTTCCTTATTAGAAGCCGGACCTATTAATAAGTTAACTTGTGATCTTTCGCGTATTCTCACAATAGCGGAAGTCGTATCATCACCAGGACGATGATTATATAAACCACTACAATAATCAACTAAACTTGTCGCTAAAGACATTGAAGAATAACTCGGTTGATAAAGGCTTTCTAAAAAACTCTTGATTTGTGGCATATCCCATCCAAAATTAAGCGTCTCGCCTATTCCGGCATGTAAGACACCATCACTCATCAAAACAAAGGTATCATATAAGCCCGCCTCAACCGTTGTTTGATAAACCGTCTTACCATTAATAACACGGGAAGAATAATACAGTTCCTTAATTTTTCCACGATGTATCATAATAGGTAATGGATTATCGTAATTATAAATTTCGACATGTTTATTATCTTGGACTTTAATAATGGAAAATGTTGAATAAGCAATCCCGCGTTCTTTACAAACCGGCAAAGTCTCCGCAATCGTATCAACACATTCTTGTAAAGAAACATTATTAGCAATCATTGTCGATAACATTTTAGCGGTTAAAGTCGATAAAATATTAGCTTTAACCCCACTTCCTAAACCATCCGCTAATACTAAAATAGTCGTATTTTCATCAGGATGAATCACTTCGATATGATCACCACATAATTGTTCACCAACATGATTTAATGATAAATACCCAACTTCTGTAACATTTCTACTAATCATCTTCCAATGTTTCCTTTAAAGACAATAATGCTACTTTCGTTTCTGCAGCTGATTCCCCTAATAAAGAGGCAATTTCTTGAACAGCACGCATATTTTTGGAAATAACTTCATTGGTAATTTCAATAGATTTCTGCAAGATTTCACTTCTCTTTTGTAAAGAAATCTCGGCTTGGGTAATATCTTTCATAGTACATATCAAAATGTGAAATTTTTTGTCATATATAATCGTGTTTTCAATATATTTATCATATTCACTAAGATATTGCTTTTTAGCATAGACATTATCATTTCCAGATAATGCTTTAGCGTAATCACTAGGATCAAGAATAGTGGTAACATTTTTCTTAATAACCGAATCCGGTGTCGATATTCCTACTAAGCAACACATGGCGTGATTAATTAATTGAATATCGAGATTCTCATCTAAAACCATTAATCCATTAGGGTTATTAGCGACAATTTTATCAGATAGCGATTGCGCTTTCTCCATTAAGTATGGTAAACACATTTCCGGAATCGCTCGTCCTTGAATAATCGCAATCGCTTTTTCGCGACATGAATTATAACCACATGAGCCACAATTTAATTCCGATTCTTTATCTTGTTTGCCCATTAAAATGAGCGTCCTTTCGATTTCCGCTTCTGATGGTGTCGCATGAGTCAAAGCATATGGATTATAACTTTTACGAATATCTTTAGAATCTAATGATATTCCTTCAAAATCATCTTTACCCGCTGCTTCTTCAATCGATAAATAACTACTAACCACACTTCGTGAATGAATGCTCGTTAAAGGACCGTTAACGCAACTACCATGACACGCTGACATCTCAATAAAGCATTTATGAATACGACCGGCTAAAATATCTTCAAGAGCGTGTTTTGCTGAATCGATACCGTCAATAGATATATATTTATAATCTTCATTGGTCGTATCCATTGTTTTCACAATACCCCCACAAATAGGGAAGAAACGAGTCTTTGATTTTTCTTTTTTAATATTCTCTTCTTGAGGAATCTCTATTCCTTGTTCTAATAACCATTCATCTAATTCTTTAAAAGATAAAGCGGCATCAATATATTCAGAATTATGGTCGGCCTCATCTTTTTTGGCAATACATGGTCCGATAAATACAACTTTACAATCTTTTCCATAACGATTTTTAATATCTTTACCATGTGCGAGCATCGGTGAAAGAACATCCGCTAAATACTTTAATGCTTGCGAATAATACTTTTGAATTAATAAGTTAATGGAATGACAACATGAAGAAATTAAGACATCACGATGACCGTCTAACATTTCGTTATATGAATTTTTCACAATAGTTGCTCCTACCGCTGTTTCTTCAACATCATAAAAGCCTAATTGTTGAAAGACTTTTCGCATCGAATCAATACCAGTATGCGCATAATTAGAAATAAAACTTGGCGCTAAAGAGACAATCACTTTATCATTATTCAAAAGCATTTTTTTAACTTTGGCAATATCATTGCGTACAATTTTTGTTTTTTGTGGACAAGCTAAATAGCAATTACCACAAAGGATACAATCATCATGAACAATAGTTGCTTGACTATTCGCAAATGAAATAGATTTTACTGGGCATTTACGTATACATTTATAACAGTTTTTACAATTACTTTTTTTACTTTCTAAGCAATAGTCCACGACTCATCCCTCCTTTATAACTAATCTTTTTTTATAATTTTGCTAAAACATATTTTGCAAAGATGTTATCAAAGTTTTCCTTCGTAACACCTGTAATAATTTCATCATCGACTTTAATAGAGACACCGGCGATGCCACATTTGCCTAAGCAAAATGTGGCTTTAAGTGTCACTTTATCTTCTAAGCTATTTTTTTGAAGAGCTTCTTTCATCAATTCAATGATTTCATAACTTCCTTTTAAATGGCATGAAGAGCCAACACAAACAAGAATTGTCATTATTAATTACCTTTATATGCCTTTCTTAAAATTTCTTTCATATCTTCTACTAATGGTAAGCGTGGGTTTGCTGGTGAGCATTGATCTTCATAAGCAAGAACGGCAATGGTATCAATTTTCGCATTCCATTCGTCTTCAGAAATACCCATAGCTTCAAAATTAGGATCTAAGCCAATATCACGAATTAAAGCGGTAACGGCATTGGCTAATGATTCAACACCTTCGGCAGGCGTTTTCGCTTTTAAGCCAAGAAGTTTAGCAATATCTTGATATTTCTTATCAGCACAATAATGATTATATTTTGGCCAGACCGCTAATTTAGTTGGAACTTGTCCATTATAACGAATAACATGTGGTAATAAGACCGCACATGCATAACCATGAACAGCATGGAATTCGGCCCCTACTTTATGGGCTAAAGAGTGGGTCATACCTAAGAAGGCATTGGCAAAAGCCATACCAGCGATGGTCGCCGCATTATGCATTTTTTCACGTGCTTCAAGATCATGTTTACCATCCTTGACCGCTCTTGGTAAATATTCAAAGACCATTTTAATAGCTTGAAGCGCTAAACCATCAGTGTAATCACTAGCTAATACGGAAACGTATGCTTCAATAGCGTGAGTTAAGACATCCATTCCTGTCATCGCTGTTGGTTGAGGTGGTAAGTTTGTAGTAAACTCTGCATCAACAATCGCAACTGTTGGTGTTAATGAATAATCCGCCAAAGGATATTTTTTATTGTTAGCTTTATCAGAAATAACTGCAAATGGGGTCACTTCACTACCAGTACCGGAGGTCGTTGGAATACAAATAAGTTTTGATTTACGGCCTAATTCTGGATATTTAAAGGCCCGTTTACGAATATCCATGAATTTTTGTTTTAAATCATCAAAATTTACTTCTGGATGTTCATAGAATAACCACATGCCTTTAGCAGCGTCCATTGGTGAACCACCACCTAAAGCAATAATGGTATCAGGTCCAAAGGCTTCCATTAAACGAATACCACGTTTTACCGTTTCAATATCGGGATCGGGTTCAACATCACAGAATAATTGAACTTGTACTTTATTACGACGAAGATTTAATTGTTCCGTGATTTTATTCACAAATCCGAAATCAACCATGGAACGATCGGTCACGATAAAGACTTTGTTCACATCACGGCATGTTTGTAAATATTGAATAGAATTTCTTTCAAAATAGATTTTACTTGGGACTTTGAACCATTGCATAGTATTTCTTCTTTTACCTACTTTCTTAATGTTTAATAAATTCACAGCACTGACATTACCACCGATGGAGTTCCGTCCATAACTTCCGCAACCTAAGGTTAAGGAAGGTAAGAAAGAGTTATAGACATTGCCAATACCACCGAATGTTGAAGGTGAATTCCAAATAATTCTCATGGCTTTAACTCTTTCACCAAAGGCATCAGCCATGGCTTGTTCTTTGCAGTGGATAGCGGCACTATGACCAAGACCATTAAAGCACACCATTTGTTCGGCAAAGGTGAAACCCTCTTCTTCATTGTTGGATCTTAAAACAGCAAGAACCGGTGATAATTTTTCTCTTGTCAAAGGTTCTTTAGGACCGACAAAGTCGCATTCTGCACAAATAATAGATGTATCTTCAGGAATTTCAAATCCTGCCTCATGAGCAATCCAATATGCTGATTTTCCAACCACAACAGGATTTAATTTAGCGGCTTCCACATTTTCTTCATTAGTGGCATAGCCAAACATATATTTCGATAATTTAATCTTTTCTTCTTTATTTACAAAGTAAGCTTTGAAACGTGTAAATAATTCTTTTGCTTCTTTGTATACTTCTTTATCAATAATAGCGGCTTGTTCCGAAGCACAAATCATACCATTATCGAAAGCTTTGGATAAAACAATGTCATTAATAGCTTGTTCAACATCAGCAGATTTATTGATATAAGCAGGAACGTTACCAGCTCCTACACCCATAGCGGGTTTTCCGCAGCTATAAGCGGCTTTAACCATGGCATTACCACCTGTTGCTAAAATAGTCGCTACTCCGGTATGACTAATTAAAGAAGTAGTGGCATCCATTGAAGGATGTTCAATCCATTGGATACAATTTTTAGGCGCTCCGGCCGCAACGGCAGCATCATATATGACTTGTGCTGCTTCTTTTGAACATTTTTGCGCTGAAGGATGGAAAGCAAAAATAATTGGATTCCGTGTTTTTAAACAAATCAATGATTTAAAAATAACTGTACTTGTAGGATTTGTAACTGGTGTAATACCGGCCACAACACCAACAGGATCTGCTATTTCTGTAATACCTGTAACAGGATCATCCGAAATAACACCAACCGTTTTTAAATGACGCATATTATTTACAACATATTCACATGCAAATAAATTCTTTGTTGCTTTATCTTCAAAAACGCCACGTTTTGTTTCATCAATGGCACTTTTGGCTAAGATACCATGATTATCAAGTCCAGCTACTGAACACTTGGCCACAATATAATCGATTTTTTCTTGATCTAACTCTAAAAACTCTTTTAAAGCCTCTTGGGCATTAGCAACTAACTTTTCGACCTCTTCAAAGGCTTCAACACTAACAATTTTCTCACTCATTATCCATTCCTCCTAATTTCTTTTCTAATTTATGAGATAGCACCGCTAAAGAAGATGCTAAATTAACATTTTCAACCACGACATTTTCGCTAACATCTAATCTTTCTGATGAAAAATTCCATATGGCGCGAATTCCCGCTTTTTCTAATCGTTTCGCAACTTCCTGTGAAACATCACTGGGAGTGGTAAGAATTGCTAAATGAATATTTAATCTTTTTATTAAGTCCTCTAATTTATCCATTGAGAATATTTTCTTACCATTAATTTCCTGACCGATTATTTGTGGATCAATATCAAATCCTAATAAGATATTTAATCCATATTCTTCAAAACCGCTAAAATTCATAAAAGCCATTCCCAAATGTCCGACCCCCACTATAATAGCGTCTCTACCATTGTGATATCCAAGAAATTCTTCAATATCATTAATAAGACAATTAATATCTCGTCCTTTACTTGGTACACCTTTAACTGATGTCACCGCTTGCAAATCTTTTCGAACTAACTCTTCTGATAATTCTAAGGCTCTCGCTATAATCGGACTCGTAATAACAGTTACACCCGAATCACGCATTGAAATCAAGTATTTAAGATAAACCGGATATCGTCTTAATTGTTTGATTGAAATACTATCAAGCACACTTTCACTCCTTTCGGTATTTTTTTACCGAAGTCATTTTATAACAAATATTATTATAGTGTCAACACATTACAAGCCATTTTTTGTATGAAAGCGCTTATCATAAACGTAAAGGCATTTATTTCTTATAAATTTTAGACCATATAATAAAATAACAGGCAACATTTTGTTGATGTATATAATGCTAAAAAATCCCGATTCTATGCGGGATTGTATAGTTTTATATTATACTTAACTGCGAAATAATGATTAATATTATATGGTCTTTTTTAGAATGTATAGATTAGCGCATTAAATGAAGCTCATAATTGCAAAATAAATAATGATTAGCATAATAAAGAAAAAAGCTAAAGCACATAATAAATGCTCTAGCTATAACATATTAAATCAATCTTTTCCGGTTACTACTAATTCATGATTTAATAACAAATCTTTAAACTTCTTACCTTCTATTTCACAATTATCTATCAAATCATAAATATCAGTGTACCATCCAATATAATGAACTGCACGAAAAGATAATTCATCTTGAGGTAATGTTGAATCTATTAACGCAACTTCATAATTACATTGAAACAAATCCTTACCTACAATTTTAGAAAATTTCCTTTTCAACTCTGCACCTTCCATAGGATATCTACAAAGATGATATTTTTTTCCATTATAAGTAAAATCCATTCCCCATCGAACTTCAAATTCCTCATTATATTCACAAGAATATTCTCTAATAAAATCATTTATATCATCATATACATCTGGTGCCTCATATTGTCCATCTTTTATTGCCATATTATGCTATACCTCCTTGCAATTTTTTTTATTATTTTCCAATCTTTTTCTCTAAGATCTAAATCTTTTGTATAGATTAGCGCATTAAATAAAGCTAATAATTACAAAATGCATTTTTTCCATTAGAAGTCAGTGCGTGTTCACTTGTTAGCTTTTATAATTACATGAAAATGCTTTTTTTGTAAAATGTCAAGTAATTAAAATACTTTGTTTAATTTGCAAATATTTAGACCATATAATAAAAGAGCAGGCAACATTTTCTTGATGTATAAAACAATAAAAATCCCGATTTTATGCGGTATTTACTACTTTTTATTATACTTAACTGCGAAATAATGATTAATATTATATGGTCTTTTTTAAAATCTTTAATACGTTTTTGTTCTAATATTTAATAGTTAAAAAGTCATTAATAAAGGCATCCGGAAATACAAATTGCTTTTCTACTTCTTTTCCATCAATAACAAAAGAAACACGTAAATACTTCTTTCGTTGTTCTATCCATGTAATCTTACCATCGCCAAACTTTTTATGATTGACTAAAGTTCCTATAGTAACATCTTCAAGTATTGTAGCCCAATCAATCTCCATTTCTTTCTTTTCCTCTTTAGGTTTTGAATGAACAGATTCTTTTGACAATTTTACTTCGTTTCCTTTTGTTTCTTCAACTAATATATCGGGATCAAGCATATTCATCGAAGATTGTTGTTTTAAATAAAGAGTTTCATATTCTTCACGACGAAGCACTGTGTCCCAGCCACCAATATCTTCATTTTCATGCATATCAACGCCTGTATATGAAAGACTAGAATTTTCATATTTCCTAAAGCCAAAAATACCTTGATTCATTTTTTCTGGATCAAATAAACCAATTTCATTAAGAACTTCAAAATCTTTCACACTAAGACCAGTGACTTTTTTGAAAAGTTTAGGCTCTATTTGTGTGATAACATCTTTTATAGTGTATTCACGATAATCTGTTAAATACATAAAAGTTGGAATACGTGCAGCAAGCTTTAAAAGTTTTTCTTGCACTTGTTTACGTAATGATTTGGCTTCTTTTTCAGCTTCAGTAATTTCCTTTTTTTCTTTTTTTGTTAGTGAATCGCCTTTTTCTTTTTTTAATTTTTTAACTTTTTCTGAGCGATTAATAATCGTATCTATTTCTGCATTTAATGCCCGGAACCCTTCAATATTCATCAATGCGGTCATGGCATCAGGAGTATTGCGTAATTTTTTTAATGTATCATTGTCAACATGCACAAGTAATGTTGTTTGCCATCGTTTAGCAAGATGTGTTGCTGAAGTTCCTGCATAGGCGAAATCTAAAATATCGTGAGCATCAATTCTATTCATAAATGCTCCGTCAAATGCTAGAACAGGTAGAAATTGAATAAACTCACTAACTTTTTTCTCATGGTTTACTTCATCAACTTTAAGCCGACATGAATAGTCCGCAATTTGTTTCAAAGCTCTTTCAAGAGCAAAATCAAATACATAACATTCTTTCTTAAGAATTACTTTATTTCCATCGTCATCAATAGTTTCCCAAGGAGATTGAACTCGAAATGCTGCTTGGAAATATGATTCAGGTGATTTTAAATTACGTAACATAAAAATTCCTGTCCATGGTCGAACAGTGACACCCGTTGTAAGCTTGCCGCATGTAAGCGTAATAGTTTTCGTTTCAAGCGGATTACCCATAGCATTTTTTACCGGATAAAGAGCCTCAAGACCAATACCGGCTTTTGTACCCGCACAAACAATTACTTTATAACTACCATACGTAACCACATTTTGCTTTTGAGCAAGTAAGTTTGCCATAGCGTAACATGATGCTATATTAGGTAAATACCATAAAGTATGAGATAACACATTTAATAATGTGGTGTCTGAAAAAGGCATGGGTGGTTTTTCACTACCAAGTTTCAAATCATCGATAGTAGTAAATCGTCCACGAATAAGTTCCAACCATTTTTGAACATCATTTTCATGAACAAATATTGAACTTTCAACTTCACCTTTTTCTTTTGGCTCTGCTCTAAAGAACTCATTAATATCAAATTCATTAAATCCTTCCGTGATAGCGTTATGGACAATTTCATCAGGAACTTTATATGTAAGCATTACCATTTTAGGAAGAGCCGCATAAGGATTATCACCTTTTCCATTCCATTTTTCTTTGGCCTCCTGTTCATCTGAATATGTCCAATGAAAAACTTGATCTTCTAAAAATTCTCCGCTATTTAAAGCTCTAAATGGTGTTCCTGACAAATAAAGATAATATGATGTAGTAATAGGTAAAAAACTTTCATTAATAGCGTTCCCCGCCTCTTCTTTTTGATATTTTTCAAGATCAAAGTCATTATTTTCATCATCGATTTTTTCAAATAAATTGCGGGCATTTTCACGCCAAGCACCATAATGATATTCATCAAAAACAACCAAATCCCAATTTATTGTATGGATAAACTCATTTTTAGTTTTAATACCACCAGCGTCATTAGTACCAAGCATATCTTGAAAAGAGCCAAATACAACAATAGGACATGATTTATCACAAGCCTCAAATTGTTGATCTAACTTTTTTAAATCGAATTTTGCTTCTTTATTTGAAATAAACTGCCATCCTTCAAAATCTATATGACGAGATAAATCTTCTTGCCATGCGGATTCAACAGCAGGTTTAAATGTTAAAATAAGTATTCTTTTAAGTCCCATTTTTTTAGCCAGTTGATAAGTTGCAAAAGTCTTACCAAATCGCATTTTGGCATTCCACAAAAACTTCGCGGGTCTATCTGGTGATTCTTCCTTAGCTTTAGTAAAATATTCGGATGTCATATTTACAGCATACTTTTGCTCATCACGCATAGAGAATGTCCAAATACGTGCCCCTTCAAGACGAATACCAGTTATTAACTCCTCAACAGCTGCATTAAGATCATCAACCGTGCAATTAAACCACTCATTTCTATCTTCTCCTTCATAAAGTTGTTTAAAGCGTTTGCGACGCAAAACTCTATGTACATCATGGTCATTAAAACACGTTCCATCAGGACGCATTGCTGAATGTTTATATACAACTTTATAATTTCTTATTCCTGCTGCATGGAATTGTTCTTTTAAACGATCTAAATGGTCTTCTTTGCTTGTATATCCAACTTTAATGTAACCTTTATGATCTTCAAGATCTGGAATAATATACCCATATATAGTAGGAACAACAGCTGGACGATTAGATAATAAATCTGCTAATTTAATTTCAGCCATTATTCATTACCTCCGTCCATAGGTTTAATCATTGATTCAATAAAATCGATTTCTTCTTGCGATAAACCATACTTTGCATATAATTCTTCGTCCGTCCATGGCTTTGAAAAATCTTGCATAGGGACAAAAGAATATGTTAATTGAGTCATATTCTTATTTTTTCTAGCCCCGACCAACGCTCTAAAAAACTTTGTTTCCATGTAAACTTTAACATTTTCTGCTGTTTCAAGATCATCAAACGGGCCGACACGCAAGAATGTTTCAGTACAAGCAATATTTGGGCCACAAACAACTGACTTACCAATAATTCTTGCGGGAATTGGAAACCCTATTTGCCCTGCAGCGCCATCTGCTTTAGAAATAAATACTTTATATGTAGATAATTCTTCTATACCTCTACCTAATAAACTTATATCTATGTTTTTAAAAACTCGTTTCCCTGATTCAACTCCTAACATTTTACATGTTTTTTTTCCATTTCCATTCTCTTTAAATTCAGACCTAAAAGCATATGGATTTCTTGAACTTACAATATCTGAAAATTGCATTTCCCCAAATGCTTTTACTTTTCTTATTATAGATATCATTTCATTGTAACGAATAAATACATCTGTATCTTCCTCTAAAAGAGGCCTTTCAGACATAGCAGTAACACTATCTTTGTTATGAGAATAAACCTTACACAATCCTCTTTGATCTCTATTCCACAAAAAGTAACAAACACCGCCTTCAATTGAAACTCTTGGGAAACAATCATTTGCATTCCCAAAATCGTGAATTTCTCTGATTCTATCATCATGTAACATTTCATCTCTAAAATCATCTAAGCCTTTACCACCAGAAAACCATCTTGAAGGAATAATCATAGTGATAAATCTTGGATTTAGTTTTTTTGATTGTTGTATAAACTTATGATAAATAGGCATGGCACTTGAACCTGTACCTCCACCATCAGACATTTGATAAGGTGGATTCCCTATAATAACATCAAATTTCATATTAAATATCTCCTCGGGGTTTCTATGGATAAATTCGTAAGCGTGTAATTCTAATTCTGTATCACGGTCATATTCTTTTTTTGATGCACCACAAAATTTGCATTTTCCATTAACCCACGTATGTTGTATTTTCTTAAATCTAATATTTCCTTCTGGATTATCAAAATGTGATACAGAATATCTACAATCTGGTGATTTCGAGCAATAAACACTGCGACGTGAAAGCAAACTAGTTAATTCAGTAATCGCAATACCATATAATTGATTGTGAAAAATATGGTCAATGCGTTGCTGTAAATCAGGTATTTCTTTTTCTAATCCAACAATCAATCGTTTTGCTATTTCTCGTAAAAAGACGCCCGTTTTGCATGCAGGATCTAAAAATTTTGTATTAGGACTTTCAAACAATTCTTGCGGCAGCATATCAAGCATTTTATTGGCTAAATCTGGTGGAGTAAAAACTTCATCATTTGATAAATTTGCTAGACACGATAATACGTCTGGTGTATGAAGTGCCTTATTTTTGTTTATTCTATCAAAAAAAGATTCATTCATTTTCTTTTATCCTCCTATACGGTAATGACCTATATTCCTTTATTGGCTTTGCAAAATATTCTCCTGTAACAGGATTAATGGTGAGATATTTATAAATGTCATCTTGTTCATCAAATAGTGATTGTTGTATTTGTTCTTGTGGCTTTTCCCCAACTTTTAAAAGAACGTCCAAACGAAAATCACGACGCTTTAGATTTACGCCGCCTACAATGCTCCATTCAGAAAAAATAATAGGTATATCAGTATCTTGTTGATTTTCGTCTACACGCATGAGTGTCAAAGCATTTCCGCAAAGAATATTTTTGCTTAAGATATACTTAACCGCTTCTCTTGTTTGCTCATTTACTTCCTTTTTGCAAATGGCTTTATATTCCTTATCCCATATAGCAAAAAGGCGATTACAGCATTCAATAACGTTATCTTGTAAAATATCTATTCCATAGACACTTGTGATAGCAAAGACAGAAAAACGTTCATAATCATAAGGGCTTCGTTTGTACATTTTTTTTAAGCTTTTAAGCTTGCGTATTAGAATTTCTGCTAAAAAATTACCATTTCCGCATGCTGGCTCTAAAAAGCGTTTGCTATAATCGTCACACATGTTTTGAACAAGATCACACATTGCTTTAACCTCTCGCTCGGCAGTGAATACTTCACCATGATTAACAACACGATGTTTGGATTTAATTTGCTTATCTGCCATAGAGCCCCCTTTCTGCACCGAATGATTACTTCGATGTAAAAAGAGGGAAATTAAATAGCGAAAAAAAGGCATAAATTCAAGAAAAACTTGAGTCTACGCCTTTATTTAGAAAAAATTATTTGATAAAATGTGCTATAGTATCTTATGAAATACGTTAATATTGCGTCGAAGTAATCATTCGACGCAGTTACTGATTAAAAATTAATTGTAACTTATTCATCATAGCAATTTTTGTATCCATCATACTATGAGCATATCTATTAAGAGTAATAGAAGCATTTTTATGCCCCATAATTTCAGAAAGAGTTTTAATATCCATACCACATTCAAGTGCTCTTGTTACAAATGTATGCCTTATAGCGTGAAAGTTTAATTTTCTAACACCTACTTTCTCAGTTAATTTTTCAAAAATATATTGATATGAGCGTATTGACATACGTTCACCTTTTTTATTTTCGATAACATAATTGCTTTTAGCAGAAAGTCTATAATTCTTCATTAAATCAACGATACAAGCTGGTAATGGAATAACACGCTTCGAAGATTTAGTTTTCGGTTTATCGATGCATACTTCCCATTCTCCTTTTATATTCTTATTTCTATAAACCGTTTTATTAATATAAATAAGCCCTTTGTCAAAATCTATATTATCCCATTCAAGAGCAATTAACTCACCAATACGCATTCCGGAGTATAATCCTAATAAAATACCAAATAATCGTCGATCATGAGAATTAAGAATGTAAGATTCTATTTTCTTTTGCTCATCACGAGTAAAAGCATCAATTTGTTTGCAATCATTAGATGCTCGTTTCAATCTTAAACAAGGATTGTTTTCACACAATTCCATGTCAATAGCGTATTCATATGCCATACTCAATACTGTTAGCATCAAGTTAATGCTTGTCGATGATAAATCTTGACCGTTACGTAAATTACCATTCTTTTTCTTTTTAAAAAGAAATTCTTGTATCATTCGTCTTTTTAATTCTTCTACAAGAATATCACCTAATCCCGGTATTAAATGCAATTCAATAATGTTTTGATATCGACTATAAGAACGAGGCTTTACACGTTCCTTTTCATAATTATCAAGCCACATAAGTAATAATTCTTTTATTTTCATAATAAAAATCCCTTTATTTATTTTAATGCTTGTAAAACACATCTAAATAACCCATTTTATGATCTTTATGCTTTCTTTTTTAAGCTAGATTTTGCTCAATAATAATGATTAAAAAGACATAATCTATCATAACGCTACTGGCAGACAACATGTTTTAATGTCTAATGTATGAAAAAATTCTTATCTTATGCTATATTTCTAAA
This sequence comes from uncultured Staphylococcaceae bacterium, assembly GCA_964546565.1. Lineage (GTDB taxonomy): Bacteria > Bacillota_I > Bacilli_A > RFN20 > CAG-826 > CAG-826. The sequence continues at coordinate 6,201 of CAZJKC010000011.1, read as the reverse complement.
TTTTAAAAAATATAACTGCGAAAAAAATAATATTTTGTAAAATAAAATGAATACTTTGAAACGTTATATATAGTGAAAGGACACATAATCCTTTCGGGAAGGGCCAGAACATGAATCGTGATGCATCATTAATTAATGGACTAAAGAATCGAAATGAATCATGTTTTCGTGATGTCTACTATTCATATAATCGCCTAATTTATTACATTGCTTTTTCTATTTTAAAAAACAAAGACGATGCCGAAGAGGTTGTACAAGACACTTTCGTTCGATTGATGGAAAACATTGATCGCTACAATCACCAAGGAAGATTTCGACAGTATATTGCTTCATTAGCTAAATCCACCGCCATTGACCACTATCGCAAACAAAAAAAAGTCCTCACTGATGAATACGATGAAAATATGGCATCCGCTAACGAAGATCCAAAAGCCGATGTCTTGTTAACTTTAGAAATGACGCTTTTACCAGATGAAGCCTACATTGTATCTTTGCATATTGTCTATGATTTCACTTTCAAAGAAATAGCAGATGACCTTCAAGAGTCCATCGGAACTATTCAAGCAAAATATTATAAAGCAATTAAAAAACTTAAAAATTATTATAAGAAGGAGGAAAAATAAGATGTCCTATAAGAAAAAATTTAAAAAGTATATGACTGATAACTTCACTCCTCGCGATGATTATGACATTATTGCACAACGTATTGGTGGTCTTTCCCATAATCATAAGGAGGAGAATAAAATGAAAAAGAAAACACTTTTTTCAAGTTTCTGTATTGTAGCAGCATGCGCCGCCATTGTAGTCGGAGTAATTAGTTTTACCCCAAAGAAAGCCGCCTCGGCTACAGCAATGATAACAATGGATGTTAATCCTTCTATTTCTTTTACTATTGATGACAATCAAAAGGTTATATCTGTAACCGGAGAAAATTCTGAAGGAAAAATGATTATTGCTGGGGAAAAATTAATCGGCAAAGATTTAGCGTCCGCTATCGAAATTGTTATTGAAACCGAATCAGAAACAGGTTATTTAGTAAATGGTAATATCGAAACCAATAATAATGAAATAACATTCACCATATCTTTAGATGACGATAATTTACATCAAAAATTAAAAGATAATATTAATAAAAAAGTAACTGCGGTATGCGATAAACTCAACATCAATGAAAAAATAAATTATGCTAAAGCCTATACTAGAGAACAAATCGAGCAATTAGTTTTAGAGCTTGATGCTTCTTTAACATCGGAAGAAGTTAAAGCCATGGATTACAAACAATTGATATCCGTTATTGCTCTCTATCATTTAGAAACTAGTGAATTATACTCTCAAGAATTAGTTAATTTATATCAATCAGCAAAGAATTATGAAATAATCTTTGCCGAAAGAAAAGAAGTTCAATCCGCGATTGAGACTGTCAATAACTTATATACAACATTATTAAGTGGATATAAAACACTTCTTAACACTTTGGAATCATCTATTGACTATTTAGAACAAGCGTATTCTGAGTACTTTATCGATCCCAATAGCGATTATCAAAAAGCCTATACTGAAGTTAAAAACAAAAAAGCTGATGTCCTCGCCAAACGTGATTATTTAGCAAGCCTTGATCCTGAAAAAGATACTGTTGAAATTATCAAAACAAAAGCTGAATTAACAATCGCTGAAACATTATTAAGTGCTGCAGAAGAGGCTTTATCTATCGCCAAAGCCTCAGCCGAACTTATTATTAGTGCCGCAAGCGAAGTCATTCAACAAGCCTTAGATGCTCTTTTAGAAATTGAAAAGAAGCTTCCTTCCGAAATTACCGACATATTAAATAATAAAGCTCATGAAATTGAAAAAAACATTAACGAAGTGAAGAATAACTTCTTTGATGAATTCGAAAACACTCATAAAGATGATATTCAAAAAGCCAAAGAGGAAGTTCTTCTATGGAAAGAGCAATTAAAAAATAATATTAAAAACAAATAAAAAAAGAAAATTCAGATAAAAACATAGCCGTCGAAAATATAATTCGATGGCTTTTTGTATGCTTTTCTTAACATTTTAGGCACTTCGTATCATTATTAAATCTTGAATCCTGATGTCTTTTCTCTTATAATGATATTTACTTGCATGTATTATTTAATACATCGTTTTAAGAAAGGAGTTAACTATTATGAAAGTTAATGTTGATACAACTAAAAAGAAAAATCAAACAAATGAAAAAAAATCACCATTCAAATTATTATTACGTGGATTAGTAAAGAATGACGCCATTGTTGAAGCTAAATCTTTATCTTGGCTTTTAGCGGCTTTATGTTTTATCTTATCGATACTAGTTTCTGTCATTCCTCCTGTGGTTTCTTCAGCCACTGAAAAAGGTAGTTATGTTATGACCAATGAGACCTATTCGATGGATGTAGGAATCCGCGCCTTCAACCAATTCTTATATGATAATCAAATTGATATTGTGATTGAGCCTGATAAAGATGAAAATGGATATGTTATTTCGAAAACAGCTAAATTATCTATGGACGCTACATCATACGAAAATTGGAAAGCTCATACCGAAATATATAATGGTACAACCCGCTATTATGAATTTAAAATTAATGATGAATCAGGGACTTTAACTACTCCAAGATTCCGTGTCTTCTATATTAATGGGGATAAAAATCTATCTACTAATAACACTCCTGCTTATGATTTCTTCTATAACAATGAAAGATTTGGGGTCAATTCCAAGGCTAATGATGATCCTGAAAGTGAAGGATATATTGCTCCCACTTCCTTTATGGTGTTAGGCACACACGAAATATATATCGCTGTCTATCCTAAGACCGCAACCAAGAATTCAAATTATTATGGTACACCATTCCGGGGAGATTATTTACGTATCACTCAAACCATTCATCTCCATACTTTATTATTAGATGAACGTTCAAGCGATGATATTGACAAAATAAAAGTCTTTGATCCTAGCGTTACTCCTATTTGGGCCGAACCTTCTGAATCAGGATGGTCTAACTTCCTTGATCTCGCTTATTCTTATACCCGTATGAATACCACTCTTGCTATGTTCTCCTTATTATCAGGACTTAATGCCTTAATTATTCTTGTTTATGGATTCACATTGTGGATTCTAACTCGTGGTAAACATAATCCTAACCGCGGAATGAAACTTGCTGAAACTATGAAAATATCATGTTTCGCTGCTATTTCACCCGCTTTACTATCACTTATTATTGGATTCATTATTCCAAGTTTTGCCTCCTTCAGTTTTATTCTCTTCTCAAGTTTCCGTCTCATGTGGATTTCTATGAAGACTTTAAGACCAATAGAATAAAAGAACATACAACTCGTATCGTTAAAGATGCGAGTTTTTTTGTAAAAGCATAAATATTATTTTTTACCATGTTAAGAATATGTTAAAATATTTCTACCAGTAATCAAGGAGGAAGAAACTATGGCTAATGATTTATTAGAGCCTCTTTCACTTTATAATAAGACTTTAAAAAATGAAATACATCAGCATGCTGATGAACTTTTTGAAGAATTAGTTAAAAAAGCCAATGTTGATGTCGAAGCTAATAAAAAAACAGTTGCTAATTATAAAAAGACTTTAGTTGAATTAGCGAACGCTAAAAAGCAAGCTAGCAAAACAAAAACTTTAAAGGGTTTTATTGTTTTTCTTATTGTGATGTTGTTTATTGCCGCTATTATATTTATTTATTTTGCTGTCGAGAATAAATATTTTGAATTGTATATCAATATCATTGTCGCCTCCGCTACTATTGGTATTGCAATCGGACTTATCATTTTATTAGTTAAAAAGATTAATAAAAAACTGAAAGCACAAGAAGATATTTGCCAAAAGCTAGATGATAAAGCTCAAAAATACTTAGCAGAAGCTCAAGCGCAAATGAAAGTATTGAATAGCTTATTTGATTGGAATGCTCATGTCGAAATTCTTCGACGTACTACTGATACTATAAAAGTTGATTCTTACTTTAATATTGAGCGTTTCCAATACTTACATGACAAATATGATCTTAACGATGAAGTTGATTTAACAATTTCTACCGAACATATTATGTCTGGGGAAATTGTTGGTAATCCTTTCCTTCTTGTCCGTCAATTCCATCAAACAGTGGGTACGAAAACTTATTATGGATCCTTGACTATTTCCTGGGTTGAAACATATCGAGATTCTGAAGGTCATATTCACACGACGACACGTACACAGGTTTTACATGCTTCCGTAATTAAACCAGCGCCTTATTATCATAAAAATACCTTCCTCGTCTATGGAAATGATGCCGCTCCTGATTTGAACTTCTCTCGTTCATCATCACAAATTGGAAACTTAAGTGATAAAGAAATTCGAAAAAAAATAAAGCAAGGTGAAAAAGATTTAAAGAAAAAAGCCGAAAAAGGTGTTTCATCAACTGGATTTACGCGCTTAAGTAATACCGAATTTGATGTTTTATTTGGAGCCACCAATCGTGATAATGAAGTTCAATTCCGTCTTCTCTTTACCCCGTTAGCCCAAAAATCAATGTTAGAATTAATTAGGTCTAAAGCACCTTATGGCGATGACTTTTCTTTTAAAAAACAAGGCCCTTTGAATTTTATATGTTCTAATCACTCTCAAACCCAAGATTATGAAGGTAAACCAACTCGTTATATGTCATATGATTTGGCAACTTCAAAGAAAGAATTTATTCAATACAATGAACAATTGATTCAAAGTTTATATTTCGATTTAGCACCGCTTCTTGCTATTCCTTTATATCAACAATTTGAAAGTGATGAATATATTTATCAAAATACTTATGAACGTAATTACACAAGTTATGAAGAAGAAGTATTAGCGAATGCCTTTGACCCTAATATTTTCAAACATCCAAACGCTATTACAAGTAGCATTTTGAAAGCATATTTTGTTAATAAATACAATGGGGCTGACCTCATTTCTATCCATGCCTTTGCCTTTAAAGGTGTCGATCGCATTGATTATGTTCCCGTACTAGGTGGAGATGGTCATACTCATAATGTCCCTGTACCTTGGATTGAATATATCCCCGTAGAAAACACCACTTTAATGGTCGTCCGCTCTTTCGATGGTACTAAAGCTGATTTCGATAGCGTACGGAGTAATCCCTTATTCCAAAACTTTGTTGCGCATTATGGAATCAACTCTCTTATCACTTATCAAAGAGGTTTATTTGCACTTCTCGTTAGCGATTATTCAAGTGAAATAAACGATGAATTGACTAATATTATCAAACAATGTAGAATATAATAAACAAAAGAAAAGGAGTACTTTAAAATGGCAAATGAATTAGATGAATTAACTGGTCCAGTTAATGAAAATGGTCGTGATGTCGCTGTTATTGAAAAACAAATTCCTGTTACTGTCGGTGTCGGTTCAACTATTTTCGAAATTATTTTATGGGTACTATGTATTATCCCCGGCCTAGTCTTCTTATTTAAGAAAATTAATGCCAAAAAATACTTAAGTCAATTGCAACAAAAACTTCAACATGATGCTTCAACAATTGACAATTATCTTGAACAACGTGTCATGATTTTACAAAACTGCGCAAAGCTTCTTGATAAGGCTATCGATTTAGATAAAGAAACCTATACAACAATCGCTGCACATCGTGCCGGTATCAATCCTAATGCAAGCGATACCGATCGTAATAACTTCAATAGTGAAATGGATAGTGCCTTTGCCAAAATCCATGTCGCAATGGAAAATTATCCTGATTTAGAAGCTCATAAGCAACTCGAAAAGGCAATGCAACAAAACGATTATTTGCAAAGAGAAATTACCGCTGCTCGTGAAGTCTACAATGATACGGTTGAAGAATGGAATCAAGCTATTTTCTCATGGCCAACAAAACAAATTGTTGCCGCCAAAATGAAATATACAACTCGTATACCATTCTCAGCTTCAAAAGAAACAAAAGCTAAAGCTCGTGATGTTTTCTTTTAATATTTAGTTAATACGATTAAATAGTAAAGAATCTAAATTGCAATTAAATATGCACTATATGAATAGATTCCATATATGAACTCTATTTATAACAAATAATAAAAAATAATAAGAGAGCCGCCTAATCTAAATCGACTCTTTTATATTTCACTTAGACAAAAAATCTAAGTGTTTTTTTATTTTTCTTAAATTTTGTTTAAAAATCA
>CAZJKC010000010.1:4899-37916 GCA_964546565.1 uncultured Staphylococcaceae bacterium | reverse complement strand
GGGCGCCTTTGTTGCACCCTTTTGGTGGGTACAGTTGTATGATAACTCATGTTCTCACGATTTGCAATATCTAAATCGTGATTTTTCGCGATTTGTATAGTTTTACTAATTTGGAGCCTGTAATATGGACATAATGTTGAGTCGCATACTTTCTCTTATCCCGACAAAGGAGAATGGCGATTTCGTTCACGGCGAGAAGAAGAAGTTTGCGGAGAAAATTGGTTTGAGGAGCGGGAATGTTATATCCGATTGGATGTCCGGACGCTCGTCTTCTTACTCAAATTATATTTACGAGATCGCCGCTATTTATGGCGTATCGGTCGAATGGCTCAAGGGCGAAACAGACGAAAAAAGCCCACCCCCTGTTGGGGATGGGCTTAGCGAGATGCAAAGAGAAGCTATTGAGTTGATAAAAAACTTGTCAGATGAACAACTGAGGTATTTTGTAAGCTTCGGGAAGTCGATGCTCGGAAGCAAGGGAGATTGATTATGGAGTTGACCAAGAGCGCGAAAAAAGCATTGTTAGCCGTGTACAAGGAATATAGGGTAAAGCTAAAAAGCGGCCTTACAAGGTCTCAGGCTATTCAATTCGATGAACAGGACGCAGAGCGCCTGTTGCCGGACGGCGACGTGATGGATGAATTGAATAGCGCGGGGCTTATTCATGTTGAGATCGATGACAATTTTGAACTCACACCCGCCGCCATTGCGAAAATGGAAGCGGTTCCGGGGGATATTGCGTCACTCGCTGTCGAACTTGCGCTCAAGCTCATAACCTAACACGCGCTTACAGGTTTTTTGAAACACTTCCCACTCGCTGATTTCTTCATGCGGATTTCTGGCAGAATCGTGCGGGTGTTCAAACTCAACTGTACACTCGCGCGGCCACGCAACGTGCGAAAACTTTATAGAACGCATCGAGATGCATTTATCATTATAGAATACGGCCGTTGTTTTCCCGTTTGAGGCAATAATGAGAGGTTTTTCAAGGTTCATAGTGCAGATGTCATCAATCTCCATCGTTTTCTCCTCTCGCCAGCGCATAGGCCAGCGCTATTTTTAATTGGTCTCCGTTGAGACGCTTTATAATTTCAACCGCCTCTTCAACGAGCTGCTCACGGCTTTCGGCCTGCGCCATTCTGACCACCTCCAAAAATAATATGAGAGGAAGTGCAGCGGATGCCTTTTACAACCAGTTGGACGAGTTATAAAGCGCAGGAAGAAGCCAAGGCGAACAAAAAGCGCCGAAAACGAGACGAGTTAAGGCAATGGCTCACACTTGGGTTCAGCGCTGTTGCCGCTCTCGCTGCTGTTGCTGCTGTTGTCCTGCAAGCAATGTCAGCAGGGTGGTAACCGTTTCAAACTGGGAACTGATTCGTTCCGTCGCCGCAGTGAGGCGCATCAGGTCGAACTTCATATCGCTAACATTGTTCGATATCTGGCTTGTTTCAAAAGACATTTTTCAAACCTCCTTGCCGTTCTGCACTTCCATTATATCCGCACAGGAGATTTTTTTCAACCAGTCTCTCCAAATAGAAGAATAACGCTTTTACCGTCCATAAAACAGGACTGCGCATAAATCGACGGTTGAGTGCCAGCGCCCGGAAGCTCAACCGTCATGTGTCCGGGGCATGGTCATTATACAAGGCCAGCCGCGCGAGCTTTGTCAAAATTCCGTAAATGAGGTGATTTTTGTGAGAACGATTCCAAAAGCCAAACAGAAACCAAACGGCAAGTGGTACATTCAACTCCGTTTGAAAGATGAAAACGGAAAGACAAAAAGCCAATACATCTTGCGCGACACAAAAGCCGAGTGCGAAAAAGAGGCAGCGGCTATTAAATTTGGCTTAAAGGAACCCCCGACAAAAGCCGGAACGCTCCGTGATGCGGTAACGGATTACATTGAGTCACGGCGCGGGGTTTTGTCGCCCTCTACGGTTCGTGGGTACTCCCAGCTCGCGGGGCGATATTTTCAAGACTTGATGGATAAAGATATGACAAAAGTCAACTGGCAACGCGCTGTAAATTCCCTTGATGTGAGCGCGAAAACAAAGCGGAACACTTGGGGATTGTTCTATGCAGCGATGTCTGCAAAGGGGTTTTCACCAGAGGTTATAATCGCTCGCTCGCCACGGCGAGATATGCCGTTTTTGACCGCTGATCAAATCCAAACCTTCTTACAGGTCGTGCGCGATACAGATGTTGAAGTCGCTGCGTTGTTGGCTCTGCATTCGCTCCGGCGATCGGAACTCATGGCCCTTAAAAAATCGGATATTGACCTCAAGAATGGTATCATTCGCATTCGGGGGGCATTCGTCCAGCAGGAAGATGGTGGTTGGGTACACACAGAACTAAACAAGACGGACGGAAGCTCCCGGAACATACCAATCATGATTCCAAGATTGAAAGACCTCATAGAAAAAACGGAAGATTGCGCATTGATTGTCGGGCCTGTTGTTCACATCACAGAAAAGATAAACCGCCTTTGCTCATCTTCCAATCTTCCAGCAGTCGGCCTGCATGGTCTCCGGCGGTCATTCGCGTCGCTGGCGTACAGTCTGGGGCTTAACGAGCGCGAAACCATGGCAATTGGAGGGTGGTCCAACCTCCAAACCGTCCACAAGCACTATGTCTATCTCAGTGACCAGCAAGTCAGCGCCGCCGCAAAAAAAATGGCCGAGTTCTATTCCGCTTCCGACGAGAACCCGCCGGGAGACCCAGCATCTTGGCTCCTGTTCCGTGGCGTGGACCCGTTGATTGTAGAGGATTTTAGAAAAGCTTTTCCAGCCTTCAAAAAATAACGCTACCAAAAATGCTACCATAAAACAAAAAACTCGGCATTATCAACGCTTTTAACGATTTTTAACAGGGGTTCGATTCCCCTCAGCTCCACCAAACAAAGAACCCCGGAAGTTTCAAGGCTTCCGGGGTTCTTCTTGCGTTTTTACAGCATTTTCAAGGCTTCGCGGACTTCTTTCGCACTAAACTTGTTATCGCAAAAAGAAGTTTATTGGCATCAAGATAAGTACAAAATGCTACCAAAAACGCTACCGGTATCAACTGTGCTTCACAATGTACTTGTAGTAGGTTCCGAGCTTGTCCGGAACCGCGTCCGCATCGTCCAAAAATGCCAGCGCCATGCCCAAATAAAAATCAGCGTTGTTGATGTTCATGCGCTTGGCCACCTTGGAATAATCGGAGTACATCATATTCATGGCCGCCCAGAGGTCAGCAGGGTCACAGTCGAGATTCTTTTTTCGGGCAATGTCCTCAACTTCGGTCTTTGTCCAGTGTGCGCCGGTTGTGCCGTCGGCGTTCCGGAGGTGTTCCATCCACTTCTGTGCCGTCTCCCTGGTGAATACCGGAGCGGAAGATGCCCCGCCTTTTTTCAACTCGCTGCTGGTCGATTTATCTTCGACCCGCGCGCCGTAGTCGTGCCGGACTTCTTCGCCGGTCGAAAATCCGATCTGGTTCATCTGCGGCGCAGTGTGTTCGGGTTCCCGGCGTTCTTCGTGCCGGTCTCCAACGATGTACGCCTCCCACTCGCTTTTTGGGGCGTATCTACCATTTTCGTAATGTTCCCGGCCCCGTCTGTCCCGGTATTTACTTTCTGGCTCCCGGTCAGACAGCATCATCATTTTCAAGCCGTGTTTCATGTCGCCGCCCCTCCGTCCGTTCCGTCAATGGCAGTCAAGTCGTTGTCTGGGGCGCAACAGACGCGGCCAAGGAGCTTAAACGCACCCCCCGTGGGCGTGGTGCTTACTCGCGTGGAATAACGCGTCCTAGTGCGGATTGAACAAGCCACGGCCTGTGAACAATCGCATTTATTCAGCGGGTAGAGCGTGCTGCCGCCGCCAACGGTGATGTATACAGGCGCGTTGATAGTCGTGTCAGTGGGAATGGTCTGGGCGACAACAATGCAGTATTTACCGCCATTTGTGTAGGACCCAGCCGGAAGGTCAATGACGAGATTCCCGTCCGAAAATGCGACGCTTTCACTGATGATCAAACGAGAACATAGCTGGCAGCTGGTTTTACAAGCCATATAAATTCCTCCTTGCTCAAGGGGCGGAGAAACCGCCCCCGATGTTTCAAATCAAGCGCAGCAACCACAGCCGGTATAGCCGTAGCCGCTGTAAGGATTGGGCACGGTATAAGACGGAACGGGAGGCGGCTGCAACCGGTTCACGATGTCAGAACCAACCTGGGTAATAAACTGGTTCTGCGCAGTCTGGGACGCGGCAAACTTCAAGTTCTGGTTCTCGGCGGTCAGAGTAGCAATCTTGTCCTGCGTCATGAAGTCGAGAATGGCGCGGGTGTTGGCGTTCTGATTGTCGATGATGTCACGGCCAACGCCGGTAACGGTGTTGCCAAGAGCGCAGAACTGCGTGGCCATGTTGTAATTCACGCCATCAATGGCCCGCTGAGTGGTGCAGCAGCAGTCGGAAATCTGGTGCGCGATGCTGTTAAAACCACTCTGCACGTTGTAACCAAGGTTGCACACGGCATTGTCCACGCCGTGGAATCCATTTACAATGGTGTTGTTCAACGCATAGGTGCTGTCTGCAAGGCCATAGGTCTGCTGGTCAAGTTTGGAAATGAGCGTCTGCTGGTCAACAGCGGCGCGAACATCGGCCTGTGTCGCACAGTTGCACGGCACCGCGGAACCGCCGCCATCGCCATAACCGCCAAAACCGCCGCGGCCCCATCCGAAAATCATAGCAAAGAGGATGATTGCCCACCAGCCCTCGTTACCGAACATACCGCCGTTGTTGCAGCCGTTGCCGGAATCCTGCCCGAGAGCATAGCCCATTGCGAAATTGTCTTCTGCCATAAGAAAAAACTCCTTTTCAGTTATTCACATCCGGGCGCGCGCTTCCCGGTCGTGTCCGTGTTGCCGCTTTTGCTCAAGATGCGGTAACTGAAAAGGTGTGTATCACATGAGGCCGAGCCGTCTGGCCACCTCATCCACCGTTGTTCCGTTGTTGGCGGCAATGCTCTCCGCCATCTGTTTTAACTGACTTGCGTTTTTTCCCCCGACCATGCGCATAAACTGCGCCGCTTGCGGATTTTGCCCCGCCATGTTTTGGATGAAGCTCATAGGGTTCCCGCCGTTCCTCATCATGTTTATCATAGCAAAAACAGGGTTCCCCATTGGATTATTCATCATTGGATTATTCATCATTGGTCCTTACCTCCATCAGTTCACGCCGGAGCCGTTCAAGGTCTTCCAGCGTGGCATACTGCGTCGGCGCTTGCGTTTGCCGGGCGTAGACAAAAAACGGGAACGAGCCTGTTTCAAAGCTGAACTGTTTAGTGTAAAGCGCCCCGCTTGTCTGGTCGATGAACACCACCGTGCTTCCATCTGTAGGGATTTGCGCCGCCCTCGCTTCCGCTTCGCTGTAAACCGTTCTAACAGCACTCGGAATCGCCTGTGGCGGCGTTTGCGGTTGCGGTTGGTAAATATTCGCCTGTTGCTGCGGGTTCGCCGCATACGGCGCACTGGTGGGATAATACGCAGGGTATTGATAATTCATGGCATTGCCCCCTTCTGCCCCTATTATAAATAAAAAAAGGCCGGAGACTGTTCAATGGAAGAACAATCCCCGGCTAAATTCCGTGCAAGTTTATTCTGTTTTGGAAAACGCCTTTTCCCGGAGGCCGCGCAGAATGTTGAACACTGTGCCCCGTGACACATCCAGCTCAGCGGCGACCCGTTCCGCTTCCCACCCTCGAAAATAATACAGATTCAAGACTTTCCGTTCTTTGTCCGTCAAGTAAGGGCAGGAGCGCATTTTTTCAAGTTCCTTTATAGAATACTTGTATTTCATGGAAGCACCTCATTTCAAGATGATGTGCCCCCGGGCGGCGTTACTCTTTAGTGATAAACGAGTTCAGAATCTCTTTCAGTTTATCGTACCCGAACATAGCAGCATACGCCACGAAAAAGCCAACGATAACAGCGCCGACGGCATAATACCATTGTACCTGTGTAGCGGTCAGCGTCAGCAGCGTGAACAAACACGCAAGGGACAAGGCCACGGCCACGACCACAACGACAACATTCGTGTGAACTCTGTCCCATGTGATTTTCTTGATGACCTCAACAATGACATTGGTGACTGCCACAAGAACACCGATAAGCATCGTGGTGTAGCTGATGATCTGTGAAATATTATCCATTTCTTCTTTCCTCTCTTTCTCGGTCTTCGACTTCCCAGCGCCGTGTCTGGGTTCGTTCCTTCGTTGTCTTAATCCACGCCATAGCGCCGCACTCACCAAAAAGCACACCAAAAACGCAAGTAACGAGCGTGTCCGGGATTGCCCCCTGCTCTTTGAAAATCCGAATCATGGTCACGGTGAACACAAGCCCGGCCAGCGCAATGACGACAAGAATCAAGTCCATTGTCTTGACTTTCTTTTTCATGGGCTTTTTCAAATGCTTAGGAGCTTTTCCCATGTAGCTGCCCCAACAACGCCATCGACGGAAATGGATTTTTTACTCTGGAACGAGCGAACGGCGGAACGCGTGCCGGAGCCGTAAACGCCATCGATCCCGCCAGCGTCAAGGCCGTGGCAGTACAGCAGACCTTGCGCCAGTTTAGTGAAGTTGCCTTTTGCGCCATAGGCCACTTTGCACTTCTTGGCCACTGTCTTGCTGGCAGTCCCGAAAATGCCATCAACCACCAGCTTCGCGCCCTCCTGCTCGTTCATTTCCGTCTGCCATGCCGCCGTTGCCGCCGTTCTGGTCAGCGTACCATACCCGCCGTCAACGGTAAGCCCGGCTTTGTAGGTGGCGTTGAGCCAACTTTGGAAACTCTTGATTTTGGCGCTGTAGTCCGCCGTCGTGGCCGTTGCGCCGGACAGGAACACCCAGCACACGAACACAGCACACCACGGATAGGCCGAGCCGGAGACGGCGGAACCGTAATACCAGGTGTTGAATTTACACTTGTTCGAGTTGGCCGGGCTTTCCTTGATGCCAAGCTGCGCCCGGGCAATATTCAGGTACTTGTCCCGCTCTGCCGTAGACGCATAAGCCGGACGGCCATAACCCGTGATATAGGTCTTGGAGCGTGTCCGCCGCATGACCTCGCCGCCGTTGGAATCGTTCCCGACGCTGGTGTTGCCCTCGATTGCAACCACGCCGGAGCTGGTTACGCTCTCAACAATGCCCACATGGTCGCGCTTGGTGTGGTTTCCTTTCCAGTCGTAAAACACAATGTCACCAACCTTAGGCGTAGCGGTGTAGGAATACCACCGCCCCTGCTGTTTGAACCAGTCGGCCATCGTGCCGCAGTTCGCCGTTTTCAGAATAAGCGCCATAAAGCCCTCCTTTACTCGTCTGCGATTGGCAGCGCTTCCAGTCGATTCAACAGGTCGTCCGCGTCACCGTTGCCGCCGAGCGTCTTGTAAACCCTGTGCCAGTGGTGAATCCGGCGCAGTTCAGACAGCGTGATGTTACCATCCGCAAGACATTCCTTCGCCCGCTCCTCGATGATGTAGAGCAAGACATAACACAGCGCTTTGCGCTCGGCCTGTTTCATCTCGTCCTGTTTGTCCTTTTTTTGTAACCGGTACATGACCACGCCAAACACGCCGGCCACGACCGCCGCCCCCATGCTGCCACTCACCAGCGACACAACAAAGTCCATTTGAACTGTCTCCTTTATCTCTCTTTAATCTTCCAGCTCTGCGAGCTGTGCTGTGATGTTTTCGATGACCGCCCCGCTCTGCTCATACGGGAGCTTCGACAGGGCGAACAGAATCAATTCGATTTCATACCGGGATATTTCCAAGGGTAGAATCTCCATTTTTGCCTCCTTTTCGGACAACCGCTTTCAACTTCGGAATATCTGCTGGGATAACATATTTCTGATTTGCGCGGAACCCGTCACAATGTTTCAATTGCCCTGCGCGAGAGATAAACCCCGCCGCCATTCGAAAAGAAATAGGTGCGTCCCGTGCATGGATTTTCTGAATCCTCCGGCTTTGGCGCGTCAACCGCAGGAAATTTCGTCGGCGTAGCGTTGTATGCTTCGGCCAAAAGCGATAGCCCACAAAATCCACGCCTCGGGAAGCGACCGTAAACACCTGCCAATTGCCTTTGAGGTTCAGCCCCAATTCCGCATCCAGGAACGAACCAACGAGCCGCCGGACTTTATGCAACGCCTTTTTGTTCGGCCCAAAAACCACCATGTCATCCATGTTTCGGACATAGTGTTTCACTCCGGGTTGAGACAGGATAAAGTTGTCCAGCGGTTCCAGATAAAAGTTCATGAGCCATTGGTTGAGATAATAGCCAATCGCTATGCCGGGTTCCGGGTTGGAGCGCAAAACGCTTTCAACCAAACCCAGGAAGCGTTCATCCTTTATCTTTCGCCGCAGGGCCGCAACAACACGCGCCGGATCAGTGCTGGGGTAGTATTTTCGAATATCCATCTTCAAGCAATACTTGGTTCCCTTTGGGTCTTTATCCAGTGCCCGGCGTGTGTAGTCTGCTGCGCATTTATTCCCGCGGCCCGGGATAGACGCGCAACTCCATCGGTACATTCCGCGCATCAACACAGGCCTCATTGCCTCCACGCAGAGTTGATGAACAAGGCCATCCGGCCAGTACGGAACGATGTGAATTACGCGCGTCTTTCCACCGCTTCGGTCGTAAATGGTTTTGAGCTTCGGCGGCGTTGGGACGAACGCGTCCGCTTCAAGCATCTCTTTCAGCCGTCCCGCATACTCGTCCGGGTTTTCGAAAACCTTCCGAACATCCTGGCGTTTGCGTTTGCCGCGCGTTCCTGTCATGATTGTGCGCTTTATCAAATCTTCGTCGCACATCTTTTCATAGATGTGCCCAACTCTTTTTGGCATTTTCAGCCTCCTTGTTTGCCTCAAGGTCTTTCGAGAAAAACCTACTAAACCCTGTCCTGACGGCAATATTTTCACCAAGGGGTGTGGAACTATCCGCGCGTTGAAAAGAACAAGGAGCCGAGACCCAATATTACCGTTCGAGTTGCTCGCGGTATTGCAGTTCAGATAGAACAGACCGTGGTTATCGTTGGAGGAATAGTTGCCGCCCACATAGACACACGGATTGTTCGAGTTGACAGGCAAAAAGGGCCAGAGTGCGCAGATAGTCCCAATTTTTAATTTTTGCAAAAATTAAATCTCCCGGGGGTTGCGACCCCCGGTCCCCCGTCAGGGGATGTAAAGGAGCCGAGACCCAATATAACCGCTCGAGCCGCTCGCGGTATTGCAGTTCAGATAGAACAGACCGCGGTAATCGCTGGAGGAATAGTAGCCGCCCACATAGACACACGGATAGTTCGAGTCGACATAGTCCGGGATGTAACCTTGGTTATTGCTGTTGATTTTCGACGGGAGGAATACCCAAGGGAACGCCTCGCAATAGAAATAGTTTTGAATGTACCCACCGGTAGGCGTGAGAAGTCCAGTGCCGGTCGCTCCATCCGTGGTGTCGGTGCAAGATGCGTTGTCGAGCGTGATATAGCTGTACTGACTCGACCATGTAAGGCCG
Organism: uncultured Staphylococcaceae bacterium; assembly: GCA_964546565.1. GTDB lineage: Bacteria > Bacillota_I > Bacilli_A > RFN20 > CAG-826 > CAG-826. Next base: position 28,381 of record CAZJKC010000010.1, on the reverse strand, counting down.
TCCACCCAGTCATAACAGTTGCTCCACAAATCTTCCAACCAGCGGTACTGATTAGAGGAACCATTACGCTTGACCGTGTGGTAAACAGCGTCATCTGTGCCGCCGACATTGGTCAGCGAGCCGCTGACTTGCCCGGTGCCAAGTACCGTCTGGCTGTCCCAGTTGGCGAACTCCACAAGGTACAGGAGTTGAATTGCGCTCCATGTCTCAATGTCGATCATCCACCACTTGTCGCCCTTGTTATGGCTGTAAGTGCGGAAATTTGGCCGCGTGGTGTTTACGAGAGGTTTCGCACCAGACTTGGAATAGATCGCTGAACTGCTTCCGCTGGTGTGATAGCGGCCAACATAGCGGCCAGAACCGGGGTGCTTTTCAAAGCCGTCCTTTGCGACAGGGGAAATAGCCCAGCGCCACTTACTGTTATACGGGTCTTTCGCGCATCGGTACCAGAACTCAGGGATATAAACCACTGTATCATAGTCTTTCATCGAAAAACCGGAATCATCTTCCGAGCGGGACACTGCGCCGCCAATGATGTTATACCGTTTCATCCCGGCCCACGGCCGAACGGCATCAAAAGGACTGGAACCGCTGACGGTCAGGGAGGTAGCCGGAGACGGTGCAGAAAACGCCGCCGCGCCGCCAATGCGCGTCAAGGCACTGGAACTGCTCATATCCCATTCCACGCCATACACATCACTGTCCGCGCAGGAATCGAATGCGCTGGTGTCGCCTTTAGGCGTGTCGTAATGAACGATATACTCAATCTGGCCCACGCCCTTGGAACCGGCAATCGTCACAGGCTTGTCCAGCACCGTGCGCTCGACGAGGACATAGACAGAGCTTGCCGCCTGCGCCAAAAGGCCAATTTCTTTAATAGTAACTTCCGCGCTGCCGGTGTTGGTCAGCGTGTAAAGCGTGCGGACATAGGGGCCTTGTTCATCCGTGCCGGTCGTCTGGCTGTAGCTAGAAGTAAATGTAGTCACGAGAGACCCGGCGAGTTTCACATCTTCCATCGTGGGCGCGGTGTCTCCCGTACCGAACACAACACCCGTGCCGGCTGTGTAGCTGGTTCGACGCGTCTGCATGATGCTTTTTATGTTCGGCGAGCCATAAGATACCACCGTGTCTGCCCCCGCCGGAGTAACGCTGCCTTGCGACATCGAAAACAAGCTGTATGCCCGCAGCGAATAGTAGTTTTTGAGAATCATGTCAAATTCCTCCGTTAAGTCGTGTATTCCGTGGCGGTTCCCCGCAAGGGTTCTGCCGCGATATCGAGAACGGCACAAGCAAGGGTATACTCCGGCACTTCGCCGCGCGCTTTGCCCTCGAGCATTTCGCCATCACCGCCGTCTCCGCCCAGCTCAACACTCCCCAGCCGTTCCAACATTTCATCCGTGGTGAGCTGGTCAGCGGTGTTGGTCAAGCGCCTTGCTTCTTCTGCAACGCCAACAAGGAAGTCGGCGGGTACTGCGTATTGTTCAGGCATCAGAACAACACCCCCTCTGAGCTGGTGACGGTCACGGGGTCAGCCCATGATGCGGAACCGTCCGCACCAATGGTCAGGACTTGGCCTTGTGTGCCGCCCTCCGGAAGTGCAACGGGAGCGTCCTGCCACACAGTCTTGTTCCCGGACTTGGTGAGGATTTGGCCATCTGCGCCGTCTGCCGGAATTTCTGTGGGGGCCGCTTTCCACTCGGCGCCGTTGGCGGTTCTGGTCAAGATTTGCCCGGAAGAACCGCCGGACGGAAGTTCTTTCGGCGCGTCCTTCCATTCGGAGCCGTTGGCGGTCTTGGTGAGGATTTGACCATCTGTTCCACCCTCCGGCAATTCCTCCGGCGCGTCCTGCCATGCAAAGCCGTCGGCGGTTTTCGTCAGCACTTGGCCGTCCGTTCCATCATCGGGAACCTCGGCGGCTTCAAGCTGCTTGATTTCGGCAGTTTCCACCGGGTCGGCGCTGAGCGTTGAACGCGTCATCTCAAGCGCGACGGTCATGCTCGCGCTCGAAACACTGCTGAACACAATTGCGGTCATGGCACCGTCAAAATACTGCACCGCCTGTGCCAACTGCATGGAGATGACATTCGCTATAATGCCCTCTTTGCCGCCGATGACAATTTTCGCCATGACAGTTTTCCCGGCAGTTATCGCCGCCCAAACCTCTTCAACCGTTCGGTCAACAGAACACTCGCCAGTCATGTCCTCGCCGGGCGTGGCGGTCACAAGGAAAACAGGTTCAGCCCATTCCACGCCGCCGGAGCCGTCCGCTTTTGGGACAGTCCCGGAAGAAGGCGGGGAGCCGTCTGCTTTATAGAGCTGTACTGCGTCCGCGTCGTCCACAACGAATTTTTTCCCGTTAATGGTCAGCGTCCGCATTTTGGCATCAGCCATAAATTTACCTCCCATAACAAGTGATTTTATAGCCAGACGCGGCGGAAGAGCTGATATAAACACCGTAGGTTTCCGCTTTCGTCGTGGTCATTTTGATTGTGAATCCGGTATTTGCAAAGGTTCTCGCGCCAAAGTACATGATTTTAACATCATCCCGCAGGGCAACAGTGGGAATCACAAGCGAGCCGCCGCCCGTGCCGCTGAACCCGTCCGCGTAGTAGTCGCACACAAACAGCAGTTCAGTGTATGCTGTGAACTCCGCTTCAAGTGCTTCACCGTATCCCCAAGAGCCGATTTCACGCCACGCCAGAATATCGGCGGGCTTGACTGCTTCCGGCTCAACAATGCCCAGCGCTTCCCGCGTGCCGGTCTTGGCCTCATCCGAAAAGCTCAATGGGATATTCAGGTGGAAATCATCTTCGCCCCAGTCGAACAGCGGAATGCCCTTGGGAATTTTGAATGTCGCGGAATCGCTTCGCAGAAGGTCCTCCGCCTTGATTTCGATTTCCCACACATACCGGTAATCAATGCCGGGGAGTGTCGCAGAGAACGAGAAGTCATTGCCGGAGCTGAACGATTTAAGCGCTGTATACTCGCCCCATTCGCCGCCGCTCTTCCGTGCGCGATACGACACCGTGAGCGCATTGTCATCCGCGCCGAAGTTGCCAGCGTACCATTTACCGGAGACGGTCACGGAAACATTCCCGCTCGTCTGATCAGAACGCTTACCAGCCGCAGAAACGACCGGCGCAGTATACTCCACAGACTCCGGGAAGTATTCAACGCTCTTGACAATGCCTCTACTGTCCGCCACCTTGACGAGATACGACGCGTGCGGCGAATCCTTGAACGTTATAGACGCGCCATCGTTTACGGTGTAGCCATTGACGGTTTCTTGCACGATCGTCGCGCCGTATTTCGGCGTTGCCGCGACCGCAACGACCACATCAGAGGCGTTGAGTATAAACGCGTTGCCGCTGCTCAAGCGAACCGCTTCCGCATCCACATCTTTCAGCATGGCGGACACATCTGGCGCGGACGCTTCGGGGTCTGTGCTCGCTGTGAAAGTGGTGGACGCATCCGCGATCTTCGTCCCGCTCTCGTATGTGGTCATGGTCAAGGTGACCGTGCCGCTCTTGGCGTTCGGGATTTCATAATAAAAACTCTCCGGAAGTGTGAACGGGATATCTACATCCGTGAAAATGACTTCATCCTGAACGATTTCGCCGGAAGCGTTCAGCCAGCCGGACAACGCCCCGAACCGGAACGCCACCGAGTGCCGATAGCTGTCATAGGAATGTCCGACGAATATATTTGAAGCCTTGCCAATCATCGCATCCGTGGCCGTAACGAAGCTGTCGCGGGGGATGACCGGGAGTTCTATAGCGTCTTCAATTTCAGCCGTGCCCAGAGAAACACCAGATTCCAGGAAGCCATACACCGGAAGCGTGCAGCGGCCTGTGCTGTCGTGCGTAATGGTCACGGTTTTGTTGTAAAGACTCTTGTGTTTGCCTACGACATAATTTCGTAGGTCAAATTTTACGGACGCACCATCTTTCAAGGTGGTTTCTCCGTACTTTGCTGTCAACTCCGCATCACCGCTGTTGTTGAACGTGATACTGTTCGACGCACACTTGTTCAAACCCCACGACAGATACAACTTTGTGGTTCCCGCCGCCGCGTTTTGCGAAAGAATTTCCCAGTAAATATAAAACCGGTAAGTCTTGGCGTAGGTCAAGCCGTATTCTTCCGTGCCGGAAAACGGGGCATATATATAGCCATAATTTGCCATGTTTCAATCAGAGCCAGAAACAGCCCGTTCGCTCCTTTCCGTTGTCGTCGAAGTCCTCAAACCGTGTGCGCTCGCCAACAACAAGATACTGGTTGACCTTGACATTGATCGCATCCACGCCGGTGTTGTTGGCGCTCAGCACCGTTTCCCCGGCATTCTCGACATACATTCCCGTGTTGTCGATTCGGTTTTCAATGCTCTCGCCGTCCTTGGCTATTTTCAAGCCCTCGTCATCGAAGGTGTAGCCCATGCCGGTTTGCACTTTTTCAGCACCATTCTGTTCAATCTTCGTGACGCTGATTTTGACGCTCTCGGCAGTCTGCTTGACCTCGGTCAACTCTTGACGCGTGTTTTCAAGGCTTCCCTCAATCTGCGTCGTAGTGGACACGAGACTGCTGATTTCCTGTTCCTGCTTGTCCACACGCAGAATGGTCTGGTTGATCACTCGGTCACTTTCGGAAGCGGCAGCGTAATCCGTCTCCGTTTCCTCCGGCGCTTCGCAGGAAGAAGTCTCGTCCAATCCCTGCCCAACCGTGAACTCGTCCGACAGCATCAGGCATTTATATTCGCTTCCGTTCTGGTCTTCCAGCGTGAAGAAGTCCAGTAAATCCACGATTAAATAACCAAACGAATGAAAGCTATACAAATTGTAGCTCAGGCCGTTCACCCGCTCGAAAATGCCGTCCATGAAATCTTCCCGGTGCGAATCCATCAACTGGTTGTTTTCAATCTTGATTTCAACCGCATCCTCAATGGCAGCGCCGTCCGCAAGGCGATAGATGTTATCCTCTTGCGGAGTTCGGGCGAGAACGAGCGCGTTGACAGGGCCGTAGACCTCGCCGACGGTGATGCCGTCAGAGGCCACCATGTTGTCGGCGGTGTAGACCTCGCCACTTTCGGACGGGTAAAGCACACACAGAGCGCCATCCCGAAAAGCAATTGTACCGCCCGCTGCTTGCGCGATTTGGTCGAGCACATCCCGGAAGGTGTATTCGCTGGTGTACTTTTCTTCCTCAATCTCAACGCCGGAGTTGGTGAATTCTTCCGTGCCCAGAACCCAGTCAAAGCGCTCGCAGATTTTCCCCAAGTACGCACCGAGCGTCAGCGGGTATGTCAAGTCAAGGTCGTAAGGCACCATACTATAAAGCATCTTGTCATAGCATTTCAGCACAACGGAGTTGTTCGCCTTGTCCCACTCAACTTCATTGATGACGCACCCGCCAAGGTCGATCATGGAATACTCCGTATCGCCTAGTTCTTTCACCCCAACGCTCACCCGGTCAATCTCCGTGCCGCTTGCCACCGGGAACGAATCCGCCGTTGTGATTTCCACATTGCCATCGTTGTCGCTTGCGACGCTGGCCCCGGAAATCAGAAGCACGACATTGCCCTTTTCATTCGTCGTGACCGTGAACACAGGACTTACAACAGAGATATTTCCCTCGCCATCGTCCGTGACGGTGATATCAACGCCCTCAATGCTCTCACCGATGCCCTCTAGTTCGATATCAAACTCACGCATGACCGAGCGCAGGAGACCACCCTCAAAGGCGTGGCGTACAGATACGATAGACGAATCAGACAGCTCGTTTCCGCCGATAACGACCGAGACTTTGAGCTGGCGACCGTAAGCCGTTACAGCGTTTCGGAACGCGTCAGACACTATCCTCATGTCATGACCTCCGCTTGTTTGCAATGGCATGGATTTCGATTTCTCCATACCGCATCCATCTAGAAGATATAAGGTCCGGTTCTGCGTCGTTGAAATAGAACGACGCTTCCACTGTCTTCTTGTACTGTGGGTCATAATACCGGATATCTGCGCTCGCCTGATTCACAAGATAGAGGAAGGACGACATATCGTCCTCCCCCATTCTCCCGCTCTTAATGGTCAGCTTTGGAAAGATGCCAACCAGAGTGCCCTTGTTCTCGCCGGTCATGCTCCGCCCCGTGTCGCTTGACCACAGCTTGGGAAGCGCCGGATTGTACTGCGTCAGCCGCCCAAGGGGGACATACTCGCCGTTGGCGTACTCATTGCCCATATATTGCAGAGTAATGCCTGTTTTGTTTTTGATAGATATTAAACCTCCACCAAGCAATCATAACCCCCCCATTTTATGCATTATTAGTCGCAAAAGCGCGACGCTTCGACAAATCAACAATATATTCCGCAATTTTCTTACCAGACAAATACACAGGAATAACAACTTGACCGCTTGCGCCGGACTTTGCCGCCAACTTTTCGGCAAGCGTGTCCATCCACTCGGTGTTGCGGTCCAGAGGCAGAACCGCCTCTTTACCCGCTTCGCCGATGATTGCAGGAACGCCCATGCCGGGATTGTTCACAATGCCGCCGCGCGCGAGACGCGGGAGGCTAATGGTAGAAACATAGCTCGCAGACACCCCCGGCAAAAGGTTGATGACCTTGATTGCGCCGTTGATGATGCCGATTGCGCTGTTGATGGTGCTTTGGATTTTGGAAAGAACGCCGTTGATCGCGGTTTTGATCGCGCCGGAAATAGCACTGCCGATTACCGTGCCAATCGAGGTGAATTTACTTTTGATAATCTCCCACACCTCAATCGCTTTTTCTTTCAACTCGTCAAACTTTTCCCGCGCATTGCTCACAGCAGTGCTAATAACATCGGAGATGCTCGGGAAAATATTGGCCGCCTTTTGCTTTATTTCCGTGATTTTTTGCACCGCTTTTTCTTTCAATTCTTGGAGTTTTTCAACGGCTTTTTGCTTCATTTCCTGAATAAAGTTCACAACGCTGGCTTTCAGTTCCTGGAATTTTCGGACAACATTTTCTCGGAACTCTTCAACGCTTTTTTCCGCGTTGTCAAGAAACTCACCAATTGATTTATTGATGTTCTCAAAAATGCCAGTGAGCCATTCAATGAACTCATCCCACTTTTCTCTTATCCACGAAATGACAAAATCCCAAGCGGCTTTTATCTCTTCCCAGTAGGATATAACCGTCAGCACAGCTCCTATAACAGCGGCGACCACAAGCGGAATCCAGCTCCCAGTCAACAAGGATATAGCAGCGCCAATAAGCATGAGACCTGTACTTATTGCCGCACACGATTCGTGCGTCAGCTCCCCGGTTTCAATGAATTCTTTGAAGCCGACGACGAGCAGACCAACACCGCCAACTATCGCCGCAATAGCACCAGCAACGGGGCCGAGCGCAGCGGTGAGCAGAACCATGGCTGCAACAGCGCCTCCGGCCATTTCGGACAAGTTTTGTAAATCCAGCCCGTTTTCCCACGCGTCCGTGAACCCTTTAATATACACAACTATTCCAGCAACAGCGCCAGCTATTTCCAGCACTGTCCCTAGGTCGCTTATAAACGGAGACAGGATTTTCCATGTAGCAAGAGCCGCGCCGATAGCGCCAGCATACCAAAGGATATCTTTGAAGTGCGCCGCAAGCCACTCGATTTGCGATTGCAGCTTTTCACTTAACTCGATATCGAGCAAGCCGAGATCGGCGTCGCTGATACCCCCGCCGCCGCCACCGCTGGAACTGGAAGAAGTGTCCGTCAATTTATTCATTTCATCGAACCCCGCAAGCTGCTTTTCCGCTTTCTCCGCAGCCGCGCCCGCGCCCGCCGTCGCTTCCGCTTGTTTGTCGAGCGCCTTGGCGTTGTAGTTGGCAATCATATCAACGCCGGTCAGCGCCTTTACAAATGCGGAAATCGCCGCAAAAAGCGTTTGTATCAGCCCAATTATTCGTGTGATAATCGGCCCCAGCGCGTTGCCTATAGCGCTCCAAATCGCAACGAGTTGGTTTGCAACGCTCTCATTGTCAGACAGGAACGCACTGACGCTCTTTCGCAAGATGCCGATAACGCCGCGAACCCCAAGCATGGCCGTGCCCCACTTGAGCATGGACCGGGCGATGTTGTTCGCAGACCGCGCCATGTTCCGCTGCGCCCGTTCCGCTTCGCGAGACAGTTTTGCTTCCGCTTTGGCCGTCTCTCTTGCTTCTTTAGCCGCTTGTTTCTCAGCAGCCACCTGCTCGCGCTTTGCCGCCGCCGCTTCTTCCGCAGCAGTCACAAGGCGTGTATGCTCTTCCCGCGCTTCCGCGACACGCGTGGTCAACTCCGCTTGCCGCTGAACAGCCGCGTCAAGGTTGGCGTTGTAGTATTGCTGAAGCTGAAGAACGTCGGCGTATTTTGCGTCGAGCTTTGCGTATTCAATGTCGTACATCTCGTTCGTCGCTTGTCTCTGGCTCGGCGTTTTCGCAGCCGCCATATCAATATCGCGGTTAGCGTTAATCCACACTTCTTCTCTGGCGTACTCCGCCAGCTTCGGCGCGAGTTTAGCGAGGTTCCTTCGCTGGCGTTCGATATCTCTACCAGTGGACGCAAGAGCGCTTTGGAGCTGGCGCAACTGCATTTTCGCCTCCGTGGTGGATATTTTAGTGACAATGCGGATTTCGCCGTCAGCCGCCATTTGCTTCACCCCCGTCATTAAAAAGGGAATCAAACCACTCCATAGTTTCCCTTTCTTCTTTCGTCAGTCTTTCAGGCAAGGAAACCGCCTTCTTTGCTTCGGCCATCTTTGCCCGTTCTTTCGCGTCTTTTATCGTGGACAGGTCATAATCGCGTATATACCGGACGCGGGACAGGACGCAGTGTTCCGTCAAACCGGCTATCAACTCCACATACTGCCACCAGTGCATATCTGCCTTTGACAAATCAAGGTGGTAATCACTCATAAAGGACGCGTTTATATATTTTTCGTCATATTCAAAATCCATGTTACTGGGTTTTGCGTTCTGTTCTTCCTTTGTCTGGCCGCATTGCAAAAACTTCGTGGCCATGTTTACGAACTCCGGCATTTCTTCATCTTCCGGCAGGAAGCCAAAGAGAATGAACACGATTGCATATGCCCGCTCGTAATCGCTTATTTCTGTGTCGTTGATGACTTCAAAGCACCGAAGCGCGTCTTTGAAGTCCGTGTTGAGCGGGTAGACCTTGCCGCAGACCTCCGCGCTCTCCGGGTACTTCACCGGAGAACCCCGTCATTCTTCTTGCCGTACTTCTCTTTGATGCGCTGCTTAATGTCGTTGCTCTTCATGCCCATCTTTTCGATATGGGGTTCGAGGCACTCGTACAGGTCGTTCCACATTTCCAGATAGTTCCGGTCGCCGAAAATCTTTTGGCAGCCGCCATCACCGAGAAACCCGTCCATTGCCTTGCGCATTTCCTTGAACGCCTTTTCCCAATTTTTATAGAACTTCTCTTCCGCTTTGCTCAGAACGCCGCTTTTCTCGCTGTTCTCTTTCTCCTTCTCAAAGAGGACGATTTGCCCCTTGAGCGTTTCCAGCGCCTTGTCAACATCAGCATAGGCTTTGTTCAGGCGGAGGGGCAGGGAGATGTCTACCAGATCGAACTCAATCGTTTCGCCCGCGTCGTTGACTTCAATTGTGTATACATCCCGCTTGGGGATTCTAAAACTTTCCATAGTTACCTCCTACGAAAAAGCGGGGAGCTAGTGCCCCCCCGCGCGTTATCAGGTGTCCTCGGTAAAGGTGGGCTTGCCACCGGACACGGCGACAGTGCCCACAACGGGGTCGCCCATAAAGTTAATGGTGAAGTTCACGGGCAGAGTGCCGCCAGCTTCGCCGCCGAAGTCGTCAATCTGGACAGAAACGTGTTGCTTCTCAGCCGGGAAAGTGGTCGCATCGTCGGACGCGCCGCCGTAGAGATACACGAGAAGCACATCCGTCTCCGCATCCGCACCAATGGCGCGTTTCTTGCGAAGGCCGTCAATGTACTCAAAAACCGGCTCGCCCTTATAAGCGGTCTGCTGGCCGTCCATGGTGGGGGCGTAGCGGTCAATGGTAGTGGTGGAGCTGTCCTCGTCGATGTACTGTTCAGTGGTGCTTTCGGGGTTGTAAGAAATCGTCTGGGAAGTAAAGCCCTTGCCCATACGCGCCCAAGTCTCAGAAGCGCCGCCGGGGGTGGTGTTGATGAATGCCGCGAATTTACTGCGCTTGATTTTTTCGATATCAGCCATTTTTCATCCTCCTGTTAATCGTCGTCAAATTCGTTGATATACTGGGCGTCGATAGAAATAACCCAGTTTTCCGCCATGTTTTCCTCGACAGAATCAAGGAACGCCTGAGTAGTCCGCCGGATTTTAGTGATATAGCGAGGCCCGGCACTCGGGTAATCTTCCAGTACATAGACCTCGCCGCCAATGGTGACCTCCTGACCTTCGAGCCAGCGCCCAAGGTCTTCCAACCACTCCTTGACCGCCGCTTTCCGGCTTTCGCTCAAACCTCCGGCACGGTAGACCACTGTGAACAGGTAAGAACACTCCTGCGTCACATGGCCGGTGACGTCCTCCGTTTCTCTGGATATGACAGCGGTAGACATTGGGTACATGGCTTTCCCGCTGTCCTCCGCGAGTGTCGAAAAGGTGATTTCATCGCCCTCCGGAAGGCCGGGGTAAAGGTTCAGCAGCGAGCGAATGGCGGCGGTGATGCTGTTGAAACCGTCCACATCGTATTGAATGATTTTCTCTTCGGCCATCAGCCACCTCCAAATTCACGCCGAACACCGTCCACCCACTTCTTGAGGTTGATGTCCTTTGCCGTTTCAAACCACCGCGGCGTTGCGGACGGATTCGAATATTTCAAATCGCGGTCGGTCACTACCTTTTTCGCGTCCTTCCGCGCCCACGGTGAACCCGTCACCGGGTCAACCATAACTTTGCCCATGTACTGGAATCTGCCATACGGCCCGGCGGCGGCAATGACCAAGCCGGTACCGGCCACAGAATTACTCCGCTGCTGGGCGAGGTCCCGCATGATGCCGTCACGCTTCGGCATATACGGCTCCATGTCCATGAATATCTGCGCGTCGAGCCAGCGCTGAGCGCGGTCGAGATTGCCGTTGGCTCTGCTCATGTCGACCTTTATGGAAATTCCTTCCATGTCGATTGAAAAATCTTCAAAATGTTCCAGCATCCGCCGCCCTCACTTTCCGGTGATTTCAAAGTGGGGAATCACGCTGTACATCGCTACAGAACTCACTGCATACACTTGGTCATATCGCTTGTTCGCGAAGTTGTAGAACCCGTCAAGATAGTCGTCATCACTCACCGGGTCACTGTCCTCCCACTCGCCTTCAACGAAAAAGTCAAAGGCGCTACCGGGGTTAAATGTGATGCAGTGCGGGAGATCTTCCTCCTTCTGCGCCGCCCACATCTTCGGGGACAGATATTCCTTGTCGCCGATATACCTCGCACCATCCCGCTCCTCATATCGGATATGCAGAATAGCCTCATCCGTCGATTGATCGCCGTACTTGGCCACAATTGCCGCCCGGTCAGCATTGAGGTCTACGCCATGGAGAACGGACGGGAACCAAATGTCCCCGCCCGCCGCTTTGAATCGATTGAATACGGTTATCGTGTCGTTATACACGGGGGTACACCCCCATATACAACAGATTAACGCCGTTCGCGTCTTTCGCCCCGGCCAGCCAATCTCTCACGATGCCGCTAAAAAGCGTTCTCCGTGCGTCGGAATCGCCAACAGCGGTATTAAACGCTGTGTCCCCGACGCTGTATGTGATGCTCTCCGAGCCAGAGGACACAGAAGACACAGAAGCAGGGGACACGGTGCCGTCCGAACGCTGAACCACCCCGGCGCGTTTCTCGGCATACGCAATCAGGCTCATGGTGTGGATGAGGTCGGCAGCGCACATCTTGAGCGCCGTCAACACATCCTCGTCCGTCGGCGTTGCCTCGGTCAGCTTTTCAAAACCGTCAACACCGGTGGTGTAGTCAAGCAACACCCGCTCCGCTTTCAAGGAGAACCGGAGAAAATCAGCGCTGGATATCTCCCCATATATAGACTTGTAAAAATCCTCTGTGACATAGCTCATGTTAAACACTCCTGTTGCCGGATGAACTCGGCGATGATGTCCGCTTTTTTGGTCGCGGTGATGGTATAGCCCAGCTCGGCGGCCAGTGCCTTGATTTCCGCAATCGTCATGCTCTCAAGGTCACCGGCCGCACAAGCCGCGCGCCGAAGACTATACCCAGTTATTCCCCCGTGATAGTCGCCACAATCACGCCGTCAAGACGCTCGGCGAACAGGGTAACGCCGGAAACCACCGTATCCGTGGCGGTCATGTTGGTGTAATCGGGTTCCTCATGGATGCCGATAAAGCCGGACTCGTCAGAGGTGAAGTTGAACGCCTCGCCCAGATCAGCGCCATTGACGGGGACGTAGTAACCCACGATGTTCTCCTTGGCAGTAGCGTAGATGGTGCCCTTGGGAACGTCGGACAGAAGAATGACGGTGCCAAGTCCAAGGAAATTCTCGATATAGCTCATGCCGAAAGCGGTCTGCATAGTGACGTTGGCAGTGCCGAGATAATCAGCAACATCCAGGGGGTTCATCAGATAGACAGAGCTGATAGAGGTGTCCTCAAACTTGATCTGAAGCTGTCCCCAAGCATTGGCAAGAGCGCCCTGGAAAGTGGTGCCGGTGGCGGCGCCGGTGCCGGTAGCCAGGAAAGTGGCGAACTTGCCGCGGATGTTCTTCTGGACATCAGACAGCATTTTGTCGGTGGTCATGGTAACAGCCTGGTCGTAACCGCGGTCAATAATCGCCTCGGCAGAGGTGGCCTTGCGCCACTTGTTCAGGGTGATCTCGTCCAGCACAACGGCCTCGGTCTTGTACTTGGACAGGGGAATAGTTTCGCCCTCACCAACATCACCGGAGCCAAGAGTGCCGGTTGCCTTGTACGCCTTGAGCGCGGCACCGGCCTGCTTGGGAATCAGGCGAGTGATGCCCAGCAGTTCATTGAGCTTGCGAAGGTCGTCTGCAAACATAAAAGAGAATTCGGCCTCGCGAACACGCGCAAGGTCAGCCTTTTTAATCAGGTTGGTATCAGCAGCCATTTTTTAATTTCCTCCAAAAAGATTCAGATTTTTCGCGATTTCAGCCCGACGCGCAGCGCGGTCTTTAATCGCCATGATTTCACTCGCGCTTTTCTGCGCGGAATTGTCGCCCTTACGAGGCTCGGTGAAACGTGCCGCGCCGCCGTTGTCTTCGAACAGGTACCCATTCTCCGTGCGGAGGGTATCCAGCGCGGCTTTAATGTCGGTGTCCCGGTTCTTGCTGGCGCGGAGCTTGTCCATATCCAGCAGGGCGGTGATTGCTTTGGCATTCTTTCCTTTAGCGTCAGAGATAGCGCCGGAAATCAACTCGTTGAACTCACGCTCTTCCTGCTCACGCTTGTAGGTCTCCGCCGCTTCGTCATGCTTGCGCTTCCACTCGTCACGCTCACGGGTGATTGCTTCGAAGTCTTTCCCTTCAAAGCCCTTCAAAGTGTTCTCAGCTTCCTCGGCTCTCTCATTCGCCGTTTCCAGCTTTCCAGACAGCTTTTCAAACTCAGCAATGGTCTTGTACTCGCCGTTCACAGCTTTCAGAAAATCCGCGTGCTGTTCCGCAGGGACTTCAAACCCGAAGTCCTTGCAGATCTCAATGATGTTTTTCATTTCCAAATCCTCCTAAATCGTCATTTATTAACCGCCCGTCGGCGGTGTTGGATTGAGCCGGATGAACCTCCGGCAAGGTTGGCTCCGCGAGCTGGAATCGAACCAGCGTCAAAAGGGTCAAAACCTCCTGCACTGCCTTTGTGCTATCGCGGGATATAAAAATGACCATCTCCGCAAGGTCGCGAAAATGGTCATTGTTCAGTTTTCTTTCTGGCTGTAGCCCTCGCCGCTGCCGCTTGCTTCCGGTCCCATTTGGCTATCGCCACGCGGTCAGAACGCCGCGTCAAATCGTTTTCCGTGCAAAATTGGTTATACACATTGTTTTGTTTGGTCAACCGTTTGGTTTTTTTGGCATATTCCTCCGCCAACTCCGCCCGCGTCTCTTCCGTCTCCGCCGCGTCCATTGCTTCCCGTGTGGTCAGCACTTCGCGCTTGGTCTTCCGAATCCTCCGCTCAAACGTTCTTTGCCGCTGTTGCAAATCGTAGGCTTTGCGGTTTTCTTCCGTGTCGATAGTCCCTTCATATGGATTGTTGATGCCGTCGCCAGGGCCGAACGAGTGTCGGCAGTTCGCACCGTGCAGACCGTCTACATAGCCAAGCCCACACACATCGAACCGGGGAAAGCGTTTGTCCCGGCCGGAGCGGGAATAAAACTTCCCTTGCCACCACTCATGGTTGGTGTGGTTGTCGCCGCCGTCGCCGTATCGTGCACCAAGATGCGCAGTTGTGAGAACAATGTCCCACTCCATTTCGTCCATGAGCTTCAACGTGCTCTCCCCGCACGACTTGGCCACGCCAGTCCGCACCGCTCGCGTGACCGCTGTTTCAATCGTGTCCCGGTGTCCGCTTGGGTATTCGACATAGATGCCGGTTTTCCCCAGCTCGTCCACTGCTTCACGGATTGCCATTTGCGCTGATTCCGCGCCGGACGCGACTTTGAAATATGCCTTGTCACATTCTGAAATGAACCTACTCTGCGCCGCATCCGCTATAGTTCTGGTAAAATTCTCAAACTCTCCCAGCGTGGCGGCATATCCGACCTCTAGAAGATTGATCAGCGCTGGGGACTGGTTGATCGGTAGCACCTCAAGCCCAGCGGCGCGATAAACAGCGTTATCCGTGTCAATTGCACGAATTCCCGCATCTTCAAACGCTTCCTTGACCTCGGACAGCATCAGCGGGGTTTTCTTGGCGATTTCCTTTTGGATATCCTCCCGGAGGAACCCCGCCTCTTGAAGCGCCTCCAGCTGCCACTTGTCGGTCGCGGTTAGATAGTAGTCTTCGCCACGGTCGAGCCGGGCCATGATGCGTTGAACAACCTTGTTGATAATGTCTTGATGAAGAAGCTCGGCGAGATCTTCCGCGCCCTCGGCTATCTTGGCGAGATAATCGGGGTCAAGCATCGGTTACTCCTCGCCCCCAAACAGTGTTTCTTTAGGCTTCGCGGCCTGCTCCAACGCTTTTGCATCTTCTTCGGTAAAGCCTTCAAATTTTGTCAAGTAATACCAAAACGGCACCTTTCCAGCAGTGACGTATCCATACCACCGCGCTTTTTCTTCTGCCGGGCTGTACGCGATGTCGCCAAAATCGTAAACGATCTCATACGCGCCAGCCGGGGCCAGTTGATACAGGTCGGCGAACGCGTTCAGCGCATAGATAAGGCCATTCAAGCAATTTTCCAGTTTGTCGCGCACGTCCTTGATCAACTGCATAGTGCGCTGTTGGTCTGCTTCCACCTGCGTAGCGGTCTGGATCCCGGTCGATTGGTTAAACACAAAATAGCCATTGGAAAATCCGACTTTGTAGCCGATCTGGGACAGCAGTGCATTGATTCCTGTCAAGCGCTCGTCTGTGTTCAGCGTCGGATTGATCTCTTGATAAAAGCTCTCGTTTCCGTTGCCGGTGACATTCTTCACCATGTCAGGCAGTCCCAGCGCCTTGCGCCGAGCGTCAATGCCGTAGCCGGTCATCTTTCTCCCACTCTCCAACATCAGGTCGCTGTCCAGAAGGACCGTGCGTTTACTGTCCTGAATTTCGTTGGCGTTGCGAGAATAGGCAATGTCGAGATCCCGAAGCTCCTGCACCGCTTCCGAGAACACAGGCAGTCCAAATGGCGAGCCGGGGGCGACATTGTTCGCTTGAGGCATTTTCAGAACACCGAACAGCGGCTGTTCAAGGTTCACGATACTGGCCTCTTCCGCCAGCTCCGCCCAAGGCGTTAGAGAAATGTCCACGGGTTTCTTGATATCGCTCTTGTTCGCGCCGACATAACAACGGTTGGTTATGCGATAAACGCCATTTTCAAACCGGTGATATTCCAGCCGGGTGAACCACTGGTCCCCGACCTTCTGTTGATTGGTGAACACCGCGCCGACGAAGTTACCGCTTTCCATCGCGGTAACTTCGAACGTGTCCGGTGTGTAGATGTCGACAGTGCTGCCGTTCGGTTTCAAGATCACCGTGCCCCACGCGCTGCCGAACTCCACCCAATGCCGGAGTTCAAAATAGACCGCATCGACCTGCCGTTTCAGCCACGCCGCGCGACCGCTGCCGGTGATGTCGATGCCAATGCCCAGCGTGGCCAGCCGCGCCACCTCGGAGCAAATTGCCTTTGCAAAGCAAATCGAATCGATACCATCTTCCGGATCGATCCAGCTCGGATTGCCTTGATAAATATCAAAGCATTCACGCACCCACCTCTTGACCTCTTCCGACCGAATCGGCTCGATTTCAAACTCTTCTTTAATTCGATTTTTCGGTAGCATTCCAAACCACCCCTTCACTTTTTCCCAGATTCTCAAGCGCTATTCCCTCTCCGCTTCCAGACACTTTCGAGCGCGTACCGGCACGCGTCGATACAATGGTTATTTTCATCCGGGTAACCGCTCACCACTTCACCGTCCTTGTTCCGCTCGAACTCATATTCGCTGAACTCTTTGAACGCGTGCGGCGTCCGTGCCGGGTCGATCACAATCTTTCTCGTCTGCATCCATTTCATCGAGTATTCGACGCTTCCCGGCCCTTTGGCCGCGCCCTGCGCCAGCAGACCGTAATCCCTATAATCATTCACCGACTTCGGTTCAGCGCTGTCGCAAGTGATTTTATAATCGCCATAGCCCTTGGCGAGAATCATGTCGGCAGTCTCGCGGTTGCTCAACTTATTGCCGACGATCTCATCGATGATAAATATCGTCTCCCGGGCCGCGTCGTAATGGCACACAATAAACGCGAACGGGTCAGGATAAAAACCCCAGTCAGCGCCGAGATACAGGCGATCCATCGCCGCGATCTCATCATCCGGCAGCGCTCGGATCTCCAAATACTCGAACACGCTGCCGCCGTCGCCGTTCGGCACACCCAGGTATTCATGCTCATACGCCTCTGGGTTCACCTCTTTCAGGTGTTCAGCATCTTCGATAAACTTCCGGCCGAGCCATTCCGGCGGCGCTTCCAAATATGTCGAGCGATGAATCACGCGCCGGGGGTTCGGGACCAACTTTTCCTTGTTCACCCAGGATGATTTCGATTTCGGCGGGTTGTAGCTCGAAAAATCATACGCCACATCGCCGCCGCGCAGCACCGACTGATTCACCGAGCGTTCTTGTGCCGCGCCCTTCATCTGGTCTTTTTCTTCCTTCCAAAGAATACCAATGTAGCCAAACGGCGGTTTTATCGATTTCAATTTGGTCTCGTCATCGAGACCGCGAAAATAAATCGTCTGCCCGGTCTTTTTGTAGACGATTTCAAGCGGGCTTGTTTTGAACGAGAATTCCGAATCAAGGCCGAGAATATTGATCGCCCATTTCATCTGGGCATAGACGCTATCTTTCAGCGTTCCGGCAACCTGTCGAGTAATGCACGCGTGAATGTTCGGATTGTTCTTCAAAAGCTCAATTATCTTGAGCGCCCAGAACGAAGACTTGAGCGAGCCGCGCCCGCCCTCTAGAACATATGCAATGTTCGGCTCTATCGTTCGATTCAAATCGACATAGGCCCGGCCGATCACCCGCGCCGGAAGTTCATACGGCTTATCGTCGCCGTCCGTCTGCTTCTCCACCAGCGCCGCCAGCGTTTGGAACGCCGCAGTGTTCCCTTTAATCGCGGACTTCACCTGCCCGGCGATCATGGCCGACTGCACCGTCATGTCCTCGTCCGGCAGGTTCTTGCACAGCTCCTTGACCGCCTCCACGTTCGCGCCGGTCAGCTCCGATTCCAGCATCACAGAGGCGAGTGCCGCCATGCTTTTTTTTTCTTTTTTTGCTTTGGCGGATGCGATCCCGCCCTTGCGGCCATATTGCCGAGCTTGTTCCGAAGTTGGTACTTTTAGATTATCTTTCCCGGCCACACTCTCACCTCCTTGATCTTTTTTCAAAAATCTTTCATTTTTCTATTGACTTTGTAGCTACATCGTGGTACAATAAAGACAGTTAAGGAAGGCCGTTAAGGCCAAGACAAAAAACAAAAAGGAGAATACAACAATGGTTACTCGTTCTTGGAAAGTTTACGGATCCCTCGGCCACCGTCAGCGTCACAGCTTTGATCCTTCATACTTGTGGGACTTCTCGAAAGACGATGATGTCCGAATCATCGAGGTTTTGAACAGCGACAAAACCGGAACTAACGACTACAGCCTAGTCCGCATCACAAGGAACACCTCCGAAGAGTGCGAAGAAGAAATCATGGGGCAGATTTCCGATGGAATATTCGAGAACTACCGCACTGGCGACTGGGTGGAGGTTTGAGATGAACAAGACCGAAGTGGTTCGACTCCGCGTCACTCCCGAACTAAAGGCCGCGATTGAAAAGGCGGCAGCAGCCGACAATCGAACGGTGTCGAGTTTCATCGAGCTGGCCGTAAAAAGGCAACTGAAAATCAAATGAGCAAAAGAGGCCGGGGCTTTTACCCTGACCTCTTTGCTTATTCTTTTGAGACGACCCCCACACCCTGTCCATCTCTCGACCCTCTCCCGAAGGAGTTTCCAAAAACCTAGAAAACACTAAGAATTCCCATGCATCGCCACATTATCATTTTACTACGCATTTTTGGCTTTTTTGGTTAATCTTTTTCATCCTCTTCCAAAAGTCCGTAGTTTTTCGCCACAGCCAAAATAAAACGACGCTGGTATATTTTGGCTGTCTCGTAAGAAATGCCAATGGCATACGCCGCGCCCGTCAGTGTGTGCGTGTTTTTGAAAAACACCATGTCCACCACCCTGAGGATATCCCGGCCGGCACCAAGCCTGCCGATTTGTTCAATCGCTTTCCGAACTGATTCCAGCTCACGCTGTTTCGGCCTCGGCAGTTCTCGGAGCGCCGTCGCCTCCGTTTTCCGGCCAACCTCTCCGCCAGAGGGCATACCGCTCAGTGTCGGCGTTATTGCCGGTTTGAAAAGCTCATTGTATTCTCGTTCAAGAGAGGGGTATGCCCTTAAAACATTCTTGACATACCCCCACCACCTATACCTCGGCTTGCTCACCGCGTCATCTCCTTGCGTTCAAAACTTCCCCGTGCTTCCAAAACCGCCGTCTCCCCGCTCGGTTTCTTCCAGCGCTTTGACCTCTTCCAGCTCCGGAAGCAGCACCGGGAGAATGACCAGCTGGGAGATTTTTTGACCGCGCGAAATGTCCACAGACTTCTCGCCGTGATTGAAAAGTTTAACGGCGACGCTCCCGGTGTAGCCAGCGTCGATAACGCCCTCGCTGGTGATTCCATGCTTCACATTCAAGCCGCTCTTGCTCTTTATCATGCCGACATATCCTGTTGGGATCTCGACATGAACGCCGGTGTCAATCGTCACGCTGCCGCAGCGCCAAAGCGTCGTCGCAATCGGTGAATAGAGATCCAGGCCAGCGTCCAGCTCGTGCGCCCTGGTGGGCATGAACGCGCCATCATCCAGCACCACCCTCATTTTCTTCGTTCCTCCCATTCTTCGACCTCCTTTTTCGCGTCATAAGAAATCAGCGCCAAAATCAGAAATCCGAACACGGCCATCGCCAAGACGATCAGGCGCACCAACCACGCTAGCACCGTCAGCATCATCGCGCCTCCAACTCGCCGCCGCAAGCAGCGTATCCCGCGAGATCAACCCAGTTGTCGGCCTTGCCGCCGCCTCCGGCAATTCTGGCAATCTTCATCAGCGCCATCATAGCCGCCACATCTTCCGTGGCAATGTCCATGATCCCAGCGCCGACACATTTCTCTGCGATGTAGGCCTCCCAGAAGGCCGCAATCGTCCCGAAATTCCGTTCCGGGCTTCCATAATCTTCCTCCCGGTCGCCGCAGACGCACATTTTGGCGGCTTCCAAAATACTCTTGCGGCTCGCCGGGGCGGTCGGGTTTTTCAAGCGCCTTACTTCCTCCGCCAGCTCGTCCCGCTCCTTGGACACTTTGGCCAAAAGCTCTTTCAGCTCGCTGTTATCGCACATATTTCGCATCCTCCTTTTTTTGAATCATATATCCGTGTTCTTCGAGCACCGCAAGTACACTTGCGGCAAACGGGACATTGAGACTGTATAGCAGCTCGACAAGTTCTTCTTTATCGTTCATCGCCTTTCCTTTCTGCCCGTATACTCGTTAGCTCATGTTTAGATTTCCGGGGCCTGAAAAGTTGAAGAAAAGATTAAAGAGAGAAAGCGGTCCTTTCTCTATATTTCACCGTCCCGGACGCGGCGTTTTTAACTCGAATCGGCTTTTGTGATTTTGTAAATCATGTCAATCGCGCCAAGGTCGAACATTGCCGAGAACCCGCCCTCGTCGTAGACATAGACCACATCGCCCTCTTTTTCGATCTTCGTCGCCGGAATGTTCACATAATTCTCGCCCCAGCGAACGATCACACGAAAGCTCACTTGATTTCCTCCCACTCAAATCGGCCCTTTCCAGAGTTTCGCCACTGCCCGATTCCGGACCATACGCCGTAATCTAACCACTCTTTAACCGCCGCTTCGTGGTCATCGCTCATGCACAAGACCGTGAACTCACACACAGCCCCGGCAGGAACCTCTTCACTCATCGCCAGCGACACGCGCTCACCCTGCGCCGTCGCCGCCCGAAGAGGACGCTGGCACACGCCGATTTTATCAACGCCAAGGAACGGGATACGCCGCTCCTTCACGAAAATCAGCTTGTCGATTTCTTTCTTATAAGCCTTAATGCCGCTCGATTTCGTCCCGCACACTTTTCGCAGTCCGCCACAAGTGTCTTTGAAAAAGCCCTTGATTTGGTAGTCCCAAAGGAACGGAGTCCCGTCATCTAGTTTCGGGAATACCGTCATTCCCTTTTCTACCACAGCATCCACGCCGAGCGCTTCCACCTCTTCCTCCATGCTGGGAGCATCCGGGGACTTCGAGCCGATGAACTCCCGGTAAATGTCTTCGTTTGCGGGGCTTGTCCCCAGAACGGGCTCCGTAAACGTCAGTTTCACTTTGATTTCGGTCATTAGTTTTTCCTCCATTTTTTAGTTGTTTTCTACGCTTCTATTGCGTCGCTATTCATTACTTATCCTTTGCCTTGCCAGTCAAATCTTAGCCCTCGCCACTCAATTCTATTCCGCCGCGCTTCTGTTCTTCGCGTTTCAAATCCATTGCAACGCTTAACCTTTCCTTTCCCTGGCGAATCAAGTCTGTTCCTTGCCGTTGCTGCTCCACGAATCTCGTTTCAATTCCCCTGCCTATCACTGCTCGACTTTTCTGCGCATTTCCTTGCCATCGCATTGTGGTTCGCTGCTTTCCGCCGCCTTTGCCCTGCCGTGCTGTCCACCGCCGTCGCGTAACACATTATCTCAACGCCGTGCCTTTGCAGTTCTAGGCCCCGCCCAGCTATTCCATCGCGTTCAGTCTTTTCTTTTTTCCGGCGGAATAAGTATTTTCCGTTTCAAGCCGTCCTCGCAAAGCGTCAGCGGAATTTTCTTTCGTTTCTCCGCTTCGCTCGCTTCAAAGCCGCAAAATTTACAAAATTTCCATTCCGCAACGCAAGCGTCGTGAGTGCATTGGTATTTCATGCTTCATCTCCTACAGCCCAAGCAGTTTTTTCATCTCTTGAAAATCCCGGCGGCCGCGGTCTTTTCGGACCGACGAACCGTTCACCATTATGGGGTGACAGCGTTCTAACATCCGGTCGAATATACGTTTTTTGTTGATTTCGCTCGCCTCGATCAGCTCTCTCGGCGTGTAGTTACTCGTGATCAGCATCGGGACCCCGGCACGATATAGGCTATCAATGACGGTCGTGGCCGCTTCATTCATGTATTTGCTGTCCCGCTCAACGCCAAGGTCATCAATTGCCACGAGCGCATATTGTGCCAAGCCGTCTATAAACGCTTGCTTACCATTCCTGGTTGCTTCAATCGCATACAGGATCCGGGAGAAATTGGTCATTAAACAAGGGTAACCTTTATCGATCAACGCGTTCACGACGCACGCCGCAAAAAAGGTTTTCCCGGTTCCTACATCGCCATACAACAGAAGCCCCTTGCCTCGCTTTTGAAACTCCGGAAAATGCTCCACATAGGCTTTCATTGCCCTCGTGATTTCCGGCGCATTCCCGCTGTCGTTTTCGAAAGTAAAGCCAGCGAGTTCCTTGTCTGGAAAAGCCCCGGCGCGGTTCCTCATGATTGCCTCGGTGCGTTCACGCTCTCTCCGTTCCCGCTCTTGCCGGTCACGCTCTTCCGCCATACAGTAACAGAGGCAGTTTACTGTCTGCACAGTCCCCAGAAGCGTTATCCGGCTTTGCCTAGCTGTGTAGCAGCGGTTGCAGTAAAGAAGGCCGTCGCCTCCGAGATGCGTGTCATCATCCGTTGGTGTCGAGGTGGCGATTTTCAGAACCACCCCGGCAATCGCGTCCGCTTCCATGTCATCACCTCACCTGTAGAAGTCTTCTGGACTTCCGTAATCTCTCGAAGCGCTTGATTTCGCTCCGCAGTCTTTTCTTGCCCAATTTCGAATCGTGGCAAAATGGCTTTTGTAGCTTTTCCCTGTGCTGGCCACATAGGCCGACACTCTTTCGATTCGTTCTTCCCAGTCGCTAAACTCGGCTTTGAGCTTTTCAAGCTCTTTATCCGTGAGCAAGACGTTGTTATACTCGCCGTATTTGTGCTTTTTTTGCTGAATTTCAGCCTCGCGCGGGTGATATATATTATCTATCTCTTTATCTGTCTCTTTATCTATCTCTATCTCTCCGTCACCGATTTGTAACGTTTGCGTCACGCTGGTGTCACAAAGTGACGCTTTCCGCTCTCGAAAGTCTCGCATCCGCTTGGCGGAAGCGCCCTCACTGGCGGTGTTCAGGACGGCATAGGGGACATAAAAATCCTTGTTGTTGCTGGTTTCCAAGAGACCACAAGACAGGAGATAATTGACGGCCACGCTTACATTGTCCGGTTCTTCGTCGAGGTCTAACGCCAACTCTTCGGCAAAACTGTTTTCAAGGCCGGTATATTCGAGATAACCGTTGTTCTTCATCGCTAAGAGCTGCATTTCGAGGTAGATGATCGTGTAGGTGTCTCCACCGGCGATTTTTCGCAGTTTTTTTATTCGTTTGCTGTCGAAAAAATCATCTTGTAATTTGAGCCAGAAATATCTCTTTCCGCTTGGCAAATAACTCAAACCTCCCTCACCTGAATGCCGTGAACCCACAGCATCAGTTTTCGTTTGATTTTGTAGTCGCTCGTTCTGACTCCCTTGGAGTCCTCTACAACGGTTTTTCCATCCCGCTCATACACGAAATCGGCATAATAGCTACATTCGCGCTCTAGCAGCTTCCCGGGCT
>CAZJKC010000010.1:0-4799 GCA_964546565.1 uncultured Staphylococcaceae bacterium | reverse complement strand
TCATACACGAAATCGGCATAATAGCTACATTCGCGCTCTAGCAGCTTCCCGGGCTTGCGCTGGCCTTTTAGCTTGCCTTTCGTGTAGGCGGCCTCGGTTTTCTCGTGTTGAGCAGGAATCAAAACGAATTTGACTTGAAGCCGGAGGCCGGTGATAACTCCGGCCTTTTCCAGCAGTTTCAACTCTTTGTAACGGTCACTTTCCTTGATGCTGTCAAAAGTGATTCCGTCAACCGTCACCTTCCGACTGTGGTATTTACTCATTAGAACGGGATGTCATCGTCGTTAAAGTCGTCAACTTCGGTAAATGTCGGCGCTTCCGAATCTGTGTCCCGCTTTTTCGATTCGCAGAAATAAACATGGTCAACATCGACCTTCGCAGAGCGTTTTTTATTCCCGTCCCGGTCCGTCCAATCGTCGATTGCGAGCCGGCCGATCACAGCGGCCATGTTCCCTTTCTGGAAGTACTTGGAGACAAACTCCGCAGTCTGCCGCCATGCCACGCAGTCAATGAAGTCTACGCCGCGTTCTTCGCCTCGGGAATAGTCCCGTTCGACTGCCAGCGTAAAACGAGCGACAGGGGTCTGGTTTTGGGTGTACCGGATTTCCGGATCACGGGTCATGCGACCCATCAGGGCAATGTGGTTCATCATAGGTAATTCCTCCCAAATTCTCGAATGAAATCTTTGATAGACCATCCATTTTCTTCCATGGCCTTTTTCTGGCCGTATTTCTTTAATCTGGCAGCCGTGTGGCTGTTGTGGTGAGCGCCGAGCGGCGGCTCGTTGTGGCACGAGTGGCAGAGGTTTACCACAAGCCCATATTTTTCCGATTTTTGTCGAAATGGCCCCGGAAAGATATGGTGTCTTTCCGTAACGGTGATTTTCTGGCACAAAAAGCACTTTTTCATGTCCAAGCCCCCAGAAGCGCCTCCAACTCATCCGGCGGCATCGTCTCGATTCCAACAGCTTTGCAATCTTGGATAATGTGGTCGATAAATGTTGCCATTTGCGCAGAATCAAAAATCGAAGAACCAAAGTATAGAATCACATTGGTGCAACCCTTGATCTTTGACGGAATGACATCTGTCACCCAACCAAGGCCGTTCCGGCTCCAACCGTCCCGGAGAGCATCAACGGCTTTGTCCTGGACACACACCACTTGGCAAGCGCCGCCGACCTCCCGGATTTCGTTTTGGTAGACGGCAGCTTTCTTCTCGCCGGTCTTCTCTGCCAGCTTGCTGATCAGGACCCACGCATAAGCGTTCGCGTCCAAGCTCCGGCGTTTTCGGAAGCGTTTAATGCTCACATCCACATCATGCTCGCGAAGCTCGTCCCAGAGCGTCCGGCAGCTTTCAGGAGCCTCAATCGTCAAGAGCGTCTTGCCGTCGAGCGTGACGCTGATATCGTGCAGCCTGGCTTTCATTCCGACAAATCCCGGATACAAGTCAAACACATGACCCTGCCGAATTGGCGTTTAGACGCATTGACGTGCTTGTTGACGCTTACCATCTTGCCGTCGTTCCCGGGATAAGGAACGAGCACAGCGCCGCACGCTTCACACTTGGTTTTCTCAGGGGAGGCGGTTTTTTCTTCCGCCGCGGCGGTGTATTTGCTCCGGTCTTTGTTCCAGTAGACATCCGCGCCAATGCCGAGGGATTTAGCGGCGACGGAGATCGCATCCGTCAGCGCCATTTTGAAACACTCGTCAGACATATAGGGGCCAGTTTTTTCTTGAGCAACAAATGAAGCTCCGCCAGTGCCGGGGATTCCGTGGGAAATCGCGTCCGTTTCCGGCTCTCGGTAAAAGAGAAGAATGTCAACAAATGCGGCTTTCTGGTTCGTCATTTCATCGAAAATAACGGCTTTATCGGTGATCTCGTACCACCAACCGACCCCGCACGGGCCGAACATTTCCGTCAACCGCTTGATGCGGAACATCGGGTTTATATCCGTCATTCCTTTCAAACGCCCGGCAGCAATGTTTTTCTTAGCCTCTTCCGGGACTGTGCGACCCGTTTCATAGTATCTAAGATTGTCCATTATTCACCTTATTTGATCTGTACAGACACGTTTTCAACCAGTCTGCAACCGCCGACTTTCGCGCCGTTTTTCAGTGCTTCCTTGATTGCGGTTTTGTTCGGCTCGGCGCTGACTTTGACCCGCATCATCTCATTGGGTATAAGCTCCGCGTCTTCCACTTGGACAGCTTCCGAGCGCCGGAAACTAACGGAACATTTTGCGGTGCTGAATTTCTGCCCCCCCATATTGTCCAGCAAAAGCCGTTTGAGATATTCGACGCACTTTTCGGCAGTTTTTCGGCGTTTCGAAAGAGCTTCCTCCTCCGCCTTGATCGCAGCGGCATCGCTGGCAAGGTTTTTGATGTAACAGGCAATATTCTCGACCTTTTCTTCATACGCCATGTTCAGCGCATCCCACTCCGGTGCGTTCAGGAGTTCACCAGTTTCTCGGTCGATTTCAAATTCGAAATCCGCAAGCGCTCGGTGAATGTTGTAAAGGTTAGCCATTGACATCCTCCTTAATCCACTCTATAATGGTTGTGTCATTAGTTTTTCCCCACGGCGCTTCCGTCTTTGCCGAGACGGAGGCGTCTTTTTTTATGCGGCCTTCCAAAGCGGTGACGATGTAGTCTTGAATCGTCTGCCCGCTGGCCGCCACCGCCTTGCGCAGCCGCTCCGCAAATTCGTCCGATGTCCGGAACGAAAACCGGTTCTTGTCCTTCCTACCAGCATCCCGGTTTCGCACGGATTCCGCGTGGGGCAATGCTTTTGCGTACTCCGGGAACAACTTTTTAACCGCTTTCAAGCCGTCTGAACAAAGCGCCACGCCGGTTCGGTCGCCGTTTTCGATGATGCTCAAGATTTTTCGGTCGAATCGTTCATAACCGGCCGCGTTGACCGTTCGAACGATTTCGATTGCGTTCAGTCCGTTTTCGTGGCGGTATTTCAGTGGTGTCATGCTATTCCTCCTTTCAATACAGCGCCGGATAATTGCTCCGGCAAAAATATGTGATCGTTTCTAAGTCCTTATCGTAGTATTCGACTGCCACACTGCTTCCTTGCTCGAACAGCGCTTGAAATACAACGGAGGCATCATTCAAGACGCGTTCACCATTTAAGAGCCGCAGCGCAAGCAATACGGTGGTTTCATCCGGCCGGATCTCGCTCCAAGAGTTTTTGTTGACTGGCTCATACTGCCCTTTTTGGTGAAGCACTTCGGAAATCGTGTCCGGAAACTCCGGGGACGACACCCGGTTCAAAACAACCTCGCCGATTGCCATGATCGCCCAATCGTCCCAGTTGGGGCCACTCTCCGCCGCCATGATGCGGGACAAATTGAGTAAATCGGAGTAAGCGACCTCGTTTTCCATCTTCATCCCGCTTTCTGAATCAAGCGTCAAAACCGCTTCCACAAGAGCCGCGTCTGAACTGTCAATTTCCGGCGGTGGGGTCATTTCGAAGACTTCCCGGAACGCAGGGGACACTTCCACCGGTGCGTCCTTTTGGTACGACCGGAGAGCAATCACAACGACCAGCAGAACGGCAGCGCCAAGAAGTAGACGCGGAAGCAAGAACCGGGAGCGCTTAACCCGCCTCATCGAGCCGGGCCGCCATTTCGTCGGCCACCTCGCGGAACTCGGCCACGGCCACAACGCCGATCGTACCAAGCCCAACGGCCATGAACACTATGATTCCAATTGCAACCACCATTTTTTACTCCTTCTTAACCCACTCACAGGGTTCTCCAACCACATAGCTCTTTTCTCTGCCATCGCGCATCTTCTGACGCTCTCCGGTCTTTTTCTCGAATGCCGGGCATTTCTTCCCGGCGGTTTTTGGCCGTGGGCGGTTCATAATGCCGATGAAGTCACAAATCAGAGACCCCTGCCCGTGGCCCAGTTTCAGCGAAAACCGGCATTTCTCACACTGGTTCTTGCTTATCATCAGCCAACCTCCCACTTGCACCGCCCGCCGCCCAAGAGCGCTGAGCGTGTCGCGTCGTCCACTTTGTAGTGGTCAGCAATCAAAACAAGGTCTTTCACCGTCCACTGGATGCGGTTTTTGTACCGGTGGCAAACCGCCACCGGAGACACGCCAATGATTTCCGCAAGGTCTTCATTCGTCTCGTTGTGCAGCCGTTTGAGCTGATAGATAATCTCACTTCGGCGGCGGTCACAGTCGTCCACCCGCGTCCTCAAGCGCTGCGCTTCCGTCAATCCTCTTACCTTCGGCATTATTCCACCCCCTCGAAAAACCGCCGAAATGTTTCCGAGCCGTATTGCCCCTGGGTGATTTCAAGAGCTTCGCGAATTGTGTACCGTTCCTTCAATGAGTCGCCAATGCTCTGGACAAAATTATCGCTCCCAGCAGAACAAGCGCCTGTGATGATCCTGTACATCGTGACCAGTTCGCCCACGGTCATTTCTGTGTCAAGGTCGATGTTTTTGTACTGTTCTGCGCCTCGGTTTTGCATTTTCTTAAAATTCAAGTCCGCAATCCCCTGTCTAAAGGTCTTGCAGTGTGCATAGTTCTCGCCGTCGCTCACAACATTCCTACCTGGGATTTTCCCGATAAACAACGCATATCCGCCTACAGTTCGTTTAGATAGCACGTGGGTCAAAATGCCGTCTGCGTAAAGGTATTCGCCGGGTTTATAGTCTCCATTGACGAGCTTGTGAGCGTTTGCGCGTTCAGCCGTGATGCTCGTTCCTCTCAGATCGAGATTGCCGCCAACCGTGAGGTTGTCCGGCAGTGCCGTGATGCTCGTTCCTCTCAGATCG
>CAZJKC010000009.1:0-41065 GCA_964546565.1 uncultured Staphylococcaceae bacterium | reverse complement strand
TAAAACAAGACGTTGATAAAGCATTAATATTGCTTGGTATTAACTTTTTGATTGTATATATATTTGGTTGGATAACGGGCGGAATGTATCATAAAATGAGAAAACATTTAGTTTAATTAAAACTTTCCCGACAATTGTACTATAGAAAATTGATTTCATCGTTTTATTTTCCAAAAAATATGCTTTTTACATATTCAAAAGTAGAAATAACAAGCGTAATTAGGGGCTTAAAAACTAAGGTTTTTGTAGCCCCTTTTCATATTTTCTTAATAAAAAATAGCATAAAAAGCATTAAAAATAATCGCTATCAATAGTTGAATGCACATATCTTTTACTATTTAAGATTTTAGAAGCATTTTTAATAACGGTCCCTTAATAAATCTAAGTAAAATAAACTTATTTCTAAGTTCTTATCACGTTATCGCAAATGGAAAAAATGTGTTATTGAATAAAATACACAATCACGAAAACATAAGTGACTTTTTAAACAAAATAAATCACATATTATCTAATAATTTTTATTTAGTTGTTCTAATCTATGTGTTTCCATATCTAAAGTTATCCGTAATTGTGGTAAATATGAATCACGCATTAATTGATATTCTTTTTGTTCTTTTTCATTCATAGATGAATTATATACTTCATTAAAAATAACTTCTAAACGAAGAAAAGATTCATATAGCGAAACGATTGTTAAAAAGAAGAAAAATTCACGATTTGAGTAAATTAATAATGGCGATGAATGAGCTATTTCGCTCGACATTTCATAACGATCATTCATATTTGATAGGCCCGCTAAATACTCTGTACCATTTCGAAAATTAAGACGAAAATCTTCATATTTATCAAGGTCAGGCACACTATAAAGCCATCCACATTCAATGAATCTTTTCATATCCTTACTCTTAAGTCCCAAGTCTTTCATTTGTGATTTAATTTCAACAAATACTTGATCTTGTTCTTCCTTGGTACCTAAAGCATTACGGAATGCTAAACCATATTTAATATGACGTAAATAGGCATCAATTAAGGGCTTTCCATACTTAAATATCAAAATCGCAATACATTCCGTTTCATGAAGAGTACGCCAAGTAGAAAAAGCTTCCGTTTCAAACCCTGAAACTAATAATTCCGTGATACATTCACACATCATAAACCCTTTATGTAAGATATCAATCATCAATGTTTGTTGCGGATTCTTTTGCGCAAATTTTCTTAAGAGGTGCAAAATAAAATTAGTATATAGACGAATCAAAGTTATCGGTGGAAAAAAGCGATCTATTTGATAACCCTCTTCATATTTAAAATTATCTAAAGAAAAATACTTGTCGATAGCGATTGAACATATTTTTCTTTGATATATGGTATTATCTTCTAATTCTTTCTTTTGCTTTTCCGTCAATCCTGAAGATGAATACAAATGTTCATTTAAAAGATATGAAATAATAATTGGAGGTTGTATTTTCCCTAAAATAGGTGCGTTCTGCGATTCTAAAATAGTAATTAATGATTCTACAACTTGACGATAACAATCATATAAAAAAGCACAATCAATAACCTTGTCATCAATTTTCATCAATTGACATACTGTATTAAAATTTTCTTTATGTAAATAAAGCTCTTTGTTATTCATTTTTGTTAGCTCCTTATGAATTATAAGTAATCGTAATGTTTTTTTCTTGTGCAATACTTATTAATTCTTCTTGCAAAATCTTATCACATTGAGGATTAATAATTATTTCTTTTAAAATAGGTGCATAAAAAACATCATCAAGTAAATTGGACTCTTCTAAAAGAATAAAAGGATGATTCTTTCTTAACAATATTTTTAACAATGATGTAATAGTAGTTTGACCATCATCAATAGTGTTTATATTATGACCGAAATAGAAATTTGGCATCAACATATTATAAGCTTGACGATCTAAATTGGAAAAATCATAGGCCACTGCAAAAGGGCAATCGTGTGGCCTTTTTTCATATAAATCTAAAATACGATATTGCTCATTCCATATATCTAAACGATAATCATGAACATCATTTTTATTTAATAAACGAAATAAAAGAACATCATCAAGTAATGCTTCAATAAATAAGTAATGAATTCTTTTTCGTGAATCTTCTTTGGTATCAAGATGTCCTTTTACATAGTACACATTATTAATCCAATCTTTCTTATTTAACAATGCTTGATAAACCTCGCTATCGGATTCACTATATAGCATCATCATATTTTGTAAATCATAAGTATCCATAAATATCGCCTTCCTTATCAATATGATACCATTATCTTCTCTAATAGATAAGTTAATTTATATAGAACTTTTCATCGCCTATATTTAATATTTTAACGCACCGAATAAAAAAAGAAAAATACACTATAATTGCAAGGAGGAATGACCATGGAAAACTTAATTGAATTAAATAATGTGTCCAAAGTTTTTTTTAATGATAAAGGTCAAACCACCGTCTTAAAAAATATTTCACTAGCGTTGAAACCTAATAAAATTATCGCTATTATCGGACCATCAGGTTGTGGAAAATCAACAATTCTCAATCTTATAAGTGGCATTATTACTCCTAGTGAAGGACAAATAATCAATAAAGCCAAAGTCGGATATATGTTTCAGCAAGATTTACTTTTCTCATGGCGAAATGTTAAAGATAATGTTCTTTTAGGCCTCGAAGTTGCCCATCTTCATCAAAAAGAAAATATCGATTATGCCTTAAATCTTTTAAAAAAATATCAATTAAATGAGTTTATTAATTACTATCCTCACGAATTATCAGGGGGCATGAGGCAAAGAGTCGCTTTAATACGTACTTTAGCTCTTCATCCCGAAGTTCTTTTACTAGATGAACCTTTCTCAGCCTTAGATTATCAAACACGTTTATTTGTTTTAGACGATGTTTATAATATTATCAAAAAAGAAGAAAAATCCGCCATCATAGTAACTCACGATATCAGTGAAGCTATATCCTTTGCTGATGAAGTTATTGTTTTAAGTCAACGTCCCTGTTCTATAAAGAAAATAATTCCTATTAATTTTTCCAATATTGATGAGAAAACACCTTTAAAAGTACGCAAACACCCACTCTTCTCTTCCTATTTTGATTTAATTTATAAGGAGTTATACGATGAAAGAAAAAGTGTATAAGAATTTTGAAGAATACCGGCATAACTTAAAAAAAGAAAAAAGATTAATTATCAGTATTCAAATTATACTTTTATTCGCTTTTTTATGTTTATGGGAAATAGGTGCTGAATTAGGATTTATCAATACTTTTCTATTATCACGCCCAAGCGATATTATGCAGCTTTTATGGATTTATCTTAAAAATGGTTCCTTATTCCACCATGTCAAAACCTCACTTCTTGAAACATTATTTGGTCTCATATTAGGTACAGGAATAGGTATGATAATTGCTATTTTATTTTGGTGGTTTCCGCTACTTAATAAAATATTAGACCCCTATATGGTCGTTTTAAACGCTCTTCCGAAAACGGCTCTTGCTCCGATATTAATAATATGGGCTGGCACAGGAATGAAAGGAATCGTCGTTGTTGCTATTTCTCTTTCCCTTGTCATCACTATTCTTTCAACATATAACTATTTTCAAAGTGTTGATCAAGAAAAAATAAAAATGATGAAAACGTTTAATGCTAGCAAATGGCAAATATTAACAAAACTCATCATTCCTAGTAATATTGCTAATCTCATTAATGTCATCAAAATTAACATTGGCATGGCTTGGGTTGGTGTTATTGTTGGCGAATTTTTAGTATCACGTGAAGGAATCGGATATTTAGTGGTATATGGTGGTCAAGTATTCCGCCTTGATTTAGTCATGATGGGCGTCCTTGTATTAGGATTATTAGCCTTTATTATGTATTTTATTTTGAATTGTATCGAAAAGTATTTTCGAACATATCAATATAAAAAAAGGAGAAGAAAATGAAAAAGTTAATTTATATTTTAGAAATGATTTCCCTATGTATTATTGGAAGTCTAACAACTAGCTGTCAAAATAATTCCTTAACAAAAATTACAATAGCGGAAGTTACTCATTCTTTATTTTATGCCCCGCAATATATCGCTATTAACAATGGTTATTTTGAAGAAGTAGGCATCGATATTGATTTAATTACTACTCCTGGCGCTGATAAAACGATGGCGGCTTTATTATCAAAAGAAGCGCAAATTGCTTTAATGGGTCCTGAAGCTAGTGTATACGTTTATAAAGGTGGCGAAAAAAATTACGCTATAAACTTCGCCCAATTAACACATAAAGATGGTAGTTTCCTACTCGCCCGCGAGAAAAATGATAATTTTCAATGGACGGATTTAAAAGGAAAAACAATTATTGGAGGAAGAAAAGGCGGTATGCCCGAAATGACCCTCGAATATGTTTTAAAAAAGGCCGGTCTTACAATTGGACAAAACGATGAGAAGGCTGAAGTTAACATCCGAACTGATGTCTCATTTGATGTTATGGCTGGGGTTTTTACAGCCGGACAAAGTGATTATGTAACATTATTTGAACCCTCAGCTAGTCAAGTGGTCTTAAATGGCATTGGCCATATTGTAGCGTCTATCGGTGCCTCCTCTGGTGAAGTTCCTTATACCTGTTATAGCGTTACTAAAAAGTATATGGAAAACAATGAAGATATCTTAAAAAAATTTACAACCGCTATCGGAAAAGGGATAGATTATTTGTTAACGAGTTCAAAAGAAGATATTATTAAAGCATTAAAACCTAGCTTTACCTCTAGTAGCGATGAAGAAATAAGTAATGTTATTAATAATTACTTATCTATTGACGTTTGGTCTCGTGACTTATCATTGAATAATGATAGCTACAATCGTTTAATCGAAATCATTAAAATGGCAGGGGAATTAGAAGGCGAAGCTGCCCCTTTTGATAAAATAGTAAACAATAGTTTCATCGTATAAAAGTCCATTAAATACTCACCTTTATGTGTGTAATTAATATTATTCTAATAACATATTTAAAAAGCCATACTCAAGAGTATTAACTCAAAGGTATGGTTTTTGTTTGTATCAGAAATTAAATATGAGTATGGTTTTAATTAACAATTAATCCTTTATGTCTTGTGTCTCTTTTGGCAAGATACGTTTATTAATATCCGCTATCGTTTCTTTACTTAATTTAAAAAAGCGATTTAAGAATGTATCTAAATCTTCTATTTCATTATAACAGTCAATAAACTCGCTAATATCGGGAATTAATTTGTAAGATGTTTTTGCTATTGAATTAGACTTAGCTTCAATATGCAATAAACGTCTAAAAAACTTTGTATTTGCATATCGAGCAATAAATTTTGCTTCCTTTTCATTTTTGGCCATAAGTAAAATAGGACGATTGGTAGTAATATATCCTGGTGGCAAAGCAATTGCAGAATTATTAAATATACCTTGTGGTTTTGTATCAGTTGCTTCCGCATGACCATCATTACTTATCATTACCTTCCATGAATCAATAATATCACCATCTGGTATCGATTCCCTATCAATGGTATACCACGAACTCTTTCCTGAC
Source organism: uncultured Staphylococcaceae bacterium (assembly GCA_964546565.1). Taxonomy (GTDB): domain Bacteria; phylum Bacillota_I; class Bacilli_A; order RFN20; family CAG-826; genus CAG-826. The sequence goes on along the minus strand of CAZJKC010000009.1, from coordinate 35,503 downwards.
TTACCACTTTCTTTTTTATACCAAATTTTAATGTCTCCATCGGGATTTAATCGTAATGACTTATCTTCGTTACTATGGCCAACATACATTGATATCCTTTCATAAATTGATTTACTAAAATGTACTTCATCAGCTATTCGTAAATCATCTGCATTATAATTACCACGCAATTTACAAAAGTATACGCTGTTATTTTCATAAACATTTGTGCCTTGATAGGTTTTTTTCTTATCAATGATTGCATATCCTACACCTGATGGAATTTGAACCGATGAAAATATTTTCTTGCTATCTGAATATCTATATAAACTCTCAACATGATTAACAACCAATTTTAAAAGTTTTCCATTGTTAAGCCAATTCAATGGTTGAATCAATGAAACATATTGTGATGTAACATTAAAAGCTGTTTCTAGCATAGTAAAATGTATTTGTTCGTTATTACCATTTTTAGTTAATTGATATGGTGGATTTCCTACCACAGCATCGAATTTCATTCTTTCCCCTTCCTTTCCCCATGTTTCAGGATTTGTTAATTTACGGGCTAATCTATCAATATCTTTCATTCTTTCTAAAAGTTTAGTTAGATAAATAGCGTTTACTTTCATTCCCGTATAGCCCGCTAAAGTTCTAATGGTAATGCTACGAGCCATTTTCGTTTTACAAAGAACAAAGATATTCTTTTCTAAAACTGATGCCCACAACTTTTGCAAATCCTCAAATGAATGACTTATTTCTGAGCCACTTAATAAGAAATTATATATGCTATATGCCATATAAAGAGGATACAATCCTGATTTAGAATTAAGTTCTAAAATATGTGCATTGGAATTTAAAAAAATATCAGCGGTTATATTACCATTTTCAACAAATCTGGGCTCTTCGATTTCCTTTTCAAACTTTTCATCATAAAAGCAATAGCCACCTAATGTTTCCGATAAGTGAATGTTTACAACACGCCAAGGGGTCAGCACCGTTTCCTTGTCAGGATTTTTGAATTTACTTAAAATTTCTACTATCTTAGCGGCTCTAATAGTGGGCGGATATTCATCAGCTGCTTTTGCAAGTTTTCTAATACGCAAGCCCGCACCCACAAGAACATCTTCATCGTAATATCTTGCGATATCAAGGAACAATTCTTTACGTAAACCTTTAGGCATGAATTCTTCCCAAGATTCATCATCAACGATCTTAACAAAATCTTTTAATTTAATTATTTCCGTAATATCGGCATCGGCTCCATAAAATAGCAATGGTAATCTAATAGATACAGCCCGCAATAAATCAAATAATTTCTGTTGTTCTTTCTTTTCATTATGTTCTTTTTCAAGCAGAGCTTTTTCTTCTTCGGTAAGTATTTTTTTAGGCTTCTTTTTAATATGTTCAAGCTTTTGCCGTTCTTCATTAGTAAGACCATTCCCTACAATCTCCACTAATTTATCTTTATTTCCTTTTTTCTTAGGAGCGACAACATCGCTAAGTTTTCTTAAAATTTCCAAATCAAAATCAGAACGAGAAAGGCCTGCGTCCGAAAGATAAATAGTATTATCATCAAACCCACTGTTAATGGCGCTTTCTACAGAAATACGTTTGATTTGACGCATTAAATCGGGAACGTCATAATAATGCATTTCCGTACCATTAACTGCTATAACAGGGCAGAAATTCAAGAATTCTCCTAATGCTTGTCTTTCACCATCTTCACCTTTTTTACTTTTTGAAGATAATTCATGTACATTAGCTATGACTTGCAAGGCTCTATCGGGTGCAAAATCAAAAGCATAACAATTTACTTTTTGCTTTCCTTCTATAACACCAGGAGATTGTACTCTAAAAATAGCTTGCATATAGCCATTAACTGATGTCTTTGATGAACCAGAAAGCATCATAATAGCCGTCCATTCTCTTACCGTAATACCCGTTGTCAACCTTCCGCAAGAAATAGTGATAGTTTTATCATTTTCTTTAATAGCCTTTTTAACTTTGCTTAAAGCTAAATCATAACGTTCTTCTTGGTCTCCGTCACCTGCAACATCAACAATTTTATATTGCTTAAAAAAAGGATGAATTTTTAAAAGTTCTCGTAAAGCATGAGCCTCTTTTACACCAGGAACAAGCCAAAAAGTATGTTTAAACATATTGACATATTCTGGTTTGGAAAAAGGATAATTAGTCAATTCGTTATCGGTAGTGATAAGATTCAAAAACGACCAAACCGCATCTTCATGAACAAATTCTCCAATATGCTTATCTTCGGGAACAGGATAAAAGTCATTTTCAATGTTTCCTGTCCATGTACGGAAAAATTCTCTAAAATTAAAGGCAGAATCTTCAGTAACGTAACGATATGAATTATCTATCGCATTTCCTAAATCGAAAGTAAGAATATTCATTGTTGGTAAATCAGCATAAGGATTTTTCTCATTAGGCTGCAATTCATCCCATTCTCTTTTAGCTTTTTGCTCATCTACATAAGTCCAAGTAAAGACATTATCACCATAGTTTTTGCGAAGACCATATGCCGTACCTGTTAATGATAATACTTTGGTATTTGGCTTTTGTAATTCTTTGATTACCGCCTCACCTAAGTCAGTTTGAACTCCTTCATGTGCCTCATCGATGATAATCATTTCCCAGTCTAAATCAAAGACGCCATTATTTTTATTAAAGTTACCACCGACGCGGATAGAACCACGTAAATCTTGCATAGATGCAAAATAAATAAAAGGTGTATCAAAATGAATTAGGTCAGATAAAATCTTATCATTTTTTGAGTCCTTAATTTCATCGTATCCGTCAAGTGCGTCATTTGTTTTATCAATAAACCGATGATTTGTATCTTTAAACATTAAATCGTGATCAGTATCCCAACTGTCTTCAACCGCAGGTCTATGCGTGACAACAATAACACGCTTTAATCCCATTTGTTTTATAAGTTCATATGCTGTAATTGTTTTACCATAACGCATTTTACAATCCCAAAGCATTGTATCGCAGCTTTTAAAGTTATCAATGGTTTGAGCAACGTTATCGGCTTGTTCTTTTCTTAATTTGATTTGTTTTTTATTTTCTAATATTTGACTAGAGGGTTTAACTGATGATGTTTTAGACGGAATTATGACATAACCATCCTTATATGCTTTAATAGCGGATATTACAATATCTAAAGTTATTGAAGGAAACCATTCACTATCTCTACCGCTTTCTTTAAATACCAACGGATGATAATTAGAGTTTTTTAATACATCATGAACTTCATTGTCACCAAAAATCTGCGTACCGTCTGACCCATCCTCTAATGGAAAATGACGAACAGCAAGTTCGGCGTAAAAGATCTCATAATCTCCTTCTCCTACTCCTTCTTCTATCATTAATGTTTTAGTTTGTTCTTTTATTCTACCTTTAGCCGCTTTCATTAACTCTAGACAGTTAGGAGGCAATTGTTTTTCACTTTTAGTTGATGAAAAGCTTGTTTTACCGACTTTTAATTTTCCCTCATGCTTTTCATCATGAATGGTGTAAATGTAAACGAGTTGATATTGTGCAGTAGGTTTATATGACATCATATTTTTCTCCTCCCTTGAATTATTGAAATGTAAAGCAATGACGAATTATCTCGCCAATCCTTAATCTTGCAATAAAGCCCATTGTGCAAAAAAATATCGTCTTTTTCGCATCCTGGACATTGTTTATGTTCAATAACTTCGCTTTCAAAAAGAGAAGCTTGCCTATTTTTAACCTCAACAGTATGACAAGAATAAGGAACGGTACAAGTCAAACCGTCCATTTGCCAAATATTCCAACTGATAATATTTGCAATTTTCTTAAGCTTTTCTAAAGAAGGTTTTCTGTTAAATTTATATTTGTAATACTCAATGAAAGTGTAAAAAAGGTTTTCTCTAGCGATTAAAAGACTATCTCCTTGAAATTCATACCCATACACGCTTTGATAAGCACGAATTGCCCATTTATACCATTCTTTTTCGTCTTTGCAATTCTCACATACAACGCGCAATTTTCTATCTAATAAGCCTATTCTTTGTAATATCGGTAAATAAGTACCTGTTGCAGCATCATAACGACTTACCAAATAAGGAGCTTCCCCACAAGTAATTTCTAATCTTTTAGAATCAACATATTTATGCCACGTCTTTTTCTTATCAAAAGATATGGGTTCATTTGTACTGACCCATGTTTGTCCTATCGGTGTGTTAAATACATTTTTTCGACCAAACCAGGCATTATCTATTAAATTGTTTTGTTCGTTACAAATCCATGAAGGTGTAAAAACTTCTGCTTTAGACTTAATACGCATTGCTTGTATATCTTTTGACTTTGTGGCACGAGGTTGTATTGCTGTCGCAAAAAGTCCTGTAATGCTATATGTTTGAATCTCATCACATTCATTAAATCCAACACCATTTTGACTATAATCTTTCGTTGCCCACAAAATGTTTTTCCCTGTGGTTTTATCTTTTAATAAAATATTAAGAATATCCGGATATGAATAAAGAAAGCCATCTCCTAATACATCTGTGTTTTCTGTTATGATATCTGTCATGGGGCCTCCTTTCTGCACCGAATGATAACTTCGATGTAAAAAAGAGGAATTTAAATGGCAAAAAAAGGCATAAATTCAAGAAAAACTTGAGTCTATGCCTTTATTTAGAAAAATTTATTTGATAAAATATGCTATAGTATCTTATGAAATACGTTAATTTTGCGTCGATGTTATCATTCGACGCAGTAAAAATAGTAAAAATAGAAAAGAATTAAAGTAAAAACTCTATTTTTTAAGTGTAATTATCTATTAATCACCAAAAATGAAAAAGAATTTGATTGTTAAATCATACGTAAATATATAAAAAAACAATAATTCATAAAGTTGAAAAGATTGATAAACGTTATCAAAAATTCAAATTAAATGCATAGGAATAATTCAGTTTTCAATACAAACGAAAAGGCATAGCCGAAATTTGACTACACCTTATTAAAAATATAAGCCCAAAAGTAGTTTTTCTTAAAGCGTGAATTTTTATTTAATTTCTAAAAATTGTCCTTTAATAATCGAATATAAATATAACGAACATGGTTTCTTAAATACTCTTTCAATATACTCTTGATATGTTTTCAATTGCGGACGATACTTTTGTTCATCTAAAGAAGCCGTTTTAAAATCGATAACAATGGCTTCTTTTTCATTGACAATCAATAAATCGATAATGCCATGAAGATGATTCATCGAATTATAATAAGAATATTCATGATATATCGTATCGTGTTGATGTTTTTTAACTATGTCACTTTCAATAAAAGCTTGAAGATATCTTTTTTGCTTCACATCTTTAATAAAAGATAAATCCGGATTATTCCAATCGATTATTTCAAGCAAAAAGTGCAATTCTGTACCAAAATCTAATAATGCTTGATCGACATTATCACTGACAAGAGAAGCTCTTTTACGTAATTGCTTTTCTTGAAGAGGAATATTATGTTCTTTAATATAAATGGGCTGTTCAGATTCGATACCAATGTCATCGCCAAATTTCATTGGACTGGGGCCTAGAACACTTCTTTCACTATGATTTTTTGGTTCAACACAAGCACTAAAAAGAAAATCATCTAATGATCTAGCATAGGGCATAGATAAGGGGCCCAATTCTTTATCATTATGAAATAGAATCATTTTTTCTTTTGCTCTAGTTAACGCCACATAAAATAAACGGATTTTTTCACTTATTTCATTTATTGTTTCTTTTTTACGCACTAAATAGTGATATAACGTCAAAGGAATGTTGCCCACACATGAAGGAACAATAACACCATAATCTTTCGAAGCAATAAAATTAGATTGTGTATCCATCATATTAAAATCATGGTTTAATTCACTATAATAAACAATTGGAAACTCTAAACCCTTGGACTTATGAATACTCATTAAACGAACTGAATCGCTACCATCATCTTGATAAGACGATGTTAGTTCTAATGAAAAAGAGTTCAAATTTTCTAAATACAATAAGAAATCTTCCATCCCATAACCAATTTGTTCCATGGTTTTGATGGTTGCTAATAATTGTTCAACCTTCTTTTCGTTTAATGCAACATTGCCAATACGAGCTAACTTAGCTTCAAAATCCGTTTGTAATAATAATTCCCGCACTTGAGTGGAAAGAGAATGGTCTTTTATTTTATTAGCAATAAGAGCGATTTGTTGATATAATTCATCTTCTTGATAAGACTTATTAATGACCATTTGCTCTAATTTAAGATCATCACCACAATATAAGAAACTACGATAAATAGAAGCATAAGCATGTTCGAATTTACTATCAAAAGTTTTTTTAATAATGCCAGAATACACTTTTAATAAATTAGACAGGACAATAACTGCTTGTGAAGAAATCAAGCTCTCATCTTTTTCAATACTAATCGGTATTTTATATTGTTCAAATATTTTTTTATAAACATCAAACTTTGTTTTACGTTCAACTAAAATGACAAAGTCACGATAATTAGCCGGATGGAATTGTTCACTGCTCTTATCAAAAACAGGGAAACTATGCACTTTTGATAAAATATCCTCGGCAATCAAAGATATCTCATACTCTAAAGATTTAACAATTTCATAATAATGAATAACTTCAACATTATAATTTTCATTAGTTTTACCAGTCGTGGTATATGCTTTATTGCCCGCTAAAATAATGTGGTCTTTAGCGTAATTAGCCCCACCATATTCTAATGTCATAAGATGAACAAACATCTTATTAATATCAGCTATAACTTCTGGACGAGAACGAAAATTTTGATTTAAATCAATCTTGGTACCGCCTTCATGACGGGCATATTTTTCATATTTATCTAAAAATAATTGGCAATTAGCGTTTCGAAAACGATAAATCGATTGTTTAATATCCCCAACCATATACAAATTATTATTTGATATTTTCGATAAAAAATAATCTTGAATATCCGAAGTATCTTGATATTCATCAACCATGACCGTTTTAATTTTCTTTTGTAAATTATCTCTCACTATAGGGAAATCAATAATCTTTAAAGCAAATTTGGCGATATCATTGAAGGTATAAATATGGTTTTTCCTTTTAAAAACATTCATTCTCTGGCGTAGTTTTTTCACAAGTTCTAAACATAATTCAACATCTCCACGTGTCGATAAATAACTTTTTAAAGCTTCCTCTTTTGGCCCTAAATAAGCAATTTCTACAAGTTTTTTAAAATATCTTTTTATCCTATCACGACGTACCTTATAGTACTGTTCGTCAAGAATTTCGCCTTTTTTTGATGGGGCTTTTTTCGGAAAATCAAGTTTTTTGAAATGAACTTTCAATAATTCATACATTTCATCATAAGATTTAGTATTCATATAAGGCATAAGAAAATCAACAATTTTTTCTCGATCCTTATCTATTTCTAATTCATTAGCGGCTTCTAACAAAAACTCTATTTCTCTTCTCATTAATCGGAAAAGTTCATCGATATCCTCTTTGATTTTTTCTTCATTGAAATAAATATCAAAATAAGTATTAAAAAATTGGTCTTCATCGATTTTTAAATCAACCATCCTATCAATTTTTAAAAGTGTTTCTTTTAAAAGTCGATCATCACGTATTAAAAAATTATAAATAAAATGTTCAAAAGCCGGGGTGGGATTATTATATAATTCATCTAATATTTTATCTATCTCGTGATATTTTTGAATTATGACTAACGATTCATCACAAATAGAAATATCGGGATCTAAGCCTAAAAGATAATGATACTTTTTGACTAAAGATAAGGCAAAGGCATCGAAAGTCATAATATAGCTAGTATCAACTTCATCGGCAATCTCTTGATATTTTGGATCTTGAAGTAGTTTTAAGCGAATGCGTTCCCGCATTTCAAAAGCAGCAGCGTTAGTAAAAGTCAGAACGATAAATTCATCAAGTCCATATCCTTCTTTAATCATTTGATAAACACGTTCAGTTAAAACCGCCGTTTTCCCTGAACCAGCACCTGCTGAAACAATGACATTACCATCACGAATATATATAGCTTGTTCTTGCTCTTTAGTCCATTTCGGCATCATCATCACCTTCTTTTTCTATAATAATAGTTACAACATCTTGTTCTCTTACAAAACAAATATCATGATAAGGGCAATTATCACAAGGCTCCACAACATATTGAATGCGCACTGGTCGGATAGCGAAGTCATTATTTCTTATTCTTTCATCAGCCTTTTTAATATATTCCATTGTCTCATTTAAATAACCTTCCCAAACACTATAGTCTGAAATATATCTTTTTAATGACCTTCCCGAAAGGCTTCCATCATTTCTAAAAGTAATTCCTTTAAGATAATAAGGCCATGTTTCGTAAGGACAAAAGGTTTCTAAGCGTTCAATATCTAATAATGATAGGCCTTGTAAAGCATAATCAGAAATTCTTTTTTGGGGATCTTTCATAATTTCACTAATCGGAGTCGTGGCTCTAGCGTATAAAGGCATAACATGTTGTATATACATTCCTACAATTTGATGATTTGAAAAATGTTCATTGTTTTTTATTAACAAACCATAAATTGGTAATTGCATATTATGTCCGAATTCTACATATCCCGGATCAAATTTATCTTTTCCAGTCTTATAATCAACAAGAACAACATTATCTTGATTTTGACCGAGCACCACAATTTTATCGATAAAGCCTTTAACTTTAAATTGATACGGTTCTGATACAACAAAAGATAATTCTTGTTCTAAAATAAAATGCGGATTATTCATCAAAGATACATGGACAAGATTATATTCCCATAACTCTTGTAATCGGCCTTTAAGATTGTTGACAAAAACTTCTTCCATTTTAGTCCATTCTTGCTCTTTTTTGCATTCTTCAAATGCGCTTTCAAAACAATAATCGGAACGAAAATTCTTTTCTAATAAAGCGTGAACAAAAACCCCCAATTTAGTATAATAATTTCCTTCAAAAGGATCTAATCTTAGCACATTGCTAAGATAATATTTATAAGGACATTGTGCATAATTAGTTAATGCAGAATAAGAATGAACTAAAAATTGATCAATATCATAATATTGTGACCCTTTAAAAGTCGGATCAAATGATAAATAATCGGCTTTTTGTGTATTAATATAACGAGTAGTTTCAATTTCTTTAACACCATATTTCCGCTCATAATCACGCAATAAGCACCATCTTTTTTGAGCATACGCTAAAGAATAGCAATAATTATCTAACTTTGATGGAATTGTTTCCATTTCTCTTGTTTGAATAAGAATTGACGGATGATGAACACCATCAAGAGCCTCTTTTTTATATGATAAAAAGATATTTTTATTAGCAAATATAAGAATGTCAATTAATTTTTTCTCGCGTTTATTCATTTGTTTAGAAGTCGCCTGTCCAATAGCGGCTTTAACAATGTCAGGTAAATAACTTTCATCTTGATAAATATAAGGGAAGCATCCTTGTTCAAAGCCTAAAATAAAAACATATTCATCATCATGATATAAATGACGAGAACTGAAATCTATCTCTTGTTCGTAATGATTATTAATTATTTTTTCTTTTTTTAATAAGTATGAAAAAATCTCTAGCCATTTTCCTTTATCACTTATTCTTTCTTTATATTGGTTATAATAAGTATTTAAAAAACGACTAACTTCACTATCTTGAGCAAAAGCTTGCTCTACATCTTCTTGATATTGTTTTAAAAAAACATGAGCCTTTTCCGTGTCTAAAATCGATTCTTGATATGGTGATTCAAGCGGTAAAGCAAAATCTTTAGCTAATTTTACTAAAGGAAAATCATAGCACTCTTGTTTATAAATAATATGTATTTTATCTAACGAAATACCGTTCATATATAAATCAATTATTTTTTGAAAAGCACCAGATATTTCTTCTTCAATTGTTTGATAAACATTGACTGTCTTTTTTTTACATTCGTAATTTAATTGTAAATAAGAATAGCTAATCCCTTCTTTTTTTAAGAGATTTTCAAGTTCTTGATCAAATTCATAACCAAAGATAACAATTTTTTGTTTCTTTAAAAAATAATCAAAATAATCTTTTTTTTCAATCAAACCATTTTTCAACAATTCTTCCTTTATATTCCATAAAGCATGAACTTGCTCGTCTTGATGATCTTCAATTATTTTAAGAGCCTCATTTAAATATAATTGCGTTGATGAAAGCGATAAATCAACGTGTGTTGCCATATATTCAAGCCAGGCATCTTTCTTTAATGATCCATAATAAGAAGATATTACTTCTTCTTTAGTCATCAATTTAAAAGATAATGATGGATAACGTTCACGCCATAACAAAAAATACTTATGCTCATCATAAGGAGCAATAATTAAAGCATTCTCAATTTGCGATAAATCAAATTCCATAACAACTCACCCACTTATATCTTTTGATCAAGTAAACTACAATTAAAAAAATCTAATGACGATTGATAATCTTTAATGGATATCTTCCCATTTAAAGAGCGTAAATAATCACAAGTAATATCGCGGTAATTATATATATCGTAATTCTCTTTAGTCAAACATCCAACCACTGATAAACTTGGAAAATAATTATAATCACGATTAACATTACGATGAAACGCTAAATAATCTAAAACCGCAATACGATAAACTTTATCATCTTCTAAAGGCAATTTATCTAAACGATACATGCCATTAGAGCTATATTGCAATTCTTTACGAATATCTTTCCCTTTCGCATCAATAATGTACACAAGATTATCAAAAGGCAATGAACGATAAACGCTACCATAGGTTAAAGTCCCCGCATTTAAATCGGCTCTTCCCTTATTACTAATAGCATAAGCGATATCATAGCCATTATTTTTAGCAACATAACTCATCGATTTAGTGACTAAATTAATCAATTCATCACTTGCGGAAAGCGTTCCGTCTAAAGCGCCGAATTCTTCTTTGGCTAACAAAGAAGATTCTTCTCCATATTTTTCCACAATTTCTAATAATTTTTCATCATGATAAGAAGAAGAAATACTTGAAGTATACTCTACTTTATTTAACGAAGATGTTACTTCACCATTGCTAGCGACAGTTAATTCGATATTGCCATAACTTCTTCCATTGTATCCGGCCTGCACAAAAGGAACTTGATTTTCCACCGTGCATTCATTTTGATGAGTATGAGCACAAAAAACCGCATCCACATAACGAGTATTAGAGACATTACTAATCGAGGTTATTCCATTACCCACTAACTCATCTTGGGCACCATGATGGCTCACAATAACGACATCTACACCCTTTTCACATCGTAATTCGTCCGACAGTTCTTTAATAACATCAATTGGATCTAAAAATGTTAAATCATCAACATAAGGCGAATTAATGGAAGTGATTTGTGACATACCAATAGTCCCAATAATGCCAACTTTTAAGCCATTTTCTAAACGTTTAATGGTATATCTTTGAGCGATTTTAGCGTATTCTCCGCTCGTCTTTGTATTGATATCAAATCGATAAATATTCGCGGATAAAAAGGGAGTTTGATAACCATTAATTGTCTTTCCATCATCGCCAGCTAAAAACCGATTTTTTAAGATAAACTCTTGTCCCCAATCAAACTCATGATTCCCTAAAGAGAAACAATCAAAGCCAATATAATTCATACAATTAGTCAATAATTCGCCATGATTATAATTCGATTCAATCGAACCTTGCCACATATCTCCTGAGTTAATGAGTAATGTATTTTCACATGCACCTTTTTCTTTAAGAAAAGACCCTAATTTGATGATTCCTGCTTCATAATTAGAAGCATTTTCTTTTACTGAACCGTGAAAATCATTAATCCCATATAAAGAGATATTACGACTTGAGGTTACTTGATAATCAATCCAACAATCATTTTCATCAACGACATGTAAATATGAAAATAATTGATGATTGCTATCAAATGCATGATTAATATATCCACATAAAGAGATACTTTTCTTTCCTTGATAAGCTTTTAACAATAAATCTCTTACTTCTTGTTCTTTAGAAACATCAAACTTGACTTTTAACTCCATATCATTATCTAAAACAAAAGAATTGAAGTCGTCATTATCAATTTCAAAAGAAGCATTAAATTGAATGTTATTTAATTCAACATAATGATTAACATAATTTATCGAAGACTGTGTCCAAGAACTAGCAGAAAAAGAAACTGGTTCGTATTCACTATCGAAAAAACGTTCAATAAGAGATATATTATCTAATGAACTTATTTCCATATAGCATGATGAAATGATTTCATTATTTTTTTCATGAAAGACATATCCTTTCACACTAAGGTAACTCAAAGGATTAACAAAAAAACTATTTGGAACATTTTTTATATATATAGTCGCGTTATCCGTAGGATCATAAAGGTATAAATCCATAGTGTTTTCATGACTAATAATATGTGAAATAACGCCTTCAGTGTTATAGTAACCATCTTCGCCACTGATAATTTGCGAAATAGGTAAATAATCTTCATCTTGAAGATAAGATGAAGTTTCACTAGAAGGATTAATAAAAGCAGAATTTTTATCACTCACATAGCTACTAGAAGAAGAATTACCAAAAGATATTTCACAAGCGGTCATACTCGCCATAACAATAAATAATAATGGTAATGAAATGCTTTTTTTTATTTTCATAAATATCGACCTCAAACATGTCTTTATTGTAACAAAAATAAATAGATTATTAAATCAATTTGCTAAATTTTATCAATGATAAAAAAATGGCCGCTAGGCCATCTCTTTATTATTTAGAATGTGAACAATACTCCACATTTATTTCCCCATGGTAATTAGAAATAAAATTAGTTAATTCTTCTATAGAAAAACTTTCACCATAGTTTTCAATATGCATTTCCCCATTTAATTTTAAAATGGATTCAATAGTCATATCAAAACACAAAGCATCTAAACGATAATCTTCTATAGTATGAGTCAATGCAAAAGTCGCTTTATCAACTGACTTATCACCGGTTATAGCTTCGAAATTAACATCAAAGTAAAATTCATTGTTCGTGTCATCATACACATAATCATTTATTAAAGAATCAAATTTCATCTCTTCAACTGGTAAAAAATTTAAACTTGAAGAAATGTAATTGTATATCGTATCATTGAAACCAAAAATAAACTGGAATAAATAATATCCAAAATTACTAAAGAACTGGCTATTATCCATTTTTATTTCTTGATAAAATGTTTCAACTTGACTATTAATACTAAGGACTGATTTTTTAAATTTTACTTCTTCTTGACGATGGATGTAAATTAAGCCATCGCTAATATAAATATTCGCTAATCGATTAGATGAACTTGATGATTTTAATTGCTTTGTTGAATCATAATAATCAGTTGGTATGGTATTTAAGAAAGTAATAATAGGAATACTAGAAAAGATAATCTCCGCATCGACTTTCCCATTATTGTTGTGTATTTTAACTTCTATCGGGACAGAATCCAATGTAAAGCTCATAATTTTTATATCAACATTGCCTAATAGATGATAATACTCTTGATGCATCGAGTTAATACCAACAAAAAGCATCGTTTTTAAAGAATTTAAATCATAATAAGGATCTTCTTTATTCACGCATAAAGATTCATCATATTCTGTTAAAGAAATAATGCCCTCTAAACTAAAGTCACCATACATAAAATCTCTAATAATTACTTCATTTAAAGAATCATTTTCATAATTAATAGAAAGATAAAAATCTTGTGTTGTGGCTAATAAAGATTGGCCAACACATATTTTTAATTCATTATCTTGTAAAGCGATATTCTTTACCATATCAAGTGATAATGAGGAATAATTCTTATTTAAAATATCACCTAGAATACCCATTTCAATACTTGAAGGGATTTTGCTAAGTAAATCTGATAAGAGAGGGTCTTCATCATTTATTAAATCACTAATAATTGCAAAGATTTCCTTAACTGTTGCTACTTTTATTTGACCTCTTAATTTATCATTGTAAACAAAGTATAATTCTTCATCATACATTTCCATTACCAACGTATGAAGCGAATAGTTATCATTTATTGATAAAGAAACATAAGCATGATTAAAACTATGACCATCATTAGCAAGCGCAAATTGCACCAATCCATCAACGGTATAAGATTTTCCATGATCAATTATATTAGTCGATAACGAAAAGGCCGCCTTTTGTTTTTGTGTTAATAACAATAATTCATCATAAATAGTAAGAAGGGGAGCAAAATCATCAAATGAAGATGTGTTGATAAGTGGTAAGCCTGTATAATCATTAAAACCTACACTCAATGATAATTGATAATCCTCATACATTATATTATCAATAGTTAAAGACATAATATTTTGGTGATGTGAATCGAAAGAAAGCGTCACATTGTCGGAGTTTAATCCAATATAAGTGCCATTAAATGATATTTCTAAATGATTATCCTTATAAGATATATTATGGATAAAGGTCTCTAAGCGATGATAATCACCCTTTTTAATATCACCATATATTGTATTGTTTAGCGCATCACTCAAAGAAGCATTTAAGGCTTGAAACGAATCATCATCAATATACTGTTTCACAATATCATAAATCGATAAAATATCTTGTTGATGTAGTCTTCCTTGACAAATACCATTCAAGTCAAAATATAACTGTTGATCATAATATGAAGTCATAAAATGATAATCCCTGCTATCTTTTAAATAATCAAAATCACTATAAATGTTATGTGTATCGACATCAAAAACAGCTCGACAAGATAATTGTGAATAATCTTTTTGATTCTTTTTTATCGCCACCTTGATATCTAAATCAAACTGTTTTTTCTCTACTAATTGATAGAGATTATTGACTAGAGGATATAATGATTCGACGTCAATATAAACTTTATCAATAGTTTCTGGACAATTAAATTTAAAAGTATCTAAATATGTTGAATCAACATCAGCTTTCAAGACAAAAGTCATATCTTGATAAGAAAAATCGCTACTAATCTTTTTTAAATTCATTTCATCGTCAGTAAAAAAAGAAATAATAATATCGTCATTTAAAAGAAAATCACCGCGTTGATAACCATTTTCTTTTATAAAATCTAAATTTGTTATTTTATTCAATAGTTCTTGCTCATTAATACCTTGCCATAAAGAGGAAAAATCAGGAATTGCAATTTCCATTTTCGCAAGCATTGAAAAAAAGCCTTCACTAAAAGTATTGACATTTAATTTAGCATTTAGAAATGGGGTTGCAAAATATAAAATAGAATCTAAATACTCGATATCAACTTCCATCGATGCTCCTTTAAAAGAAAAATGAAGTTTACCATCTAAAAGAAAGTTGTCTAACGCCTGATAATCAAGAGCCCCTTCAAAAGCAACTTGATAAAAATCGATATCATCTTTAATATCTATATTAACATTTAATCCCATGCACCCTTCTTGCATTAATTTTGAAATAAACTGCGTTGCTTTGGTATCAATATATGTATCATAAGAAGAATTTGAAGGTGTTTGATTAGATGCTTCGGTAGTGACCACTTTGGGTGGAGTAATTACAACATAACCAGTCGCCACACATGAGGTTATTCCAAGATATGTTAATCCATATAAAAGATACTTATTCATAGCGAGCGTTCCTCCTTTAATAAGTATTTTTCATTATATGAAGGGATAGAAAAATCCTCATAATAATAAGACGTCTTTAATTCTGCTTGACACTTTATAGATAACATTTTACTAATAGTTGTATATTTTTCATTAACATTGAACTGTTGTATTTTCAAATCATGATCAAAATAAGTTTGTACTGTCACAAAATCAAAACTTGAAATTTTATCAACCATCGAACTAGTGGCTGCCATTTGCTTTTTGTAACTTTCTGTAGCCTTTTCGCCAAAAGTCGCTTCAACTATATATCCTCCTTCTGTTCTAGTTACATTAGGAGTAGTACCTTCTAAAATAGTTTTAGAAGAAAAAAGATAAATAGTCGGTTGATCAATAGGGCCTCCAAATTTATCATCGTATTCTTCATGAGACATGATAAAATAATCGTCTTTGTAACTAGCATGGCATATCTTTTCTTCATTTTTAGATAGTTCTGTATATTTATCATAACACTTAATATTATTTTCATTACTATAATATCGTGAAGCCACTTTAACCATCGAACTATCGGACAAACTTTCATAATAAAACTCATCCCCTAATTGAATCTTACTTGAGGTAATGTATTGTGTAACAATCGAAGCTTTTACTTCCCCAATGGACTCAGCACAATAATCGCTACGATTTAAGAGCATAAATCCAACTTGTAATATTTCAACAGGCGTCAATTCCTGCTCATAATCCTCATTATTTTGGGCCTTTAATTCAAGATATTTATTAAAAATTTGCTCCTCATTATCTTGGTAATCATTGGGATCATATATGATAGTTTTAACATGCTTATTACGATATATTTTTCCGACAATAGTGCCTGTCGTTATTCCGAATACGCTAATGAGGGTAAATATTAAAAAGGAAGATTTATTAAAACTTTTCATACTAATCCTCCTCTTTAGCCACATTCATTTGCGAGGTTGTTATTTTTCTTGCAACACCCCACAAAAAGCGTAACGATAATGTGGTTACACGACCTAATTGACGAGCCGAAACTTTACTTATTTTCATAATTTCTTCCATTATGATTGTAAGCTTAGCCTTAGGTAGTTTAACCATTTCAATAACAGACATTTCATATGTTGATTCTAAAAGTCTTTTTAATTCATCATCGGTTAATCTTGTAGTTATTTTAATATCTTTTTTGGATGGCCTTGTCCTTAATAAAAAGGTTTCTTTTTCCATAGCACTCTTTTCATAAAAAGATAAATCAATATATTGATTATGAAAATAATCTGTTTCGCTAATCAATAAAGTTTGTTGCGAATGTGAATCATGAATTCGTCCAATATACGCTAAAACATGTTCAATGCTATCTAATGGTTCAGAATAGAAACGATCGCGAAATATATTATCAATGCCTTGATTCTTTTGATGAAAAAGATGGGAAAACTTTCTTAATACTTTACGCATAATAATATGAAGTGATAACTCTTTTTCATGAATTATAAAAGAAATGTTATTTATTTCAACAGTATAAGCTAAAACACCATAACCTTTATAATAAGTTAAACAATCTAAAAATGTTGTAGCCGATTCTTCCGTCATTTTTACATCTTTATTAAGTTTCAAAGATATATAATAATAGCCTATCGTGCTTTTAATTCTTGCTTTTCTTGACATAATACTACTTCTCCAAATCGCTATTAAAATAACACCATCATAAAATAATGTCAAGATAAGTGTCCCTTTTTGCAACACTTTTCCGCATTTTGTTCATTATCTTAATAAAAAAAGATGACATACCGATAATTAAAACAATAAGTCATCTCATTAAAATCTTTAAAATTTAAACATCCTTGTCGCATTGACAGCAACTTTCCACATTTGATATTGTTTTTCCATCTTTAAATAATTATCGTTAGGAACATATTCCTTTTGATACTGATGAATGGATTTTATTTCATTAATACTCTTCCAAAAACCCGTTGCAAGTCCTGCTAAATAAGCAGCCCCTAAAGCCGTTGTTTCTAAGCATTTTGGCATTAGCAACTTTATATTAAGCAAATCAGCTTGTGTTTGCATTAGGTATTGATTAGATGTCGCTCCGCCATCAACCTTTAATGAGGGTAAATCAAGTTTTGTTTCTTCTTTCATTACTTCAATAACATCACGGCTTTGATATGCAATAGCGTCTAAAGTGGCTTTGATAAAATCATATTTAGTCGTCGCTCTTGTCATATTAAAAACGGAACCTCGAGCATTATCATCCCAATATGGGGTACCTAAGCCTACAAAAGCGGGAACAACAAAAATCGGATTATCCTCATCAGCCTTATAAGCAGCTTTTTCGCTATCGGCGGCATTCGAAATCATTTTCATTTGATCACGTAACCATTGAACAGCCGCACCCGCTACAAAAACCGATCCTTCAAGAGCGTATGTCACTTCATTATTTAAAGACCATGCGATAGTGGTCAGTAAACCCTTTTTAGAATAAATTGGTTGTGAACCAGTGTTCATTAAAAGAAAGCATCCAGTTCCATATGTATTTTTTAAATCGCCTTTTTCATAACACGCTTGACCAAATAAAGCGGCTTGTTGATCACCCGCTACACCGGCAATGGGTAAGTCACAAGAAAAATAAGAAGCATTGCCAAAAAGAGAACTAGATGGTTTAACTTTAGGAAGTATCGAAAGAGGAATATTAAATAAGTGCAACAATTCTTCATCCCAAGTTAAAGTGTTAATATTAAATAACATCGTTCGTGAAGCATTAGATACATCTGTTAGATGCAATGCTCCTGATGATAATTTATAAATAATCCAACTATCGATAGTGCCAAACATTAATGTCCCTTTTTCAGCTCTTTCTTGTCCATTTTCGATATGATCAAGAATAAAACGAATTTTGGAAGCACTGAAATAAGGATTGATTAATAATCCCGTTTTTTGGTGTATCAAATCTTTATAAGGGGTATATTTTTCACATATTTCTTGTGATTGACGAGATTGCCAAACAATAGCCTTATAAACAGGCATACCGCTATTTTTATCCCACACAACGGTTGTTTCTCGTTGGTTAGTGATGCCAATCGCATCGATAGAAGCAAAAGTTTCATTAGTTTTAATTAACACTTCATTAATGACATCAATGACGCTAAGCCAAATATCTAAGGCATCTTGTTCAACCCATCCTGAAAACTGAAAAGAACATGATACTTCATGTTGTGCGACCGCAACCATCGCCCCTTTCTTATCAAAGAGAATAGCTCTTGTGGACGTGGTTCCTTGATCAATAGAAAGAATATACTTTTTCATAATAATGCTAATTAAATCCTTTTAGTAGATCCTGTTTTATGATAAAGATTAGTGCAAAAATCATTATCGATTTGTTGTTTTGTAACTCTAAACTGCCAATTGCCAACTGATGTTCCTGGCGTATTCATCCGTGAATACTTATCTAAATGTAATAAATCTTGGATGGTGAAAATAACAACATCCGCATTAGAATTCATTAAGGCATAAATGGCAGCATCAATCAAACTATCATCATCACCATAACAATTTAAGTAACGACGCATAGCCTCCGCATCATGAGGATTATCATGAATAAAGTTCTTTAACACGTCATTATCATGGGTGCCAATATACGCAACAGCATTACTATTATAAGTATGGGGCAAGAATGGATCATCAGGATTACCCCCAAAAGCAAATTGGAAAACCTTTAAACCCGGATAATTGCTATACGCTAATAAATCACGGACTTGATCCGTAATAACACCTAAATCTTCGGCAATTATTTGTAATTTAGGAGCAGCTTTTTTAAAGACATCTACTATCTCTTTATCGGGTCCTTTTAACCATTCACCATTAATAGCGGTTTCTTCACCATATTTAACCGCCCAATAAGCTTCAAATCCGCGGAAATGATCAATACGTAAGCAATCATACAATTTACTCATTTGTTTAACACGATTTTGCCACCATTTATAATTAGTTTTCTTCATTTTCTCCCAATTATAAATAGGATTCCCCCATAATTGACCGGTAGCGCTAAAATAATCTGGTGGTACACCTGCAACTAAAGCAGGATTACGACGGCTATCTAAACGGAATAATTGCGGATGAGCCCAGACATCTGCGGAATCAGCAGCCACATAAATCGGCATATCACCAATTATTTTAATGCCTTTTTTATTGGCATATTTCCGTAATTTCTTATATTGTTCAAAGGCATGATATTGAACAAAAACCCAAAACCAAAAGTCTTCACTATGTTCTTCACGAGTTTTTAAAATAACTTTACGTTGATGAAATTTATATGGTCGTGGCCATTCTAGCCAACTTTTACCGCCAAATAATTCTTTAATAAGCATAAAATCAGCATAAGCTTCAAGCCATTTTTTATTCTTCTTTAAAAATTTTTCAAGTGTTTCTTTTTCATCTAAAAATGCTCTTTTAAAAGCTAATCGTAAGATAGTAAAACGTTGCTCATAAACCTTTCCATAATCAACATATTGAGGATTTGTGCCACCTTTAATCGGTAAGACCTCTTTTTTTAATAAATACCCTTTTTTCACTAAATAATCCAAATCAACAAAATATGGATTTAAAGCAAATGCTGAAAATGATTGATATGGTGAATCTCCATAACTAGTGGGATTTAATGGCAAAACTTGCCAATATTTTTGTCCTGATTTTTGCAATACTTTTACAAAATTTCGTGCTTCCTTCCCAAAAGTTCCTATTCCATGTTTACTAGGAAGTGAAGAAATATGCATTAAAATTCCTGATCCTTTTTCCATCTTTTTTCTCCCTTTTTTATATTCATTGCTTTTTAAGCAATAAGTTCCGTATATATTCTTTTAATTCCTCTTTTAAATCATCGGTAATTCTCTTTGAATCGCGCAATTTTTGAACAGTCATTTTTTTAATATCATATGACAATGTCGCTTCATAAAAATATTTTTTCATCACTTGCTGATGATACACAAATGCTGTAGCGAGTAACCAAGCAATAGCCATTTGTACAATATATTCTTCATCATTTTTAATAAATGGCAGAATGTCGATTAACGCATTTTCATCTTTAATAAAGTTTGTTAAGAAATGAATATAACCAAATCGTCTTAAATATACGTTTGAAGAAACGATATACGCTAATACCTTCCTTTTAGCATATTGATAATCTTTTACTTTAAAACGTGATGATATCATATCGACAAGAGCCCAATTATCAACGTTAGCCATATATTGCTCTAAAAGATTGTATTTTTCTTCTATACTTGTTTTTTGATTCACTATCAATAAACCAATAAGAAAATCGATTTCATAATACTGCCCGAAGACATAATCTTTATAAGAATGACCTTCTTTTAACATTGATTTTGATAAACTAACTAAGAAAGGTACTGGAGCTCCGCTTAATACTTCACTTTTAGTTTTAACAATTCGTTCGGTAAAGACTTTTTTCTCTTCACTACCACCATTTTTTATAAGGTTCAATAAGCTTTCATAATCCATAATAATCAATTACTTATTATTAGCCATAAAAGCTTCAATGTCATCCATTTCTTTTATAATATCTTTAGATAAAACTTCACATCCATTTTCCGTAACTAGAATATCATCTTCAATACGAACACCAATTCCATATTCAGCAAAATATAATCCTGGTTCATCAGTAATAACCATTCCGGGTTCTAATTTCATATCGCGGAAACTAGCATCATGCGTATCTAATCCTAAATGGTGAGATACATTATGATAATAATAAGCATATACTGCATCGTAGAGTTTTTTCTTATATATTTCATCTTTTTCATGGTCAGTTAATGGATTGATTAATTCCCGTGCTGCCACTTCATCATTAGCGGCCTTTTTAACTTTTTCAACAGATATGTAACCACGTTGAATAAGTTCACTTTTCAAAAATTCAAAAGCAAAATTTTGCACATCAGCAATAGTCACTCCTGGTCTAATAAAGGTAGCGACTGCCTTATTGCATCGTAGTACCATTTCATATATATCTTTCATGCGTCCTTGATAAATTCCACTTACCGGATAGGTTCTGGTAATATCCGCTCGATATAAATTCTTTTCCGCTCCTAAATCTAATAATAATAAAGTATTAGGTTTTAACATTTGTGTTGGCGTCGGATAATGTAAAATAACGGCATTTTCTCCACCTGCTGCAATAGTTGGAAATGATAATCCCGAGAAATTATAATTTTGAACAGTATACGCAAAAAGGGACGATATTTGATATTCATAAAGACCCGGTTTTAAGTTTTTCATAATCGCTTCTAAACCAATTCTTGTCGTATAAATAGTATCGCGAATTTCCTTGATTTCCGCAGCCGACTTAATCATACGTTCTTCAACAATCATTTTATAAGCATCAACACAATTTAAACCGGGATGTTTTTTAGTGATATCAAAAGCCCAATCTCTTGTGGTGGTCTCTTGATTAACAAATAAACCCGTCTCTAAATCTAAATAGATGGTTTCAACCCTACCATAAGCATTTTTCTGTCCATCAAGAATCATTTCCACACGAGTATTAAAATGATTGGTAAATAAAATATCTTTAATACCACTTATTTCGATAGCGTCTTGGGGATAAAGCATTTTTCCTGTCCATTTAACACGGTTAGGATCAACTTCATCAATAAATAGGAAGGTATTATCATTACCCGAAGTTTTAACCATCACAAGCATCGAATTTGGTTGATTAATACCAGTTAAATAATAGAAATTACGATTAACTTCAAAAGCAAATGTTTGATCAGCACTAGCCTTAATCAAACATCCTGAAAAAATTATAGCGACCGAATTGTTTTTCATTTTATGAAAAAATATCGATCTTCTTTTCATATATTCTTGTTTGCTAATCATATGTATCCACCTCTCTTATTTACTCTTTATAGCTTCCACTGTTTGGACCAAATCACTAATAAAGTCACCATTAATATCTTCAATTCTTCCATTATCAGTCAAATTGGCCAAATCCTCGCGTAAAGGAATGCGTGATAAAACTGGTAATTGATATTGAGCCGCAATCTCATCGACATGTGATGGACCAAAAATATGAATATGTTCATGACATTTCAAGCACTCAACATAAGACATATTTTCGACTAAACCCAAAACAGGAATATTCATCATTTCGGCCATTTTTAATGCTTTTTGGACAATAGTTGAAACTAATTCTTGTGGCGAAGTCACAATAATTAAGGCATCCATTGGTAAATATTGAAAAGTCGTTAAGGCTACATCACCAGTTCCTGGGGGCATATCTACAACCATATAATCAATATCTTTCCAATATACATCATGATAGAATTGCTTGACCATTTCCCCAAGCATAACGCCTCGCCAAATAATAGGATCTTCACGATGTTCTAAAAACATGCTTGAAGAAATCACATTAATGCCGTTAGCGGTAATGGCGGGGTAAATAATACCATTCTCACCCATCGCCGGGGTATTAATCCCAAATGCTTGTGGTATCGATGGCCCGGTAATATCGGCATCTAAGACACCAACGTTATAGCCTTTTTTATTTAATTCTGAGGCTAAAAGAGCGGAGACAAATGATTTGCCAACGCCTCCTTTGCCTGATAAAACACCAATTACACGGTGTACTTTGCTCATTTCATTTGTTGTTATTTTTTCAATTGTTCTTTCGGAACAATTCTGACCACATGAACTGCAGTCATGATTACATTCACTCATCTTTATCTCTCCTATCTATATTTTTGCTTACGTGATAAAGTCACAATCGATAATTGCCCATTAAATCGTTCTAATAATGGTTTTTCCATTTCTTCAACTGATGAAACTAATAATGTTATATATTCATCAAATTCCGTTTGTTCAATATCCATATGATATTCATTAAGAACACGAATTAATATTTCGTATAAAGAAGGATGAATCGTTATTTGATAACAATATGCTAAATAAGGTTGATATTTTTCCGCTTTATTAATGCTTTGCATAGCCGCCTCAACATATGTTCGCAATAATCGACTTGCTCCTAATTTAATACCCCCGAAATAACGAACAACAACAATTAATACATCAATTAATTGATTTTTAATCAGCAATTCTAAAAGAGGCCTTCCGGCCGTTCCTTTAGGTTCTCCATCATCGGATGATTTTTGTACCGATTGTAAATTATACGCATAACAACAATGCCGCGCTTTCGGATGCTTTTTACGAATATTTTCAAGAATTATTTTAGCTTCTTTTTCGTCTTTTATAGGCATAAAATAGGCATAAAACGAAGATCTTTCAATTTCCATCAAAGCTTCACTGGGTTTTAAAATCGTATACATACCATCACCGCAAATAATTATATCATAAAAGTGCTTTTATAGTAGTTGTATCTAATTATTAAATAATTTTATGAAATTAACGCAAATGCTTCGATAAAGCAATCTGCTTGCTTTTCAAAAGTATCAGCTTCTTTATTGGTAAAGTGATTATTAATAGTACCAACATATGTGATTCCGTTCCCGTAATCCCAATAAAATACTTTATATTCTTCTTTACAAATAGTGTCATAGAACATTTCATGCGCTAATTTATCAAGTACTTCCGAAAATTCATCTTCATTACGATGGGTATCTAATTGCGTCATTGCCGCTTTAAAAGCAGCCTTTGTTTCTTCATTAATAACATTCATGACATTGTCGATAGCGGTACGTGCTTTAAACATATCTTTCAATTGCGCAGCCGAATTATCATTTAATAATTCAAAATTATCAATATTTGTAGCAGTTTCCGTTTTCACCCAATTGATCTTATTATTTCTACCACCGGTGCCAGTATTATCTTTAGGACCATACGCCGTTAAAAATCCGGTCACAATTTCACTTGAGAAATACGCTCTATGACGATTTGTATCATTGATAAACGGCTTCGTATTTTTAATAATCGTTTCTACTTTATCACCACTTGCTAAGATTTCTAAAAATTCATCATTGTCAGTAATTTCCGATAAATTCATAACAGGAACAATTTGGTCAATACTCTTGCCTTCAGCTTCAGCATTTAAATCATAACCACTTTCCGTGAAGTAACTTTCAATTTTAGCAATCTTGTCTTCTTTAGTACCACTATAATCACCATTAATATCTCGAATATATTTTAAATTACCGGTCTTATCGATAATATTAACAATCATTTCACTACGTACCGGTTGAAGTATTTTAGAATCTTTCATCAAAGTAAAGAATGGTACTGAACTTTTTCCTAGTCCACCATCATCTATCGGTGTTAATAATTTAATAAAATCATCGTTTGTAAAATCAAACCACGTATTATCTAACTTAACCATATCAATGGTACCTACAAAGTAGTCAATTTCTAAGTCATATAAATTCATTTTTTCTTCTACTGAAGAATAACTAGCCTTAGATAATTTATAATCAATCTT
Organism: uncultured Staphylococcaceae bacterium; assembly: GCA_964546565.1. Taxonomy (GTDB): domain Bacteria; phylum Bacillota_I; class Bacilli_A; order RFN20; family CAG-826; genus CAG-826. Next base: position 10,405 of record CAZJKC010000009.1, on the reverse strand, counting down.
ATCAGCATTATCCGTTAATGATTCAATTGAAATTTGCGTTAACATTTCTCGTAAGAAAACGGGAATAGCGTCATGGGTTAAACGACTATGGTTAATCGCCTTCATCATATTGGAAATAGAAGTTGTGTCATTTTCAATAACTGTCGAAACATCAAAACTAGAACCAATAGCGTTAAAAGATTCCACAATATTATGAATTCTATCTATTTCACCTTCATTTTTCGTCCAATCATCAGATGCACTGCTAAATTTATTATTAATAGATAAAATATTCGCCTTGATTTTTGCTCTTTGATTAACGTCATCATCATCATCGGCAATATATTTTCCGGCTCCAACTTTCATTAACAATTCGTTTATAGCGGATTCAAAAACGGTTAAATTACGATCCGTACCAACTACTCCCATGGCTTTATCATCTTCAAAAGAATTAAATATACGAGAATTATGAAGTGATGTTAGTAAATTAGAAATTGTATCAGCATCATAATTATTAGTATTCAACATTTCATTAACATCTTGAACTGAATCATAAAGACTTGGTAAAAGATTAATTTCGCTAGTACGCACTGCCTCATCTTCAACAATACACTTTATATTCGCAGATGATAAATCAACAATATCAACTGATGACGATAAAGATGTAATGACATCATTAATCGCATTCACCGTAATCATACGGAAAATACTTACGCTATTTAAAGAATTTAATACATCGGTTAATTGTTCTTTAGAAGCATTTCCACTTGTTAAAAGGTTCAATCCTTTTGTTCCTGGAGTTTCAATGCTTGGTTGAGTATTATTTTCACCAGACCATGTAAGTTCACCAACACCATTATTATTTTGTAAGGTGGCAATGAAATCCATCATCAAAGATATTTCATTGCTCCAACTAGCAACATTTTCAAAATCGGACTTCGCCATAATATAAGTATTTTCAGTACCACTAGGATAATCTTTTAAATAATCCATCATGTCGCCGCCGCTAGTGCTAATGGTCTTCCATAAAAATTTGCCAATAGAAGCTTCATCTTTAAATACTCCCATGGAGATAAAGCTTGTTAATATTTCTTCACATATATCCGGATTAGAATCAAGCCAATTAATATTACTTATATCGGCATTAAGTTTTTGTAATCCTTCAATAACATTCGCTAAAGCGTTTCCTTCTTCACTCCAATTGGACACATTATTAAATGTCATATCTTCATTGTCTGACATATCAATAACATCTTTTAACATATTATCTAATAAAGATCCGAAGGTATTCTTGATTAAAATAGAGCCATCAATTGATGCGAATAATTTTCTAATATCATCAGCTTCAATACTTGTTAAAGAAACTGATGATGCGTTATCGAAGAGTCTTATGATACTATCGGCTTTTAAGGCTCCAAATATATTAGCGATACCATCTATTTCCGTTTCCCAATTACTAACATTGGAATAATCAACATCTTTATCTTTATAAATACCGAAATCTTTAAAGGACTCATTAGCAAATATTAAATCCATTATTTTTAAGAAATTAACATTTTTTTCATTATTCTTTACAGGATTTATGATTTTTGAACGATAAATATCTTTCAAAACATCCGCCAAATTATTTGTATCTATACTTTTAATAATAGTATTCATACTATCGCCGCTTAAACTATCGGATAGCTCCATAATTTTATCATAAGCATCTAGTAATAGCGGGATTTCTTCAGCGTAATCAAAACCACGGAAATTTAAATCGCTACCACTTAAAGGCACGTTATCACCAAAAGAAAGCTTAGATAAATTAAGTTCTAAAATGCCCGGGACAACATGGCTTAAAATAATTGATTCATCAATAGTAGTGGATAAATCTTTAAGACCATTTTTAAAGTTCTCATTGGTTATCAATTGTTCTGGATTATTCATATCGAAACTATCATCGCCTAAGAAAGTATGAGCACATTTCAATAAATAATAAATTTCTTTTTTATATATGCCGCGTTTTTCTTCTTCTGCCGTTTCTTCTATTTCATTAACTGCATTTTTTAAATCTTCCGCTTTCATAATGGGCGTTTCGCCAGTCTCTTCATTTGTATTCAAAACAGTATCGGCGACATAATTCAATATCTTAGCAATGCTATTATAAACAAGATTACTATCAAAAATGGTTTTAAATTGTGGATTTTCCAATTCTTTACCATCTTTATCAAACCCTGTCAAAATGGGTACTACTTGATCATAATTATCAATAATCATATTTAACAAATCACTACTTTGATTTTCTTCACTTGACTCTGCTTCTTTTACTAAAGGAGTATTACGTATAAAACCATTTTGAAAAGGTGTATAAGACGCTAATTTAGGTTTAGACTTACTAGAACTAAAGTTTAATGTTAAACCAATTTGATTTAATTGATATAAAGTATCATAAATAACGGTTAATTCATCTCCCCATTTAATACTTTCATAATCTTGCCAATCTTCTGATAAATAATTAGCCATGTCTGATTTATTGCCACTTTCATCTTCTTTAGTGACAAGCGAATACGCTACAGCGGAAACTAATTGATTTAAGAATTCGGATTCATTTAATGTATTAAATGCCGCATGGAAAGAGCTTAAGCTCTCATCTGAAAGAGGAATTTGTTGTATGCCACTTTCTGAGGTTAAATCATCAATTAATCCGGTATCATACACTGAAGCATATATTGCATTAATCTTTTCAAATTCATTTGCCCAATCAACATTTTCAATATTGACCTTCGTGGCATCAAGCAATTCATTATTGTTCGCATAAGTTAAAGCAATATTCATCAAAATAGGAATGAGATTCATAAAGAAATCAGAATTCGTAATGGTAGTAATAACGGAATTAACAAAACTCTTTGATAACAAAGTAGCCATATTGAATCCTTCGGCAGTATTTTGAAGAATACCGGTCGCAATTAGCTTTTCAGCCGTATCAGCAATAGTCATTATTTGATCAGAGAATAATAATTGCGAATCTTTATAATCGGTCTTAGTGACAAAATCCATCAACATGATGTCTAAAGAACGACCATCTCCATCTTTAATTCCAAATAATATTTTGGCAAATAAAGAATCATTATAAGCATCCGCCCACATCATTATTTGATTGTATGATTCTTCATCTATGATGTCACCTGTCTCAGTTTGATTACGATGTAAACCATAATTAACCGTATTCACAATGGAAAATAATGGTGAAATCAACATTGCAAAAGATAAAGAAGCATTCACTACTCCTATTAATACTGATTTCCATTTTTTCTTATAACGATATCTTCTTGTTTTTTTCGAAAAAATAAACTTAAATCCACAATGATAGACCAAGGCGCATAATGGTTTGCCAATTATAAATACCAAAAGGACATACAAGAAGAAGGTTAAATAACTAATAACAATTAACGTTAAAGCTTCAATATATGCTGCTAAATCGGGATTGGTTAAGGTTAAATATAAGAAATCCTTTTCGTTAGCGGCTCCCGCCATTGCTGTTAGCATATTCATAATAGTGTCTTTAACCGTCGTCACATAAATGGTTTGTCCATTCATTTCAAACGATTGCACTAAACTTGAAATATCCGTCGAGGCAAGCGTTTTCGAAAGGGGATTAACCAAAATGATTCCGACTATCATCAAGATAATAAAACTCACAATTGAAAAAGCTTGTGGTATAGCGCGTTTGAGCATTGATAAAACTCCGTAAAGCAAAATCACTAAAACAATTACTCCCAAAGCGATATTTAATCCCATTGTCAATTCAGCTGGTCCAAATAAAAATGTAGATAGTAGCATATTTTTTTCCTCCATGATATTTTTAGTATAAACAAATAAAAATAATTCAATCTTTTTGTTTTCAAATATATGTTTAATTAATAATAAATTATTAATTCAACAAAATCAATACATTTGTGCATTTCTAAAATGCTATAGATTATCGTCAAATAATCAAATACTATGGCAAAATAACAATTAATAACGGCATTAATATTAAATTGTGAAAATGATACTATTTAAATGCAAAAAATAGTATAATTAAACAAACGAAGGGGGGCTTCAAAATGGAAAATTATGATGAAACTTCAACAGTTAGTAAAAAAAGTTTTCTAGATATTCTTAAAGGTAAGGAAGATAACAATAAATTTAACCTTTTTCCAGTATCAACACATGTTTTATTTTTTCTTGTAGGATGGGTGGGCTTATCCATTGTCGCAACAATTATAAGCATCTTTATTATTTCTTATTACAATTCAATTGGTGTCGATATTACAGAAGGGCTTCCTATTTTAGGTAGTGTTTTATCTAATTTTCTTAGTTATGCCGCTATCGCGATTATCCTTATTCTGATTATCGTAATTTCTAGTAGAGACAACATTAAATCTTTTTTTATCCACCATTTCAAAAATAAAAATGCTTTAATTGATGGCGTCGGATATGGCTTTTTATTGTTATTAGCGTCGTCAGCAGTAAGTGTCATTATTTCTATGTTGCGTTCAGAAACAGGTAGTGTCAACGCAAACGAAAGCGCTATCCGCGTTATGACAGCTAATTATCCTATTTTATTAGCGTTTATGACTACTATTCTAGCTCCAATTTGTGAAGAGATTACTTATCGATTGGGATTATTTAACATCTTTAGAAGAAAAAATAGAATTGTTGCTTATGTTGTTAGTTCCCTTATCTTCGCTTTTATACACTTTACCATTCCTGATCAAGATGAATTCTTTAAACAGAATCTCATCAATGAAATTTGGAACATTTTTAGTTATATTACATCCGGCATTATCTTATGTCGTGCTTATGAAAAGCATCAAAGTATCGCCACTTCAATGATTGCGCACGCTATTAACAATGGGGTCGCTGTTTTATCAATCATTATATCGAATCTCGCATTATGAAAAAAAATAGAAGTTTCTTTAATTCTTTTATCTTAAAACTAATCGCTGCAACTGCCATGACCATTGACCATATCGGAGTTGTCATACTTGATGCATTGTATGGTAATCAAAGCCAAATATATTTGATTTTTAGGATTATAGGTCGCATTTCATTCCCTTTATTTGCTTTTGCATTAGTTGAAAGTATTTTTCATACTCACAGTCGTAAAAAATATCTATGTCGACTTGGCCTTTGTGCAATATTAATAAGTACTTTCAGTTTTATATTAACTCTTTTTAATGAAAATCTTGGAATTTCCAATGTTTTTATTGATTTATTCTTAAATGCTTTAATTGTTTGTTTATTAGACCAAAAAAATAAAAAGAAATTATGGGCTATAATTCCAATAACCATTTCAGTTCTCGCTATTGTATTTCATAATTATATACCTACATATCTCCGTATGTCTTATGGATGTTATGGCATAGCTATTATCATAGGGTTTTATCTCACACCTTATTTAGCTAAAAAATACTACTCCTTTTTAGCTAAACGTTATGATGTCACCACTAATCAAATGGAAGACATTATTCCTCAAAGAAAAGTAACAAATATTGTTGCAATTACTGTTTTTCTTATTATAAACTTTGTTTGTTGGATAATTGCCAAAATAATTCCAACTATCGATACTATCCATATGTCAATACAAATATATGCTATCTTTAGTGCCTTCTTCATCTATTTCTATAATGGTGAAAAGGGGTATAGTTCAAAATATGTTAAATACGGATTTTATTTATATTATTTCTTACATGTGGGTATCATAGCATTGATATTTTATTTAATTTAAAGGAGACCTAATTATGATTTACATTGAAAATTCCAAACAATTCCAAGAATTATTAGACAATAACCATTATGTCATTGTTGATTTTTTTGCAACATGGTGTGGACCATGTCGTATGATTTCTCCCATTCTCGAAGAAGTTGAAGCAGAAAATCAAAACACTATTGTTGCTAAAATTGATGTCGATAAAGTGACCGATTTAGCTGCAAAATATGCAATTGCTTCTATTCCAACTTTGTTTTTTGTTAAAAATGGAGAAGTTGTCCATGAACAAATCGGTTTTATTTCTAAATCGAGAATAGAACAAATTATCAATTCATCTTTTAATATTTAATAACCGCAGTAGCGGTTATTTCAAACCCCGAATAGAAAATATTTTTAAATAATACTTGAAATTATAAGAAAATGTGTTATCATTTATTTCGCATCTAGTGGATCTGTGGTGTAGCGGTTAACATGTCTCCCTGTCACGGAGAAGACCGCGGGTTCGATTCCCGTCAGATCCGCCATGCAGGTGTAGTTCAATGGTAGAACATTAGCCTTCCAAGCTAATTACGCGGGTTCGATTCCCGTCACCTGCTCCATTGATCCGTAGAATAAGTTCGATTCTTTTTTTGAAAAGGTCGAACTTTTTTTATGTTTTTTTGCAAAACCAATTTTGCTCCGTAAGCGAAGAAGTTTTTTTATCTATAGGATTTATATAATTTTAAGGGTCTTATTAATTATTGATTTAGCGCATATATAATTTTAAAAAAAATCTTTAACCCCATGATATTTGTGCTATAATAATATTCTCGAAAAGCCTCTATATATAGCTATTTTATAATGATATAGCTAGTGTTTTCTATATGTTAAACACAATAAAACTATTCTTATATAAGTATTTTTATTTGTTTAATAAATATAGAGTTTCTGTATTGCTTTCTTTTTTTTGCAACTATATTTATGGAGGTGTTTTCAATGAAAAAAAGCATTTTATCTTTATTATTAAGTATTTTAACAGTTTTTATGATTGCTAGCTGCAATTATGAAAATACCGCTCATGATATCTTTAAAAAGAATCATGTTGTCACCTTAATTGTCGACGGAGTTGAATATAATAAAGTTATCGTTGACGAAGGAGATGTCTTAATAATAAGAAATGAACCAAATAAGAATAACTATATTTTCAAAGGATGGTACACCGATTATCATTGTTCATTCTTATATGATTTTACAAGACCAGTAACAACAGATTTTAGCCTATATGCTGGATTTACCTTAAAATCAAAATCATTCTATAATGATGGTTTTGAACTTAAAGCCTTATCTAGCAACTATAGTAATAGTGCGAGTTTTGGCATATCGCTCATAGGTTTTGACTATTCTTTTCTCGAAAAAAACAATATGGGTCTTCAATTTGTTATTTCCTATAGTGTCAAATATCAAAAAGACTACAATGTTCTTTGGGATATTGGCTATGCCGGATCACCAAAATATGAATTATCTTTAATAAATGAATCTTTACAGGGGTATTTTGAAGAAAATCTTCCGACAACAACATCATATGTCGCGAAAAGTTATACTTATAATACAAAGTTAAATTTTACAAAAGATAAAGACATTGAACTTATTTTCTCTACTGATAATGTGCAAAATATTATCATGTTTAAGGATATTAATCTTACTATTAATGTCATTAGATTAAAATAAAATGTAAATTAGCTTTATTTTCGTAAAAGAACATTATTTTTTTAATGATAATAACAGCTTAAATACTTTATTTTTTTATCCATGTGACATTGAATCACTAGCTTTATGATAAAATATATCTCGAGGTGATAATTCCATGATTAAAGATGAATATTTTGTTTTAAATAATAATATTAAAATGCCAAAAATAGGTTTTGGAACATGGCAAATTCCACGCGATAAAGCCACTTCTGCTATTATTTCTGCTTTAAAAAATGGATATCGTCATATTGATAACGCCATCGCTTATGAAAATGGTAAAGAAGTTGGTGAAGGTATTAAAAAGAGCCAATTAACAAGGAATGAAGTCTTTATTACATCAAAAATACCAGCTGAAATTAAAAATTATCAAGACGCTAAAGAATGTATTAATAGAGCCTTACAAGACCTAGACGTCGATTATATCGATTTAATGCTTATTCACGCTCCACGGCCATGGAGCCAAATGCATGATAATTCCGTAATGTTGTATGATGAAAATATTGAAGTGTATCATGCCTTAGAAGAAGCATACAAGGAAGGAAAATTAAAAGCTATTGGCGTTTCCAATTTTGCAATTGATGATTTGGAAAATATTATAAATAATTGTGAAATTGTACCACAAGTCAACCAAATTTGCATTCACATCGGTAATACTCCTTGTGATTTAATACATTACTGTGAAAAACATAATATTTTAGTAGAAGCTTACTCACCAATCGCCACCGGACGTTTATTAAATGATGAACGTATTAAATTAATTGCCGATAAATATGGAGTGTCAATTCCCCAATTATGTATCAAGTATTGCTTAGAACTAAATACTTTACCGCTACCAAAAAGTGAGAAGGACACCCATATTAAAGATAATATCAAAGTCGATTTTAAAATAAAAAAAGAAGATATTGAACTTCTCTTAAAACTATAATTAAAGGAAAAAGATATGAAAAAGAAAATAATATTAGCAACACATAACCAACATAAAACCCATGAATTCCGTACCGCTTTAAGCGAGTTTGACATCGAAATAATATCGCTTGATGATTTAGGTTATCACGATGAGATAATTGAAAATGGAAATACCTTTATTGAAAATGCTCTTATTAAAGCAAGAACCATAAAAAAACTATTTCCTTATCCTGTTATTTCCGATGATTCTGGACTATCAATTAATTCATTAGATGGCTTTCCTGGTATACATTCAGCAAGATTTATGGAAGATAAATCCTATTTAGAAAAATGTTCCGCTATTAACCAAATGCTAAAGAATAAAGAAGATAAAACAGCTTTTTTTACATGTATAATTGCTTATATCGATGATAACGAGGAACATATATTTGAAGGTCAATGCCATGGCATTATTATTGATGATTATCGCGGTCAAAATGGCTTTGGATATGACCCTATATTTTATATTCCTTCATTAAAGAAAACCTTTGCTGAACTCTCAGAAAATGAAAAAAATCAGATTTCACATCGTGGACAAGCTCTATTACAATTCAAAAAATATCTTTGTGATAATTAATATCTATCTAGCCAATACTTTTTACCCCAATGCTCAAAATCCCATTTTTCATCATATTCATTGCATTCATAATCAATATAAAAAACTATTCCATGAGCGACAACAAAATTAGTTGGATAATAATCAATATTTAAATGTGCTTTATAAAGTATAGGTAAAATATCTTCTAATTGCTTAATGTATTGCGAAACATCTTCATGTTTTTCAAGCAATTCTAAAATGGTTGGTCCGTTAATGTATTCTTTAACAATTATTTCTTTTTCTAAATCATAACAAATCATTTTTGGCATAATTATGCCATTTTTTTTTAAACGTTCATAATCGTTGATTTCTGCTGCCATTTTATTTCCAAATTGATAATAATCACATGGCTCATGGTGTATTTTCTTAAGAACATAAAAAGAATTATCGTTTTTTGCAAGATACGAATATCCACCCTTTCCATGCCCAAGTAATTTAATTATTTCATAATCTTTATTTCCTATTGTTATAACATCATTGTCTTTCATGTAGTTTTCCTCTTATAAACGTTAAACGTAATTCTATAAATAATATAAAGGCATTTAATATAAAAAAGCAAATATCTATATAATTTTACACGTAAGGTTCACAAATAATGCTTTCCGTTCATGAGTTCGAACGTTTTTTCGTTTGCTAAATTGTATCAGTTTGTATCATTTCACTTTTCAAAAAACAAAAAAGCCCGCATTTATCGGACTTTTAAAGCAAAATGGCGGAGCAAGAAGTAGGAGGTTATTAAAATGAAAATAGCAAGAATAAAAAATAGATATATGTTTAAATCTAATAATCCTAATGGAACACATGATTATTTAGTTTATAAAGATAAAAGTACAAAAGAAATTAGGGCAATAGAATTAACTCATTTATACAAGCGTGATAATTATAGATTTGCTCAGATAAAAAGTGGATTATTAAAGAAAATGAGATTTTCACATCGTGAAACACCAAGTGGTGTAAATAATGGCTATTTATCAGTTAATGCAAATGGTAATCCGATTGATTTAAAACACAAAGATATTGATTTAAATGTGTATAGAAAAACATTTATTTCACAAAAACAGCAATGTGATATTTTAAAATTTGCTAAAAGAAAAAAGAGATAAAAAAAACACCACATCTCATATGGTGGTGATAACCAAAAATTGGTTTTGTTACTTATATTATATTCAATTATAGTAAAAAATCAACGAAAAAATGAAAATTTATAAACTTAATATAGGAGGAAGTGAGGAAAAAATGAAAAAAAGTTATAAAAAAAAGAGAAAATATACAAATAAAGAAAAATATGAATATTTTGAAAGGCGATCAAATCCTTTTGATGATTCTATTTCTATTTGGAAGCATGTTTATGCTATAGAGTGGCTCGCGTCTTTCGCAGTTAAACCATAAAAAATAATAGATTTTGAGGAATTATATCT
>CAZJKC010000008.1:0-41928 GCA_964546565.1 uncultured Staphylococcaceae bacterium | reverse complement strand
GTCAAGAGATTTTTAAACAAATTTTTGAAAAAATAAAAAAACACTTAGATTTTTTTGTCTAAGTGCGTATTTTGTTATTTATTAACTAATTATATATAATACAATGATTAGAAATTATACATCTTGGAAACAGGAGTCACCAATGAATTCTCGCATTAAAGAATTACAAGGTATAAAGCTATCATCAATGTCAACGAAGTATTTTAAGAATTTAATAAGACGTTCAGCCATTACATAGTAAGGGGAATCTTTGTCAATTTTTAAAAGCAGTGGTAAAGCATATTTTTTCATAACACATAATTCATATGGAAGAAGAGAGTTAAACACATAATCAGCACCTTCTTGGGTGTTATAAATCCAAGTAAATTCCCCTTTACGAACACTTGGCCACATTTTAAATGTGGTTTCAGCGGGTGCGTTACGGAATTTTTTATCACGTACTAAGCGTCTTAATAATCGTAAATCGGTTAAGGAAATAGGATTATGATTATCAAGATTTATTTGTGCTTGAGGAGCGATATAAATTTTAAATTTTTGATGTTTTGGCACTAAAGAAGTTAAAGTATCATTTAAGGCATGTATTCCTTCAATAATAATTGGTTGATCTGATTCGATTTGTAATAGTCGTCCTTTGACACGTTTTCCAAGTTGAAAATCAAATTTTGGCAATTGCACAGTTTCACCATTGATTAAATCAAGCATATTTTGATTGAATAAATCAATGTCGAGAGCGTAGATGCTTTCTAAATCAGGATCTCCGTTTTCATCTTTTGGAGCTTTGTCACGCGGCAAATAGTAATCGTCAATGGAAATACGAATTGGTCTTATACCTCGTGATAAAAGCTCAATACGTAATCTATTAGCGAAAGTAGTTTTGCCTGAACTTGATGGGCCGGCAATACAAATTAATCTAATGTTATCAATATCGGTTTCAATGCGGGTTCCGAGGTCATTTAGCATGCTATTATGACGCGCTTCACACATATTAATAAAGTCGATAGTGTTGCCACTTTCAATGTATTCATTGATGCCCGCAATAGAATCAGCTCGAACAATTTTAGCCCATGAATGCGAAGCCTTAAGTGTTCTTCCAAACATTGGAGCATCTTGGAAATCAGGAATTTCTCCTTTCGTTTCAGAACGTGGATATTGAACGATTATACCGGGATGATAGATACGGATACGATAGTTTTGTAAATAACCGGATGTGGGCACCATATGGCCATACATATAATCGAGGAATCCATCACATTCATATAAATGGACTGTCTTTTCAGGACGATATTTCAAAATAGCAATCTTATCATCATAACCGCGTTCGGTAAATATTTTTAAAGCATCCTCATTTGAGACAATATGGCGATGAAATGGTAAATCAAGTTTAATGATGCGATCCATTTCGTCTTTAAGCTTCTTGACCATAGATGAATCAACACGGACATCTTTATTTAATAATTCAATGAAGATGGAACGAGATACATTATAACTAAAACGTATTTTGATATTTGGAAAGACGCGTGAAAATGCCATTGCAATCAAATATCTTAATGACGATTCATAAATACGAATAGCTTGTTGGTCTTTGCATGTTAAAAACTGGACATCAGCATTGTAATAAACTTCATAATTTAATTCGCGAAGGCGATTGTTGACCATCGCACATATAACATCTTTTCTTTCATTTCCGATAAGTGAACGTAATGATACTTTCTTTTCAAAGGTTAATTCTTTGTCTTCAAAACAAATTTTAAAACTCATGAAAATCACTCCTTTATATAGTTAATTAAGCTGCAAGAGATATTTTACTTGTTTAAGATACGAAATGCAAGCGGTTACATTTTGATATTTTTGGCATTGTTTGACACTTTTAATTGATTATTAACATAAAAGGCACAATATGAACATTTTTTTGGTTATGGTATACATTTTATCATTTGCGAAGATTGTCTAAATATTTAATATTATTTATCTATTTTTTTATAGAAAAAATGGTATAATTTTATCGTGACTGATGGTCAAGAAAGTGAGGAATAAAATGCGGAACTTTTATCGCCACCTTCCGGAAATGAAAAGATTAATTTTGTGGATGGTCGTTGCCGAAATCGCAATCGCAATTTTATCCTTATTTTGTATCTTCATCGGTTATTATGGCATTCCTTTAGGAATAATATTAGGCGCAATTATTGCTATTTTTAATTTTTATTTAATCCAAATTCAAAGTGAAAGACTTTTACGTATTAGTAAATCATCACATCGTTTTAGTTGGTGCTATTTACTACGTTATTTCTTATATGCTTTAGGATTAACAATTGCTCTTTTATGTCAAAAGTTAGGCTTTCCGTTATTTAATGTTTTTGCGGTGTTTGGAGCCTATTTAGTCCCTAAGATAGTGCTATATATTTATTATTGGAAAGGAGAACGCGAATGAAAAAAATAGGACTTTTATCATTTATTATCATTTCTCTTTTCACATTAACATCATGTTCAATTGAAGTTGGATTCGCTATCGATTGGATAGGAAGTATTCCTTCTGAAGTCGTATCTTCCCTTTTGATACTTCTTATCGCGTTGATTGTTTTCTTAATTGTATTTTTTAAGGCTCGTAAGACTGACCCTTTAAAAAAGCCTAAGGGAATTATGATTATTGCTGAAATAGCTGTTGAGAAAATGGATAATTTAGTAGTGGAAACCATGGGTAAACGTTTTGCCTCATTTACTCCTTACGCGATTGCTGTTGGTGTATATATCTTTTTATGCTTTATTATCGGTATTTTAGGCTTTGCTTCGCCGATGACATATTTTATGGTGCCTTTTAGTATAGCTTTATGCACCTTTATTTTGATTCACGCTACTAGTGTGAAGTATACAAAGTGGAAATATTTTAAGCGCTACATTGATCCATTTCCTATTTTCTTACCGGTGAATTTGTTATCAATGTGGGCTCCCTTATTATCATTATCATTCCGTTTGTTTGGTAATGCTATATCGGGGTGGGTGTTAATGCAGATTGTTTATTCTGCTTTAGAATCGTTATCGAATTTAGTGTTTGGATTACCTTATTTTGTAACGCCGATTGTTGCGCCGGTTCTCCATGCCTATTTTGATATATTCTCAGGGTTCATTCAAGCGTTAGTGTTCTTGATGGTTTCTATGCTCTTAATTGCGCAAGAAGCACCAGAAGAAGATGAAGAATATACGCAAATTGAACCAGTTACTAAGTAAAAAAAACGAAATAGAAAAGGAGGATTAGAAAATGTTTTTATCAAATCTATTAAACGTTTTAAGTGATGTTGGAAGTGCCGCAAATGAATTCTCAATGCGTGGGACTGCTTGTATTGCGGCAGCAATTGCGGTTTTAGGTGGTATGGCTTGTGCTATTACCGAAGGTATGACCGCTATGAAAGCGGTAGAAGGTGTTGCCCGTAATCCCGAAGCTCAAGGTAAAATTCGTTCAACCTTAATTGTCGGATGTGCTTTGACTGAGACGACAGGTATTTATGCTCTTTTAGTGGCTTTATTAATTTTATTCTTTGTAGCAATGTAAGAGGTGAATGAAAATGGGAAATGTTTGGGCTAATATTTTTGTAAAGTTCCAAAATTTGCTCATCTATTCATCAGAAGGTAATAATGATTTCATTGATCGAATTATTCCTAAAAATATTGAATCGTTTATTGTCCCTTTTGCAACTTTTTTAGTTTTAGTTTTGGCGGCCACCTTTTTATTTTATAAACCGGTTAAGAAAATTCTTGTTGAACGTGCAGAATATGTTGAAAGTCATATTAAAAATGCTGAACAGGCGCAAGAAGAAGCTCAAGAAAAATTGTCTTTAGCGGACCAAGAGGTTGTCAGTAAAAAGAAAGAGGCTTATCAAATAATCGTTGCCGCTCGTGAAGATGGTGAAAAAGAAAAAACACGTATTATTCAAGAAGCTCATGAAGAAGCTCATGAAATAATTCAACAAGCGAATACGGATATTGAGCAAAGTCGTCAAAAAGCTCTTGATGAGGTTCATGATGAGATTGTAGAAGTGGCTATTGAGGCTTCAAAAGCTATTTTAAAACGTGAAGTTGATAAAGACGACCATACGAAATTGATTCAACAATTTATAAAGGATGTTGAAAGTTAATGGACAGTATTAATAATCGTTATGCTTTAGCTTTGTTAAGTATTGCTAAAGAAGAAAAGCAAGTTGATGAATATCAAAAGCAAGTAAAAACTGTGTATCGTATTTTAGATGATAACCCCGATTATTTACGGGTTCTTTCATCGTGCTTTATTTCCAAAGAAGAAAAGCATCGTCTTATTGAGCAAGCCTTTGCAGCCATACCATTAAAGCACATCGTATCTTTTATCAAAGTTATTATTGATAATAATCGTGTGTCTTATATGAAAAAGATTTTTCTAGAATTTAATTCTTTATGTAATGAGTATTTAGACATTGCTGAAGGAATTATTTATTCGGTAATCCGTTTATCCGCAGATGAAATTAACGCTATATCAGATGCGATATCACGTAAAATGGGACAAAAAGTTGAGTTAAAAAATATTCTTGATGAACAAATAATTGGTGGAATAAAAGTTGTTATTCAAGATTGTATTTTTGATGGAACAGTTTTAAATAAATTAGTGTCAATGAAAAATAATCTATTGATTAGAAAGGCGGGAGAAACATATGGAAATTAAAGCTAAAGAGATTAGTGCTATAATTAAAGCGCAAATTGAAGCCTATGACCACAAAATAGAAAGTAATGATGTTGGAACAGTAATGACTGTTGGTGATGGTATTGCTCTCGTCTATGGTTTAGATAAGGCAATGCTTGGGGAACTTCTTGTTTTCCCTGATGATATTTATGGAATGGTTTTAAATCTTGAAGAAGATCATGTTGGTGCTGTCTTATTAGGGAATGACCGCGGTATTAAAGAAGGCGATATGGTTAAAAGAACGAGACGCGTTGTTGAAGTTCCAGTTGGTGATTCATTACTAGGGCGTGTTGTTAATGCTTTAGGTCAACCGATAGATGGTTTAGGTAAAATTGATGCTAAAAAGTATCGGCCTATTGAGCGTATTGCTCCCGGTGTCATGACACGTAAATCAGTTGATACACCATTACAAACGGGAATTACCGCTATCGACGCAATGATACCCATTGGTCGAGGTCAAAGAGAATTAATTATCGGTGATCGTCAAACGGGTAAGACCGCTATCGCGATTGACACCATTTTAAATCAAAAAGGTAAAGATTGTTTGTGTGTTTATGTCGCCATTGGTCAAAAAAATTCAACAGTTGCGCAAATAGTGGAAAAGCTTCGGGTAGGTGGAGCACTTGAATATACGACAATTGTTTCAGCTACAGCATCAGAACTGGCCCCTTTACAATATATCGCCCCTTATGCCGGTGTGAGTATTGCTGAAGAATGGATGGAAAATGGTAAAGATGTGTTGATTGTTTACGATGATTTAAGTAAACATGCTGTGGCATATCGTACTTTATCTTTATTATTAAAACGTTCGCCAGGCCGTGAAGCTTATCCGGGAGATGTTTTTTATCTTCATTCGCGGTTATTAGAGCGGGCTTGTAAATTAAGTGATGCATATGGAGGAGGCTCAATAACAGCTCTTCCTATTGTTGAAACACAAGCGGGGGATATATCGGCATATATTCCGACTAATGTTATCTCAATTACCGATGGACAAATCTTTTTAATGAGTGAATTGTTTAATGCTGGTCAACGTCCTGCTGTCGATAGCGGACTTTCGGTTTCGCGTGTTGGAAGTGCGGCGCAGATTAAAGCGATGAAACAAGTTTCAAATTCCTTGAAAATTGATTTAGCGTCTTATCATGAATTACAAGCATTTTCACAATTTGGAAGTGATCTTGATGAAGCTACCAAAAAAGTTCTTCATCACGGAAGTGTTTTGATGGAAGTATTGAAACAACCACAATATGTTAATTATCCAGTAGAAAAACAAATTATTGATTTATTTGCGAGTAAACATCAATATTTAGAAAATGTTAATGTCGAGGAAGTTCGTCCATGTTTAGATGGCTTATATCAATACATTTTGGCGAAATATAGTGAAGTTATCAGTACTATTCAAAAAGAAAAAGTCATTACACAAGAAACCGATAAAAAATTAAAAATGATTATCGAAGAATACATGCAGACATATCGGTAGATATGAAAAGAAAGGAGAATGTCAATGAGCAGTGGATTACAAGCGACGAAAAGAAGAATGAATTCTATTGCTTCGACTCGTAAAATTACGAAAGCGATGGAATTAGTGGCCACAGCTAAATTAAAAACATGGAAAGATTTGATGCTCGAAAATCTTGATTATACATCCGCTGTAAAAAGTTTAATGGATGATGTTTTTAAGCATAGTGATAACATTAGTTCTCCTTATTTAAATGCGGTAGATTCTTCACGATGTCTATATATTTTAATTTCATCATCTTTAGGATTATGTGGAGGGTATAATTATAATATTTTTCGTTATGCTGACCAATTAATAAAAAAAGATGATACATTAATGATATTTGGCATGAAGGGTTATCATCATTATCAAAATAGTCAAGTCACATTGATTGATGATTATTTAAATAAAGAAGATATTTTGTCAGAGCGTTTTATTAATAATTTATCAACGCGAATCATGGATGAGTTTTTAACTGGTAAATATCAAAAAATTTCCTTGATTTATACTCATTATGTTAATTCTTTATCATTTGTTCCCGAAGAATTAATTATTTTCCCGCTTGCGGTGCAAAATAATCAACAAAAAGTGTGTCATGATATTATTATGGAGCCTAATCCACAAGCGATAATAGATTCATTAATTCCATTTTATCTTCATACTATTCTTTATGGTAAAATACTAGAAGCAACTGTTTCGGAACATGCTTCAAGAAGAACAGCGATGGAAAACGCTAGTGATAACGCTGATGAAATATATGAACAATTACAATTAGATTATAACAAAGAACGCCAGGCTTTAATTACGCAAGAGATTACGGAAGTCGTGGGCGGATCAACGAATAAATAAGGGAGGAAGTATATGGCAAAAAAGAAAATAAATATCGGGCGAATTATCCAAATTGTTGGACCAATTATTGATGTTCGTTTTGAAGAAAATAATTTACCTGATTTATTAACAGCCTTACTTATTAAAAAAGAAGATGGTTCAACATTGACGATTGAAGTAAGTCAACATATTGGTGATGATATGGTGCGTTGTGTCTCAATGGGACCGACGGAAGGATTAATTAGAAACATGGAGGTTATTGACACTAATGCTCCGATAACAGTTCCGGTAGGTAAAAAGACCTTAGGAAGAATGTTTAATGTTTTAGGTGAGCCTATTGATGGTTTAGATAATGAATTTGAGAAATGTCCACATTTACCTATCCATCGTGATGCTCCACGTTATGAAGAGCAAAGTACGTCTTCAGTAATGCTTGAAACAGGTATTAAAGTTATTGATTTACTTTGTCCTTATGTTCGTGGTGGAAAAGTTGGCCTTTTTGGTGGTGCTGGTGTTGGTAAAACCGTTTTAATTCAAGAATTAATCAACAATATTGCTACGGAAAGAGGCGGTATTTCGGTTTTCGCCGGTGTCGGTGAAAGAACTCGTGAAGGTAATGATTTATATCATGAAATGAAATCATCGGGCGTTTTGAAAAAAACCGCTTTGGTCTTTGGGCAAATGAATGAACCACCTGGAGCAAGAATGCGTGTGGGTTTAACGGGTCTTACTATGGCCGAGTATTTCCGTGATCAAGAGCATCAAGATGTGTTATTATTTATCGATAATATTTTCCGCTTTACCCAAGCAGGAAGTGAAGTATCAGCTTTATTAGGTAGAATGCCTAGTGCGGTGGGATATCAACCAACTTTAGCGACCGAAATGGGACAATTACAAGAACGAATTACTTCGACCAAAAACGGTTCTATTACTTCCGTTCAAGCTATTTATGTTCCCGCTGATGATTTAACTGATCCGGCGCCTGCGACCACTTTTTCGCATTTAGATGCTAAAACGGTTCTTGATCGAAAAACAGCAGCTTTAGGTATTTATCCGGCGGTTGATCCCTTAGATTCTTCATCACAAATTTTAGATCCTAATATTGTTGGTAAAGATCATTATGATACAGCTCGTGCCGTACAAAAGATTTTACAAAGATATAAGGAATTGCAAGATATTATTGCCATTTTAGGTATGGATGAATTATCGGAAGAAGATAAATTAGTTGTGGCTCGTGCACGCCGTATTCGTAATTTCTTATCACAACCATTCCATGTAGCCGAAACATTTAATGGTTTCAAGGGTGTATATGTGCCAATTAAAGACACTATTAGGAGTTTTAAAGATATTTTAGATGGCAAATATGATAACCTTCCAGAACAAGCTTTCTTATACGTGGGAACGATTGAAGACGCAATCGAGAAAGCGAAAACCTTATAATGAGTTTTCATTATCAAATAATAACGCCGAAAGGTTTGTTTTATGAAGGCGAAGCCGATATTATTAATCTTCCATTGACAGAAGGGTTGACCGGTATTCTTCCTCATCATTTTCCCCTTGTTTCCATGATTGAAATTGGTAAGATGACTATTCGTTATCAAAAAGATACAAAAGTTTGTGCCATTTCCGGAGGCGTCATTCATGTTCAAGAAGAAAAAGTAATGATTCTTGCGACGGCAATTGAATTTAAAGAAAAAATTGATTTAAAAAGAGCCCAAGACGCGGAAGAACGAGCCCGGGGAAGATTAGAAAAGAAAACACCTGATATTGATATTAAGCGTGCAGAAATTGCTTTGCAAAGGGCATTGAATAGAATAAAAATTGCTTCTGAATAATTATTGTAAAAGTGATGACTATTGAAAAAAATATTATTTCAATGGTCATTTTTTTTGCTTATGATTTATTCAAAGATAAAGAATTTTATTGTTTTATGATTTGCTTTTGTGCTAATATGCAAATGTACGCGGAGGTCTTATGATAGTTTTAAAAGAAGTAAAATCAAAAAAAGATTTAAAAAAATTTATAAAATTCCAAAATTATTTATATAAAAATAATCCATATTATGTTCCCCCTCTTATTGCTGATGAAATGGCGATGTTTGACCCGAAAAAGAATGGCTCTTATGAATGGTCGGATGTTTATTTGTTTTTAGCTTATCAAGATAAGCGCATTGTTGGTCGTGTAGCGGGTATTTTTAATCGTAAATATGCCGAAAAAGTTGGTAAAAAACAAATGCGTATTACGCGTTTTGATTTCATTGATGATTACGAAGTATCAAAAACACTTATTGATAAGATTAAAGAAATAGCGTTAACATATGACGCTCATGAAATAATTGGGCCCATTGGTTTCTCCGATTTAGATAAAGAAGGAATGTTAATTGAAGGATTTGATCAATTATCAATGTATATTACCATTTACAATCATGAATATTATTTAGACCATATGAAAAAATTGGGCTTTGAAAAAGAATGTGATTGGTTTGAATATCAAATTGCTATTCCTGATCATCCTCTTGAGTCTTTAGATCGTATCGCTAATCGGTCTATAAAGAAATTCGGTTATAAGGTGCGTAAATTTGCATCGATTAAAGAAGCAACACCGGCCATATATGAAGGTATTGATATTATGAATGTTGTTTATAATAAGTTGTATGGTTATACCGCTATTTCGGAAAGACAAAAGAAGGAATTCATGAGTAATTTCAAGACTATATTGAATGTTGAATACTTGTACGCTATATATAGTGATAAAGATGAATTAATCGGCTATGGTTTATTAGCCCCATCTATTTCTAAAGCAATGCAAAAGTGTAAGGGTAAATTAACTTTAAAAGGCATAATTTCCTTATTAAAAACGATGAAACATCACGATGTTGTTGATCTTTATTCCATTGGTGTGCGCCCTGAATATATGGGGAATGGTGTTAATGTCATTATTTTAAATGAAGGAATTAAATCTTGTATCAAAAATGGTGTAAAATTTGCAGAAACCGGTCCTGAATTAGAGACTAATGCGGAAGTGCAAGCTCAATGGAAATTATTTAATGCTAAACAACATAAAAAACGTCGTTGTTGGATTATGAAATTTTAAAAGTAAAAAAACAAATCTATCTTATAAGAAAATCAAGTTTTTATGAGATAGATTTTTTTGTAATATATGAGTCAATCGATAGTTAAATGAAAATGTAGTTCGAAATAAAAGTGGAACTGAAGGCAAATGAAATTAAGCTTTTTACGCTTATCGATTCTATATTATCACCATAAGCAATGAGCATTATGATAAATGGATGTTATATTCTGCTTTACCTTGCTAAAAAAAAATAAAGAGTTGCTCTAATTTTATTGTTTATCTTTTATATAACCATTGAGAAATGATTTAAAATACTGATAACTTTTGAAACATTTCGAAGGAATATGAGTGTTGGCAATCATTTCCCCTTGAAGAAAAAAATAGAAATAAGGGACACCATTTGCTAATGATGAATCGGTTGTTTTTTTAAAAAATTCAGGATAACGATCGGCAAGATTATAAGCGATTTCATCAATGTTTGAGACCCATTCGCCATTGATATATTCGGAATACGCAAGAGTGGTTATAACATATTGGGTTGAGCATATATATTTCATTAAGTTATTTTTAATACTTAAGCATGATTCACAAGTTACTGAATGAGTAAAAAGCACAAAACTTTCTTTATTATCAATTTTCTTAACAACTTCGGGAGCATTGATAGCCTCACTATAATCATAGTAAGAAAGATTTTGATAATCGACATCTTCTGGCTTTATATAGCTTTCATTTTTGATTAGAGGAATTTTTTGTTCATTTGGCAATCCATGAATATTATTACAAGATGAAAGCAAGATGGCAAAGAATATTAATGAAGTACCGAGTATTTTTTTATACACAATCATCCCTCCTTTTGTTGATATTATATCATATAAAAAATTAACCTTTTATGCTTTTTTCCATTTATATGTGCTAAAATTAAAAAAAGGGAGGTCCTAACATGAATATTTGGCATGATGTGTCGAAGGATCGAATTAAACCAGAAGATTTTTTGGCTTGTATTGAAATTCCTGCAGGATGTAAAAACAAGTATGAACTTGATAAAGAAACGGGTACTTTAATTTTGGATCGTATTCTTTATACATCCACCCATTATCCCCAAAATTATGGCTTTATCCCGCATACTTATGCTGGTGATTATGATCCACTTGATGTTTTGGTGATTTGTTCAGAACCGATTGTTCCTTTGGCGCTAGTTCAATGTTATCCTATTGGTATTGTTAACATGGTTGATACCGGCTTGCCTGATGAAAAAATCATTGCGGTATGTGCCCATGATCCGATTTATGGTAATTATCGTGAAATTAAAGAATTACCAGAACATATTTTTGATGAAATTTGTCATTTTTTTCGTGTATATAAGAACTTAGAAAAAAAAGATACGGTTGTTTTATCAATTGAAGGACGAGAAAAGGCTATAAAAGTCATTCAAGATGCAATTATAAATTATGAAAAAAAGTTTAAAAAGTAAAAGGAGAATAGAAATGAAATTATTTATTGATACCGCGAATATTGAACATATTCGTATTGCTTCTAAATGGGGAGTAATAAGTGGAGTAACTACTAATCCTTCATTAATTGCAAAAGAAGGAAGAAAATTAGAGGATGTTATTAAAGAAATTGTTGAATTAGTTGATGGTCCTATTTCCGCGGAAGTCCAGGAAGCTAGTGCTGAAGAAATGGTAAAAGAAGCCCGTGAATTAGCAAAAATTCATCCTAATATCGTTATTAAAATTCCGATGACTATGGATGGTATCGCCGCTACTTCGATATTACATAAAGAAGGTATACACACCAATGTCACTTTAGTCTTTACTGTTCCTCAAGCCATTATGGCATGTGAAGCGGGCGCAACATACATTTCACCATTTATGGGACGGGTTGATGATGCGGGACGATCGGGTGCTGAATTAGTCGAAAAGATTATGATTATGATCAATAACTACGGCTATGATACGCAAGTAATTGCGGCTAGTATTCGTAATTTAGCACATATTGAACAAGCTGCCCTTGTGGGTGCCGATATTGCCACAGTGCCATATAATGTCCTTGAAAAAATGGTACGTGATCCTTTAACTGATAATGGCTTAGCGATTTTTAAAGAAGCTTCGAAAAAATAGTATTCAATATAAAGGTGGTTTAATGCCATCTTTTTTTAAAAGAACTTGATTATAAAAATATCCACCTTTTTCAAAAAGAGACATAAACTAATAAGGGTGATAAATAAATGCGAGTTCATTATCGTGAAAATGATATATCTTTATTAGGTCGATTGATGCGTTCAGAAGCGCAAGGAGAAGGTCCCTTTGGTATGAAATTGGTGGGGAATGTCGTAGTTAATCGTGTTGTAGCGAGATGCTCCCCGTTTAAAAAAAGAAATTCTATTGAAGAAGTAATTATGCAAAAAAATGCCTTTGAAGGTATCAAGACCCCTTTATTTCAAGCCGGGGCTACAAATTTAGAAAGGCGTTTAGCTTTTGATTGTATTAAATTTTGGCGTGCTGATCCAGCATACAAAGCTTTATATTTTCAAGCTCCTGGGAAAGGAAAACCTTGTAAAAGTAAGTTTTGGGGTCAGTTTGAAGGAAGATATAAAAATCATTGTTTTTATTCTTCCGATACCGATGAAGATTGTGGCTTATAAAAAATGTAAAGGAGCGGAAAGATGTTCCGCTTTTTCTTTAGCAATCTCTTGATAAATGGCTTCATGATATAGTTGATACATCATATTGGCCCAATAAAACCATAGAAGGTCATTAAATTGAAGAAAAGCAACTAGTTTTTGATAAATTTCATGTGTTGGCGGATATCCAAAATATTCTGTTAAGAAAAAAGATATCATTTGAATATCTTTGATATTATTTTCGCTAATAAAAGAGGCGAGATCAAAAAAAGGATCATCATAACCGGCATATTCAAAATCGATAATTTCGACATGGTCTTTAAAAAGAAGAATATTGCCACTGACCAAATCATGATGACAAGGAACAAGTTCTTTTGACATGTGTTTTTGATAATTATCGATGATGTTATTTTCTAAAGGATGAGTTGAAATAGAAGAGTATTCTTTATATAAATAAAGTCTTTTTACACCATTAAAGCTTGCAAGATTAGCAACTTCTAGGTGATGTAATTTATTTAATAAATGAGCAATGTCACGATAATTATCATATGTGGCTATCTCTTTTTGAAAATGGGTAAATCCCTTGATAAAAGGAGTTATTTTTAGCTCATTTTCTTTATCGAAATAAGTAATAGGAATAGAAGGATGAAGCCATGTACTAGCCACTTGTTCAATATTGATTTCATTTTCAATATGAAAATCTGGCCGCTTTGGTTCCTTAGGTACTCGCAAAATATACTTTTGATTTATAAGATAATGATTATTGCTTAATCCTAAATTGATTTCATGAATTTCATTAATCGGTTCAATGGTAAAATATTGACTTATATCATTCATCATCTATACCTTCTTTCTTTGAAAATGTTATAGTAATTAAAAGAGGTGTTTTTATGCTCCATATTATTTTATATCAACCGGAAAAACCTGCCAATACTGGAAATATTATGCGGACATGTCGCGCGATAAACGCGACTCTCCATATTATTGGTCCTTTATCTTTTACTCTTGATGATAAATCATTGAAACGGGCTGGTATGGATTATCTTGAAGGACTTTCATTACATCTATATTCTTCATATGAAGATTTTATTAGTCATAATCCTCATGCCGATATTTATTATATTACTCGTTATGGACAAATAAATTATGCGACACAAGACTTTAGCCACATTGAACACAATTACTATGTAATGTTTGGCCGGGAATCAACAGGGATTCCTCATGATTTATTAAAAAGTCATTATGATCGCTGTTTACGGATTCCGATGGTCGCGAGTGCTCGTAGTTTAAATTTAGCAAATTGTGTTGCTTTAGTAGCGTATGAAGTGATGCGGCAACAACATTTTTATGGATTAAGCACTCAAGAAGTAATTAAAGGTTCATCATTTCTCTTCGAAAAGAAAAGTAAATAAACGTTCATCATATTTATTAATATGAATGGTTTCATAGTGATTTAATTGCACTAAACCACGAGTCGCAGTTTTTTTGACTTGATTAATGGGCGTAATAATAATATCACCATCTAATTTATGGGCTATCGCTAGGGCGAGAGCACAAGCATATTCTATAACATCTTTAGAAGGATGGGAATCAAAGATAACGATATGTGATCCAGGATGGTCTTTGATATGTAAAAAATAATGATTATTATGGGCTAAATGAAAGGTTAATGTATCGTTTTGTAAATTGTTTTTTCCAAACCCAATTTTTACATTTTGATAAAAGCAAAAATATGGATTAATGGCGGATCTTCCGCTTTTCTTTTTTTTCGATTTACTATGGAAATAACCTTGTTCTATTAATTCATCTTCAATTTCTTTTAAATCTCTTTCACTAGCGGTCTCCCATTGATCTTCTAATATTGTAAAATAATTTAATTTTTCCTTAGTTTCTTTTATCTGTTTTTGTAAATGTTCTTCGGCATTACGAGCCTTTTGATATTTTTTATAATACATTAGGCCCATTTCTTTTGGTGATTTTTGAGAATCAAGAGGTATAACGATATCGTCGATTCTTAAAGTTGCTGCCCCTTTTTCAATTTGGGAAAGATAAGTAAATATATAATCGCCATATAGTTTCCATAAATCTTTATCTTGGGCTACTTGCTTTTCTTTTTCTAATATACATAACTTTTTTTCTAATGATTTCTTTTGCGATTTAATCAATTTGATAAGAGCGTGGTATTTTTCTTTTTTTCTTTTTGCAATCAAGTCATTTTGATATTGATCAAAAAGCGCTAAATAATCAAATGGAAGAGATTGTTGGTTATCATCCCAATCATTATTCTTGATAGGGAGTTGATAGGTTATTCCTTTTAATAATGGTCTTTTGCTATCAAGAGTAGTAGGACGATTCACTATTAAGATATTTAAATCCTTATCTAATAAAAGAATATTGGTGTTTCCAGTAATTAGTTCAATAATGAGGTAGCGTTTATTCGTTTCGTAATACTCATTGGTGCAACGTAAAGTAAAAGCCACAATACGATCGTTATTCCATATTTCGACATTTTCTAAATACGCATGATCCAATTCTTTTCTTAACGAAAGATAAAATGGTGAAGAAAGCGTGTTTGATGATGATTTAAAAGAAGTTAAACTTAAAAAAGGATGCGAAGATTCTAAAGAAATAACAACCCTTTCATTTTTTAGCTTTGACAATGAAAAAAAGTAGTCGTTTTTTGTATATTCGACTAGTTTTCCGATATAAGATCCGGCAGCTTTTCTTTTAATTTCATCAACGATAAAGCGAAGATGACTGACTGTTAATTTCATTGACCATCACCATCAACATCATAGCATAAAAAAAGGAGATAATTTCTTAAAAAAACAAAAAAAATATATTATAAGCAAATTTTTGTCAAATGTTGTCATTTGTTAGTATAAATGGTAGAATATCGCGTGAGGAACAAGTATTGTATGGAATTATTGAATAAAATTACGAATATTATTATTACGATTTTAGTTGTTCTTGTAGCGTTTAAATTCTTTTTATATTTCTTAGGCGTTATTGTTAAAAGAAAAAAATATCCAGAAGCTAAAAAGAATCATAAATACGCTATTGCGATATCGGCACGTAACGAAAGTGGTGTTATTGGTAATTTATTACATAGTATTTTTGAACAAGATTATCCGCAAGATTTATTAACTATTTTCGTGGTTGCTGATAATTGCACTGATCATACTGCAAGTGAGGCCAAAAGAATTGGTGGAGATCGTGTGATAGTTTATGAACGTGATTGCGTTGAAAAGGCGCGTAAAGGGTATGCTTTACAATTTCTTTTTGAAAAAATAGCCCAGGATTTTGGTGTTACCTCCTTTGATGGATATTTTTTCTTTGATGCTGATAATGTTTTAGCCCCTAATTTTATCAAAGAAATGAATAAGGCATTTGATGCCGGGGCTAAAATAGTGAATTCTTATCGTAATACGAAAAACTTTGATACAAATTTTATTTCTGCGAGTTATGGTATTCATTGGTGTCGTAGTTCTTTATCATTTCATCGTCCGCGAACAGCTTTATCTTCTTCTACCCATATTGCAGGGACGGGCTTTTTAGTGGCTTCATCAATTTTACAAAAAGGATGGTCTTATGTAGAATTGACAGAAGATGCGGAATTTACTACGGAAGTTGTTTCAAAAGGATATAAAATAGAATTTTGTGAAGATGCAGAATTTTTTGATGAACAACCTATTGATTTAAAAACATCTTTCCGGCAACGATTACGTTGGACTAAAGGACGTTTAGCGGTCTTTTTTAAAGGCGGTTATAAATTATTAAACGGTCTATTTAAGAATAAATGCAATCGAAAATTTGCTTGTTATGATATTTTCTTTTATATGTTTCCTTATTCGTTGCTCGTTTTTCTTGTTGGAGCAATTGTTCCTATCGCTTCAACTATTATTGCTTTTGTGAACAAACAACCATTACCTTTTTTAATTTGGATTGATGCCTGGTTAAAAACATTCGTGACCACATATTGTGCTTCTTTTTTTGAAGGAATACTAATTCTTGTTCGCGAGCAAAAGCATATATATTGTAGTAAAGGAAAGCAAATATTATATCTATTTTTATGGCCATGGTTTGACTTTTTATCATTACCATTAACGATTGCTTCTCTTTTTATGAAAATAACTTGGAAACCAATTAAGCATGTTGATAGAGCTAATTATAAGCAAGTTTCCAATAAAAAGATTAAAAAGTATAAATTCGATTAGGATTGATTATTACATTTAATGTTAGGTTTTTTAAAAGTTAATTGCTTTTTTCCATATTATTAAATATAATATGGATTATATTTTGTTGATTAGTGGTAGGTGATTTATATATGCAAAAAGGCCTTCTTATTATTCTTAGCGGCCCTAGTGGTGTGGGGAAGGGCACGGTTCGAAAAAAAGTTATGGAAGATTTATCATTAAATCTTGTATACTCGATTTCGATGACGACTCGTCAACCACGAAATAAAGAGCAAGATGGCGTCGATTATTTCTTTGTTAGTCAAGAAGAATTTCAAAAAAATGTTGATAATGGCAATATGCTTGAATGGGCATATTTTGTCGGCAATTATTATGGAACGCCCAAAGATTATGTGGAAAGACTACGTCTTGAAGGAAAAAATGTTTTTTTAGAAATTGAAGTTGATGGAGCACGCCAAGTGATGCAAAAATGCCAAGGCTCCGATGTTTTCTCTATTTTCTTAATTCCACCATCTTTAGAAGCGTTAGAATCACGTATTAGAGGCCGGAAAAGTGAAAGCGAAGAAATTATTCATGAACGTTTAGAAAAGGCTAAACGGGAAATGGGTTTAAAATATCATTACCACTATGTTGTATTGAATGATGATGTTGATCGAGCGGCAGAAGAAATACAAAGTATTATTCGTAATAAAATCAACGCGATCATTCGGAAGTAAATAAAATATTATGAAGGGACATAAGGAGGGATTTGATGCGTGTATTAGAAGTTTATATCGAACATGCTGCAAGCGACCTTGATCGTCCCTTTTCTTATGCCTATTTAGGCGATAAGAAAGTGCAAAGAGGATATCGCGTAATTGTTCCTTTTAACAATCAAACACAAGTGATTGGCTTTGTCAGCGCCGTTATCGAAAGTCCATTAAGTATCACTGAATATGAATTAGAAAATGGTTTCGTGCTTAAAGAAATTATTGATGTTCTAGATGAAGAGCAATTATTAAATGATGATTTATGGGATTTAGCCTTATATATGACCTCTTATTATTTTACGCCTTTAATCAAAGTCTTAAAGACGATGTTACCACCTTCTTTAAAACCGCAAACGAGTGCCTTAAAAGCTCCTAAGATTGCTTATGATTATTATGTGGAATGTGTTGATGCATCGGAAGAGGGCTTAACAAGCAAACAAATTGAATGGTTACGTTTAGTTAGTCAAGAAAAGAGAATTCCTAAAAAAGATTTTAAATCATCGACAATTTTAGAGAAATTATGCCTTTTAAATAAGGTTAAGATAGTGAAGGAGGAAAAAAGAAGACTAATTCTTCCCTTAAAACCTTCTTCCATTCCTCATCAATTAACTGCTGATCAAAGTCGTGTTATTAAAGAATTTCTTTCTTCTTCCCAAGAAGTTTCTTTATTAGAAGGCGTGACGGGATCAGGTAAAACCGAAGTATATGCACGATTGATTGAACATTATTTACAAATAGGTAAAAATGTTTTGTTTTTAGTGCCAGAAATAGCTTTAACTCCGATGATGATCGATTATTTTTCGTCACGTTTCCATATGAAAACGGCGATACTCCATTCCGCATTAACATCGGGTCAGAAATATGATGAATATCGGCGTATTGCTCATGGCGAGGCCCAATTAGTCATCGGGGCTCGTAGTGCGATATTTGCTCCTCTCGATAATATTGGATTGATTATATTAGATGAAGAGCATGTTGAATCATATAAGCAAGACCATAGTCCGTGTTATCATGCTTTAGAAATTGCTAAGCAACGCGCTAAAAAATTCCACTCGCGTGTCCTTTTAGGAAGCGCAACCCCCAGTTTAGAATCACGTGCGCGGGCTTTAAAAGGCGTTTATCAATATTTATCATTACCTCATCGAATCAACGATAAAGGTTTACCTAAAACAGAGATAATAGACTTATTAAAACCAAGTCAAGTTGACCGTGAATCAGTCTTGTTTTCGCTATCGCTACGAAAAGCTATTAGTGATTGTTTAGCGCGTCATGAACAAGTGATTCTTCTTTTAAATCGACGAGGTTATTCTTCTTATGTCACATGTCGTCATTGTGGCCATGTTTTTGTATGCCCAGAATGTCAAATCACTCTTTCATATCATCGCTATGATAATATGCTCAAGTGTCATCATTGTGATTATGTTGAAAATATGCCTTCCACTTGTCCAAAGTGTGGGAGTGTTTATTTAAGTAAACAAGGATTTGGTACTGAAAGAATAGAAGATGAAGTCCGACGTCTTTTTAAAGATGCTAAGGTTTTACGATTAGATTCTGATGTCGCTCGTGTTAAAAGTAACACGGAGAAAATACTTGATAAATTTCGTCATCATGAGGCTGATATTCTTATTGGCACACAAATGATTGCGAAAGGTCATGATTTTCCCGATGTGACATTAGTGGGCTTCGTTTTAGCAGATATTGGCTTGACTATGCCGTCTTTTCGTTCATCGGAACGTACTTTTCAATTGATTACCCAAGGTATTGGAAGAGCAGGTCGCTTAGATAAAATGGGGCGAGCGATAATCCAAACTTATATGCCTAATCATTACGCCGTGGTTTTGGCTGCTAAACAAGATTATACTTCCTTTTTTAAAAAAGAAATGCAGACGCGTAAATTACAACAATATCCCCCATATACGTATCTTATTTCATTATGTTTTTCTTCGATTAACGAAGATGGTTTAATATTACTTGTTAAGCAAATAAAGGATGAATTAGAAACAAAATTACAAGACTTAGCGACGGTGGTTGGACCATCCACGCCATATATTGCGAAAAAAGGTGATACTTATTATCGCCATATTCTTTTAAAATATAAAAAAGCAGAAATAATTGAAGAAGTCTTAAATGATTTAAAAAAACAATTTGATGGTAAAAGCTTATATCATTTACGAATAGATCGTGATCCATATGATTTTTAATGTTTAAAATATTATAAAAATTTGGTATGATATCGCTAGTAAATAAAAGAGGTGTTTAACGATGATTACGATAAAATTTATTGGTTCTGACCGCTATGTCATTAGTCAATATTCTAAAGAAGTGACTAAAAAATTAGCTAGTTTATGGGAAGTTGAAGAAGAAGAAATAATCTTTTTAGCTCCCGAAGTATATGTCTATCATAATGGTGTTGAGCAAACATCTTATCAAGTTTTAGTAGAAATCAGCGCTCCTGAGGAATGTCGTCTTGTTGAAAAACAAGTTGCGGATTATATATTAAAGACCGCACAAGCATTTGTTGTTCATTTAGCGGTGCAATTTAAGTATTATAAGGGTCAAACTTATAAGCATATTCGCGATGATTATCCGCGTTATATTACGGAGGAAAATGAAGTACTCCTCGAAACTGAAGAATATGACGAAGATACCGAAATTTATGAAGGAAATATCTTTGAAAACTTCGAAGAACGTTTAAAAGAAAGCGAAAAAGCCCATGATCATGATGATGACGATTGTGAATGTTGTCATGATCACCATAAACATTAATATGCGGAAAGTCGATAGACCTCTATTGGCTTTTTTTATCATTTAAATCCTAACGAATTGGAAAACTATTTAATAAAATATTATTAAATAATTTTAATATTCTTGCTAATTTGCTAAAATAAAAAAAGAAGAAGGTGATGGGCATGAATGAGATTTTAATTGCTACCAAAATTGTGGAAAAAATTATGAATGAAGATACTCCTAGTAATGTCATCATGCGTAATTATTTTTTATCGCATTTTTGTCCCCGTGAGACGCGTAAAACGATCCAAGCACTAGTTATTAAAACATTAACTAACTGGTATGTTTTTTCAACCATTGTCAAAGATAGCTTTCCGGGTATTAATAAAACACCAGCAATTATTTTATCAGTGGGTTTAGCTAACACTATTTTTGTTCATGCTTTTTCTGATGAGGACACAAAAGACAAAGTACTAGAAGCCTTGGGTGATAATCATTCATTATCTATTACCATGATTGAAACGCTTTTATTTCATAATTATGATCGTCTAAAATTAGTGCCTTCTTATGTCGAAAGTCAATCAAATGAGTATTATCATTTACGATACAATATTCCTCTTTGGTTAGTGGAAATGTGGAATCGTCATTATGGAAAGAATGTTTCTTATCGGATGATGGCGGCTTTAAGAATAAAGTCAACACGTTCTTTTCGGGTAAATGATAATATTATAAAACGCCGTGATTTATTAGATAAATATATGGGAGTATTAGAACCGGGAATTAGTGAAACAACGGTCAATTGCATGGGAAATTATCCTCTTTCTAAATTAGAATGCTATAGACGAGGTGAAGTTATTCCGATTACCGAAGGTGCGAATCACGCTATTAACAAGATTCCTTTTTATCCATTTGATAAAGTTTTAGTAGTATCGGAACATCATTCTTCATTGGCCCTTGCCATGATGAGTCGCCTCAAAGAGAAGCAAAGTATGCTATACGCCATTTTTGATAAAGAAGACTTGCCAGGAGCAAAAAAGGACATTGAAAAATATCATTTTTCGGATGTAAGTGTCATTGATTCTTCATTAAAATTACTTTTAACTTATGTTTCTTATCCGCATGATGTTGTGGTTGTTTTACCACCATCAAGTCGTTTTCAATATATCAAAAATGAATTTGATTTTTTCTTCCGTTTTCAACGTGATCAATTAGATGATTTATTAGCAAGACAAAGTGATTATCTTGAAGAATGCGCCCAATTTGTCAAAGAAGGTGGCCTTTTAGTGTATATGATTGAAACGGCCAATAATAAAGAAGGCAGTATGCAAATTCATGATTTTATTCAAAATCATCAAGAATTTTCATTAATAGAAGAGCGGCAAATGTTGCCCCTTGATCGTCGGCAATCGCTTTGCTATTTTGCCTTTTTAAAAAAGGAGAAAATGCCCGATGATTAATTTATATGGATATGAAATAAAAAAATTAGAAGCGTTAATGTTAAGTGAAGGACAAACGAAATATCGTGCTACTCAATTATATAACTGGATATATGAAAAAAAAGTGACATCATTTGATGAAATGAGTGATGTATCTTTAAAATTTAGAGAAGTCTTAAATGCAAAATACTGTTTAACAAAACCGACTATTTTTGTTCGACAAAACTCCCAAGATGGGACCGTTAAGTTATTGTTAAAATTAGAAGATGACGCAAAAATTGAAACGGTTTTAATGCGTTATAGTTATGGCAATGTTTTGTGTGTCACTTCACAAGTCGGTTGTAATATGGGATGTAGTTTTTGTGCGTCCGGATTATTAAAAAAACAACGTGATTTAAAGACCGAAGAAATGGTCGGGCAAGTTTTAGTAATGAATGAATTGCTACATAATGAAGGCGATGAACGCGGTATTACCCACGTCGTTGTTATGGGGACAGGTGAGCCTTTTGATAATTATGATAATGTTCTTGATTTTATACGCATTATCAATCATCCTAAAGCATTGGCCATTGGCGCTCGTCATATTACCGTTTCTACTTGCGGGATTCCTGATCGCATTATTCAATACGCGAAAGAGGGGCTTCAAATCAATTTAGCGATATCATTACATGCTCCGAATAATGAAAAGCGTTCTAAAATCATGAAAATTAATCGTGCTTATCCTTTGGAAAAACTTATTCCGGCGGTCAGTCAATATAATCGTATTGCTTCGCGGAGAGTAACTTTTGAATATATCTTATTAGCGGGTATCAATGATTCATTGGAAGATGCCGATCAATTGGCAGAATTAATTAAACCGACTTTTGCATATGTCAATTTAATTCCGTATAATCCAGTCATAGAAAATGGATATCAAAGATCGAGTGATGAGCGTGTCCATGCCTTCTTAGATCGATTAATTAAACGTAATGTAACGGCCACGGTTAGAAAGGAATTTGGCACGGATATCGATGCGGCCTGTGGACAACTTCGCGCCAAGCATGAAAAAAGATGAAACATCATGGAGATTATTGTTATTTAACAGATATTGGACGAAAACGTCTTGTCAATGAAGATTGTTCATTGATTTTAAGTAACGCTCATGGCGAAACACTAATGTTAGTGTGTGATGGTATGGGTGGTCATAAAAAGGGCGATGTTGCTTCCCGCCTTGCTATCGACTTATTTATTGAAGCATTTAATAAAAAAGAGCATTTTTACACGGTTCGTGGAGCGCGTAAGTGGCTTGAAAAAACGATTCGCTATATCAATGAAAAAGTTTATAATCAAGAAAAAGATATTCCTTATTCTGAGCATATGGGGACCACTTTAGTCGCATGTTTGCTTCTTGCTAAACATGTGGTAGTCGCTAATATTGGCGATTCTCGTGCTTATATTTTACGTTCTTTAGAAAATGAAGATAAATATGATTTTCAACAAGTGACAAATGATGACACTATTGCGGAATATTTAGTTAATATGGGGCGAATCAAAAAAGAAGATCGTTCACATTTTACTTCACGTCATATTTTAACGAACGCTATCGGGCTATTCCCTTCGGTGCGTTTAGAAATGAAAGTAATTCCTTTTGTCGAAATAAAAAAGAATCATACTACTAATGAAAAAGAAAAATATAGTATTGCAAGCATTTTATTATGCTCTGATGGATTATTTTCGATGGTGAACAAAGATGAAATTTTATCATCATTATTGATTGATGATGAAGTTGAAAATAAAGCGGAAAGTTTAATTTTAATGGCTAATAATAATGGCGGAGATGACAATATCGCTATCGCATTGTGGGAGAAATCAAATTAATATGGAAAGTGGTTATTTGTTAAGTAATCGTTATCGCATTGATTCTTTAATTAATGAAGGTAGCACCGCACTAGTTTATAAAGGGTATGATATTATTTCTAATAACGAAGTGGCTATTAAAATAATGAAAAAAGATTTTCTGACACAAAAAAATCGTCATGATAATTTCGATAAAGAAGCTCGTTATTTGGCAGATTTACGACATATTAACATTATTCGCATTGAGTATTATGGATATGAAGACCATCTACCTTATTTAGTAGAAGAGTTTTCTAAAGGAAGGACGCTATCGACGTGTTTAGATATGCATGGTCCTTATCAATTAAAAGAAGTGAAATCTATTATGGAACAAGTGTTAACAGCGATTGATTATATTCATGCCAAAGGCTTATTACATCGTGATATAAAGCCACAAAACATTTTTTATAGTGCCGATGGTTTAGTAAAAATTAGTGATTTTGGACTTTCAATAACATTAAATGAGAATTATCAATCATCTAAGGTCAATGGCTCTATACCATATCTTGCTCCCGAAGTAATTAAAGGTGATGCACCATCAGTAGAGAGTGATATTTATGCCTTAGGAGTAACATTTTATGAATTATTGGAAGGCAAAATACCTTTTAATGGTCATTCATATCAAGATATATGTCAAATGCATTTATATGAGCCTTTTCCGCTCGTTATGAAAAATCGGACTCCCTTATATGAAGAAGTTAATACTATTTTAAGAAAAGCTTGCGCTAAAAATCCTTTAGATCGCTATCATAACGCTCATGAAATGTATCTTGATATTAGGCGATTAGATGTTGATAATCCGAAGAAAAAAAGAAGAGGATTCTTTCATATCTTGAGGAGACATAAATGAAGAAAGGTATTGTTTTAGCGTCTTCATATGGCAATTATGAAGTCGAATGTGACCAACAAAGATATTTTTTAAAGCCTCGTGGTGTGTTTCGTTTTCATGATATTAAGCCTATGGTTGGTGATTATTGCTTATTTGATGAGAAGCAAGAAGTAATATGTGAGATACTTCCTCGAAAAAATACTTTATATCGTCCTATGATCGCTAATGTTGATCAGGCTTATATAGTTGTTTCCGCTAAAGAACCGGATTATGCTCCGTTACTAGTTAATAAGTTCTTGACTTATTTATTAGGACAAAATATTGCTCCCGCAATTATCATTACTAAAATGGATTTATTGAAAGATAAAAAGGAAATATTCAAATGGAAAGAAATATACGAGTCTATTAATATTCCCGTCTATCTTTCTTCATTACATGACGATGAGCAAATAAGAAAATTAAAGAAAAGTATGGAACATAAAACAGTTGTCTTTTTAGGACAATCAGGAGTCGGGAAATCCTCTTTAATTAATCTTTTGTTTCCTCAATGGCAAAGAAAAATTGGAGAATATTCTATGGCTTTAGGACGCGGAAAACATCAAACAAAAGAGGTTATTTTACTAACTTGCGAAACCGGTTATGTAGCTGATACTCCGGGCTTTTCCAGTTTAGATTTACGTTTATCCAATGATGAAATATGCCATTTTTATCCGGGCTTAGATAAATATGTTGGACAATGTTTTTTTAAAGATTGTCATCATATTCATGAAAAAGGTTGCCTTTTAAAAGAAGACATATCATCCGGAAAATATTCGCAAGAATTATATGAAAATTATGTTTGTTTATTGACACAAAATAGTGAGCAAAGGAGAAAATAAAATGGATAAAATAATAATTGCTCCATCTTTATTAGCATGTCAAAAAGGTGAAGAAAAAGAACAAATTATGCTTCTTGATCGTTATGGAGCCGATTGGATTCATTTTGATGTAATGGATGGCAAATTTGTTCCTAATACGGCTTTAGATGAAAAGAAATGTCAAGAAATTTATCAATATTGTCGCTTGCCGATTGATGTTCATATTATGGTGTTTAATCCATTAGATTACATTGAAAAATATGCATATTCAGGAGCTCAAAGCTTGACCTTTCATTATGAAGCGGTCAATAGTGATGAAGAGCGTATTAAGATTATTCAAGAGATTAAGAAGAATAATATGAAAGCAGGAATATCTATTAAGCCTAATACTCCAGTTAGTGCTTTAAATAATTTATTAAAAGAAGTTGATATTGTCTTAATTATGTCAGTAGAGCCTGGGAAAGGTGGACAGAAGTTTATACCATCTTCTATAACGAAAATTGCTGAGTTAAGACATTTAAGAAGCATTCAAAACGCTCATTTTCTTATTGAAGTTGATGGTGGTATTAATAGTGAAACAGCGAAAGAAGTAATTAAAGCAGGTGCGGATGTTTTAGTAGCGGGTTCTTATCTTTTTCATCAAGAAGACATTGAAAAAAGGATCGCCCTTTTGAAAGAAGAATAATTATGGGTGTAGCGTCAATTTTAGCTAGTGTTTCATACCTTTTTTCTTTCGCGCTAGTGATTCTTTTTGGACAAAAAAATTATGAAGCATTTTATCATAAAAAATATTCATTTATGAATTGTTTTCCTTATGAAATGAATGATAAAAGAAGAATGCCTATTAATAATTATTTCCGTTTAGTAGTGGTTTTGATGATTACAAGTGCTTTATTTTTAGAAATATCTTTATTATCGACCATTCATAATATTAGTCATATTCTTTTATTGATTATAAGCGTATTTGCAAGTCTTTTCTTAATGACCCTTTTCTTTATTTCCATGCAACGAATCGAAGTGCATATGGCTGTGGTCACTTTAGCGTATTCTTTCTCAATTTTAACTTTTATAGCCTTTGGATATTACCTTTATATGACTCCCTTTTATATACAAGGGAGATGGATATATATTATTATTTCTTTGGCTTTGGCTCTTATGGAGATTATTATTATTTTTTCACCGAAAATAACTAATTGGGCTAAATTAGAAAAAAAAGAAGGTCAAGAAGAATATTCAAGACCAACTTTTGTCGCTTTGGCAAGTGCAGAATGGTTATTATTTGTGTTTCAAGGATTATATTTGATTCTTTTGATTTTATCGGTATCAATATAAAATCAAAGCCATAAAAAAACGCTTCTAATGAAGCGTATTTTTTACTTTTGCTTAGCTGCTTTTTTGTTATAGGTTCGATAAGCGCGGGCCGACATCCGAACAGTAGTAACCTTACCATCAACCACAATTTTATATGGATGAAGATTGACATTCCATTTACGACGTGTTGCTCTTAATGAATGGGACCGATTGTTTCCGCTGACAGGTCCTTTACCTGTTACGAGACATACTCTTGACATTTTGTAACCTCCCTTAACTCAAATCGTTCTTGTATGAAGTCCATACATGCTTTAATAAAATAACATTTATCAAGTTGTTTTGCAATATTTTTTTGAAAATTATTATCGTCTTCGGTATCTTTTGTCGTTTGCAATCTCATTTTGCCATTCTAAATACCCTTTTTCTTTTAGTTCTTGTACCGTTAAGGTTTTATGACATCTTTTGACTAATTCATCTAAAAGGATTTGTTTTTTGTCTTGAGTCAACACTAAAGGGAGTTTATCATGAAGTATTAAATATAAATTTCGACCTTTAGATGAGGCTTTAATATCTATATAGGCAATATTATCATAAGGAATGCGGATAGCCTTAATTAATTGGTGTTGCACTAATTCGTGGTCATTTAATACATAGTATGAGCGATAATAAGACATGAGATATAGAGTGATAGATGGAATGAGCCATACGGCCATAAAGATATAATGAAACAATTCTGTTTTTAATTTCCATCCCACAAAGGAAAACCAATAAAGAGCACTGACAACGATAATAAGTGTAAAAAAGATAATCGTATTTTTTTTTCGATTGGGACGTATTTTCATAAACCATCACCTTCCTTTGATTATTATAATGAAAAAAAGGAAAATATAAAAGATATGTATCTATAAAATAACTTTAACATGTTTTAAAAAATGTTAATTTTTTTAATTTTCTTATTTCTTATTTTGACAAGATATGAGAAAATATAAAAGAAGCCATCTATCCTATGGATAGATAATGATATTTAGGAGGAAGATTGATGAAATTATTTGATACAATTCCCGATAATTTCTTTTCTGTCCTTTCGAGTAAGAATAAAGAAATTTATGCTATGGCATTATTAGTATTATATCGCTCCTTGCAAAGTGATGAAATGTCAATAAAAAAAGATGATTATATTCGGACATTGCGAGAAAAAGCGACGGATTTAGTGATGAACTTTGATTTTTCTGAAGTTGAAGATGAAGACCTCGGCGTCAATCCTAATTTGCCTACACGCGTGGCTTTTATTGTTCGTCGACTAGAAGAGACAGGATGGATTGAAGTAGAGATGAGAAGTGATACATTTGAAGAATATATCGCTCTTCCAAGTTATTCAATTCAAATGCTAACATTCATGAATGATATCGTTTCGGAATCGGAAGTGGCCTATAATTCATTAGTGCACTCAACATATAGTGAATTAAAATTAGAAGATGAAGAACGTGACGAATTCATGTATGCGACTTTGATAAGGGTTTATGAAAATACGAAAAAGTTACGAGTCGAATTAGTCACTCTTGGACATTCAATTAGAATATTCCAAAATAAATTAGGTCATTTGTTTACGACGAATGAAGTATTACATGAACATTTTGATGAATATAAAGTGCGTATCAGTGACCGATATTATCATCCTTTGAAAACATTTGATTCGGTTACTAAATTTAAACGTCCTATTTTAGCTATTTTACAAAAATGGTTAAGGGATGATGAAGTGCGAAATAAATTAATTATGCAAGCGATGATGTGGGGACATGTTAAAGATCAAAAAGAAGCGGAACAAGATATTATTAATCGCATCACATATATTCAAGATATGTATGAGCAAGTCAATAATATGGTCGCGGATATTGATCAAAAACATGCGGAATATACGAAGTCATCGGCAACTAAAATTATATATTTAAACAATTCTGATAAAACAATTAAAGGCCATTTAGAAACGATTTTTAAAGCATATGCGAAAGCGAATATAGATGGTGTGGGCTTAAGAGGCATTTTATCAAGAATGCAAGATTCAATCACTTTATTTGATCAAGGATATATTAATCCTGATTCGATTACCTTGCCAGTGGTGAGAAAATTCCGTGATGAAACGGATCCTTTACCAATTATTTGGAATAGCGAAGAAGCTGGCGATTATACGATGCAAGAATTCTTAGACCAAACCCGAAACTCATTTACCGATGAAAGAATTTATGCATTTATGGAAACAGCCTTTCAAGGCGAAAATGAAGTCTTTATTGGAGATATACCTCTTCCTGATTTTGATGCCTTTATTTTATTGATTTTGGCGTCTTTAAAGAAGAATGATGATAATTGTTTCTATATTATCGAACAAAATGAGGGACGTATTATCTCCCAAGGATATGTCTTGCCGAATTTTACTTTTAAACGGAAGGAGAATGAGAATAATGTTTGAGGAAGAATTTGTTAAATTATCTAATAGCGACCAAACGGAATTTGCTCGCGTTATTAATAATTTATTATTAAAATCATTTCTTGTTCGTGAATCTTTTGATTCGCGTGAGAAAATAATGAAAATTAATCCGGAATATCGTTTTTTAGAACGTTATTATGAATTAGCCGAAAACTATTTAAAATACGCAGGATGGAAATTAGATAAGGATGTAGCTCGTGGTGTTATTGCGCTTCGCAATGAGTATGAACAAAATCGCTTGCGAATTGATCGTGAAACTTCTTTGGTAATGTTCACGTTGCGTTTAATTTATGAAACGCAAAAAGCCGAATCTAATTCTTCTGGCGAAAGTCTTTATATGACGACACCGGAATTACTAAAGACGATGCTTGAATATGGCATTACAATGCAAGGAAAGAAAATGACCGGTCGCTTATTAGGCCGCTCCTTACGTTTTATGGCCGCACATAACATCATTTGCAAAGTTAGCGGCTCATATGATGAAGGAAATGTTTCTTTTTATATTTTACCTTCGATAACTTTTGCTGTTGATAATCAAAAAATTGCGGCGATGTCGGAAGCTTTAGATCGTTTAAAGGAGGGTGAGACATTATGAAATCCCTCAAGAAAATAAAAATTATTAACTGGCATTATTTTTGGAACGAAACAATTGATATCGAACCAATTGTTTTCTTGACCGGCTTAAATGCTTCGGGTAAATCAACTCTTATTGATGCAATGCAAGTTTTATTACTTGGCGATACCAGTGGTCGTTTCTTTAATAAAGCAGCGACAGAAAAATCAGCTCGTACATTAAAAGGCTATTTACGTGGTGAATTAGGAGATGCCGAAGATGGCGGCTTTAAATACCTTCGTAATGGTCGTTTTACTTCCTATATTGCGATGGAATTTTATGATGATTATAATGAATCATCTTTTACATTAGGTATTGTATTTGATCTTTATACTGATGGAAGTGAAGAACATCGTTTCTTTATGCTTGAAGATAAGATTCCTGAAAATGAATTTGTTAAGGATAATATTCCAATGGAATATAAAAAACTTAATGCTTATTTTACAGAAAATTATCCTGGTAAATTTAAATTCTTAGATTCGAATCGTCAATATCAAGAATTATTGAAAAGAAAATTTGGTGGCTTGAAAGATAAGTATTTCTCACTTTTTAAAAAAGCGGTATCTTTCTCACCAATTACCAATATTGAAACATTTATTACCGAATATGTATGCGATGCCCAAACAAATATCAATATTGATTCCATGCAAGCGAATATTTTGCAATATAAGAAATTACAAACAGAAGCCATGATTATGTCAATGCGTATTGATCGCTTGACCGCAATCGAGAAAGCTTATAAATCTTATGTTGAACAAAAAGATGCTTTATCATTATACAGTTATATTATTGAAAGAGCAGAATATCAAAATGATTTAAATCGTTTATCTTCATATAACGAACAAGTTAGTAAAGCGCAATCACGCTTACAAGAAATTGAAGATGAAATATTAGATATTGATGAAGAAATTCGTGAATTTTATCGCAAAAAAGAAAAATTAACTTCGGATAAGCTGACTTCTAATACTTATCGTATGACCGATGAATTATGGGAAGAAAAAAGAAAAACCGAAGCTCAATTAGCGGCATTATCACGTGATATCGATAACGTTATTAATAATTTAAGTCATTATGCTGATTCTTATGTGGCTAAAGCCAATGATATTTTAGAAATCATCAA
Organism: uncultured Staphylococcaceae bacterium; assembly: GCA_964546565.1. Lineage (GTDB taxonomy): Bacteria > Bacillota_I > Bacilli_A > RFN20 > CAG-826 > CAG-826. The sequence goes on along the minus strand of CAZJKC010000008.1, from coordinate 11,013 downwards.
TCAGTTTGAAATTGATTTCTTGTCAAGCGATGCGAAATCTGAAATCAAGGAATTAGAAGAATGTGCTTTAAAAGTTATTCATTTATCTAATAAATTAAAAGATGAATATTTATGTCATATTGAATCCTTAACAACACCAGTTTTAAATGAATGGCGTGATGCTTTAAGTTCATTTAAATCACATGTCAGTGCGTTAACGGTGTCTTTAGGTAAAACAATTCATTCGTTAGAACAAAAGACGGCTTTATTAAGACAACAAGAAGTCGATATGCGTAATGGGGGAAAATCATATGAAAGAAATTTAGCTTTCATTCGCTCGGAGTTAGCTTCGGAATTACGCCGCCGCCACGGACATGAAGTAGAAGTATCTATTTTTGCCGATTTAATCGACATTAAAACACCTTTATGGACGAACGCTATCGAAGGGGTACTACATAGTCAAAAATTCAATATTTTTGTTGAACCTCAATATTACTTAGAAGCCCATAGCATTGTTCGTGAATTAATGACCAAAACGGGATTTTATGGCACTAATTTAGTGGACCAAGAAAGAATTATTGAACGTCGTTTTGGCGCTGATAAAGGCTCTTTAGCGGAGGAAATTATTACCGATCATGAAGGGGCACAAGCTTATACTAATTATTTGATCGGTCATCTCAAGAAATGTCGTACACCACAAGAAGCTCGTGATAGCGGAAATGGTATTACCGCTAATTGCGATATCTATCGAAGCTTTGGTTTATCGACAATTAATCCTCGTTTTTATACCCCTTCATATATTGGTCGAAAAGTTGGTCAAGAGCAAATCGAAGCTAAGCATGAAGAAGTTTTAAATAATCAAAAGTTATGTGAAACCTATCGTCAATTATATCGGGTATTAGGAGAAGCCAATGAACTCGAAGTCATTAATACTTATGAAGTTCAATCTTCTTTAGCGGTACTCCAAAAAGCCGGTGATGCGGAAGGATTAAAAGATACTTTAGATTATATTGAAAGTGAATTAGCGAAACATGATTTATCGCAAATCAAAACTTTTGATCAAAGAATTCATGATATTGAAGAGGATATTAAAGGTCTTGAAAATGATCGTTCCAATTTATTTGAAGAAAAAGGACGCTTGAATATTCAAATTAAAACTTTAAAAGAGGAAAAAATACCTGAAGAAGAGGCACGAGCTGAAGAAAGAAAGAAACGTCTTGAAGAAAATTATGATGGTTTCTTTGTTGATGAAGAAGCAGCACCTTTATTCCAACAATTATTATTAGAAAATAAAACGACATTAGAAATTGTTTCCGAATATAAAGTGAAGTTATCTAAATCACAATATTTACAACAAAATTTCTATTCGGAATTAGTGAAATTAAGAAAAGATTATATTCGTGATTATCGTTTAAGTTATGATGCTGAAACAAAAGATAATGCCGTTTATGATCAAGAATTAATGGATATGCGGGATGTTAAATTACCACAATATCAAGTCGCTATTACCGATGCATATGAAAAAGCCACCAAACAATTTAAAGATGATTTTATTAATAAATTAAAAACAGCGATTGAATCTGTCGAAACGCAAATTGAAGAATTGAATGTTGCATTAAGTGCTTCGACATTTGGTAATGATTCTTATCGTTTCATCGTGCGTCCATCACAAGAATATCGTCGATATTACGACATGATTAAAGATGATCTTCTATTAGAAGTGGGCGAAGATGATTCGGCATTTATTAATAAATATGAAGATGTTATGAATGATTTATTCCGCCAAATCGTTGATGTTGGTGAACATGGCGATCGTCAAAGTGCCGTTTTAGCCAATGTTGAAAAGTTTACGGATTATCGTTCTTATCTTGAATTTGATTTAATAGTTCGGAACCGTGATGGTGTCGAACAAAGATTATCGAAGACCCTTCGAAAAAAATCGGGTGGTGAAACGCAAACACCATTCTATATTTCCGTTTTGGCTTCTTTTGCACAATTATATCGGGTGAATGAAAAAGGAGAACTTGGCAACTCTTTCCGTTTGATTATTTTCGATGAAGCCTTTTCAAAAATGGATCGTGGTCGTATTAAAGAATCAATTCGCTTATTACGGAAGTTTGGTTTACAAGCTATTCTTTCAGCACCTTCTGATAAAGTTGCTGATATTTCGGAATTGGTTGATGAGACCCTTGTTGTTTTACATGATAAGAATACATCTCGTGTCCGTTTATATGCTGAAGAACAAAAAATTACAACTAAATGATACTAATACGCCGTCCTTTTTTGGTCGGCGTTTATTTTAAAAAATGAAAATGGAGGCAAAGTGATGAAAAAAGAAATTGTAGCAATGTTACTAGCTGGTGGTAAAGGAACCCGATTAGAATCGTTAACTAAAAAAATAGCGAAACCGGCTGTTAATTATGGAGGAAAATATCGTATTATCGATTTTCCTTTATCTAACTGCGCAAATTCAGGTATTGATACGGTCGGTGTTTTAACGCAATACGAATCGGTCGAATTAAATAACTATGTTGGCGATGGTAAAAAATGGGGATTAGATGGTATTAACTCGTTAATCTCTTTATTGCCAGCTCGACAAACAGAGGTTGGAGCAAATTGGTATAAAGGAACAGCGGATGCTATCTATCAAAATATTGATTTTCTTGATGAAGTTGACCCTGAATATGTTTTAATTCTCTCCGGGGACCATATTTATAAAATGAATTACCAATTGATGCTTGATTATCATAAACAAGTAGGTGCGGATGTGACGGTCTCGGTTATTTCGGTAAGCAAAGAAGAAGCATCGCGTTTTGGTATTATGAATATTGATGAAAAAGGACGAATTATAGAATTTGAAGAAAAACCACGCAAACCTAAATCCACTTTAGCGTCCATGGGTATTTATATTTTTAATTATAAAATTCTTCGTGAAGTACTAATTCGCGATTCGAAAGATGAAAATTCCGCTCATGATTTTGGGAAAAATATTATTCCTTATTTATTGAGTAAAAAACGGGCCTTATATGCTTATCAATTCAGTGGTTATTGGCGTGATGTCGGGACTATTGAATCATTATGGCAAGCTAACATGGATCTTTTAGATAATGGAGAATCGGTTGATTTATATAGTTATACTGATGATTTAAAAATATTATCGGAAGATACTAAGAGTGTTCCTCATTATGTTGGTAAATTAGCCTCTATTAAAGGTAGTTTAATTAATCAAGGGGCCATTGTTTTAGGAAAAGTAGTTCATTCGGTCATTTCTAATGAGACCCTTATTGAAGAAGGAGCTGAGGTATATGATTCGGTCATTATGCCGGGAGCGATTATAAGAAAAGGGGCTCAAGTTTATCACGCAATCGTGGCCAATAATGTTGTGGTTGCAAGTGATGCCGTTATCAATAAAGACGGCGAAAAAGCTATTCTTGTAGCGAAATAAGGAGGAGTATTAATATGTATCGTGTGATAGGTTTTTGTAATTTACATAATTCACCATCGCTAGGTGAATTAACAAATTCGCGTCCCTTAGCTTCAACTTCTTTTCTTGGGCGATATGCATTTATTGACTTTGTATTATCAAATTTTGCTAATTCGGGAGTTGATGAAGTAGGTATTTTAGTTCATGACCATATTCGTTCAATCAATAAGCATTTAGGATCTTTTAATTCATGGAGTATTAATACCAAAACAGGCTCGCGTATTATTATGCAAAACGAACAATATACGGCGTCTTCACAATATAATCATGATTTAAATAATATTCGCAACAACGATTGGTTTTTATATCAATCAAAAGCTGATTATGTCGTGATTGCTCCGGTTCATTTTGTAATGTCCATTGATTATCGGAAAGTTATCGATGCTCACATTGCCTCGCATGCCGATGTGACCCTTGTATATACCAAAGCTCAAGATGCTCGTCACCACTTTATAGGATGCGATGCCTTAAAATTCTTTAATGGCCGTGTCGCGCATGTTAGTGAAAATCTTGGTGAGTTTAATCAAGCTGATATTTCTTTAGAAACTTATGTCATGAGTAAAACGATGCTTGATAAAATTCTTCGTGATGTCAAAACTATTTCGAGTGTTTTTTCGCTAAATGATTATATTTCTTATCGGTGCAATCAATTAAATATTCAACCATATGAATATCAAGGTTATGTACGTTGCTTCGATAGTCTTAATCACTATTTAGAATATTCATTAGATTTATTAAATTATTCTTCACGGCAACAACTCTTTTTACCCAATTGGCCTATTTATACCGTTACCCATGATACACCGCCGACAAAATATGGTGATAATGCAGAAGTTAGCAATTCGTTCATCGCTAATGGAGCGGTCATAGATGGCATTGTGGAAGATTCTATTATCTCACGTTCCGTGGTAGTTCGTGAAGGTGCTCATATTAAGCATTCCATTGTTTTGACCGATTCCATTGTCACAAGTGATATTAATCTCGAGTATTGTATTATTGATAAATATTCGCGAATTATTCATACCAAACAATTGAAAGGCACTAAAGATGAGCCGTTATACGTTAAGCAAGGAGATGTTTTATAATGAAAATATTAATGGCCGCAAGTGAAGCAACTCCGCTTGCTAAAACGGGTGGCTTGGCCGATGTTGTTCACGCTTTATCACGTGAACTAGTAGAGTTAGATAATGAAGTGGTAATTGTTTTACCTTATTATAATTCTATTCGGGAGCGTATTAACCACCATGTTGAATTAATAGGAGAGTTTCATGTTTATTTATCATGGCGTAATCAAAAATGCCAAGTTTACTATACTAAAATAGATGGTATCAATTATTATTTATTATCAAATCATCAATATTTTGGACGTCAAAATTTGTATGGCTATGATGATGATAATGAACGTTTTGCCTTTTTTACTTTAGCGATTCGTAATTTGTTAAAAGAGATTTCTTTTGTTCCTGATATCATTCATTGTCATGATTGGCAAGTAGGAATGCTCCCGGTATTGATTAAAGAACAAAATCGGAATGATCCTTTTTTTGCTCATACCAAATTTGTTTTAACAATTCATAATCCTGCTTTTCAAGGTATGTGCTCACCTGACGCTCTTGGAGATTATTATTCTCTTGATTATTCTTTATATGAACGTGGTGATGTTCGTTTTCATGACCAAGTTTCAACATTGAAGTCCGCAATTATATATGCCGATAAAATTACAACGGTATCTCCGACCCATGCCCAAGAACTTTTAACTAAAGAAGGAGGGCACGGATTAGAAAGTATTATCGAATTACGGAAAAATGATTTTATTGGTATTTTAAATGGGATTGATTATCAAGAATTTGATCCTTCTAAAGATAAATTAATAACACAAACTTATAATGGAAAATCAATCAAAGAAGGAAAGAAAGCTAATAAAGATTTCTTATTAAAGAAATTTCATTTAAAGGATAACGGTAGACCTCTTTTTGGTCTTGTTTCTCGATTAACAAGTCAAAAAGGTTTGGATTTATTGTTATATTCGGCACGTCCCTTATTAGAAAAAGGAGCCAATTTAGTTATTTTAGGATCGGGTGAATCGATGTATGAACAAGAATTTGAAATGATTCGACGTGAATATCCATCTCAAATGGCTCTTTATATTGGATATAATGATGAATTGGCTCATCAAATATATGCGGCATGTGATGTCTTTTTAATGCCTAGTATGTTTGAACCATGTGGAATTGGGCAATTAATCGCTTTACGATATGGAGCCTTGCCGCTTGTAAGAATGACCGGAGGTCTCAATGACACTATTGTGCCATATGTTAAAGATAATCGAGAATTCGCTAATGGCTTTGGCTTTTATGCTTATGAAGCGCAAGCTTTGTTTAATACCATCGAATGGGCCTTATCATGCTTTGAAGATGAGGCTTTGATAGATTTATTAAGGAAAAACGCTATTGAAGCAAATAATGATTGGCGAAAATCCGCTACAGAATATTTAAAAGTTTATCAAAATTAATTAAAAAGAATACTTTAATGAGCTCTTAGTATATTTATTAAGGGCTTTTTTTGTTATTTATTATTTCTATCTTTCTATTGAGTGTCATACACTTTATTAAGTGGGTGAATATTTATGGAAAAGAAATGGAAAGTAGCGGTTATTGGGGGCCATGGATTAGTTACAAAATGTCTTATAGAGGATTTATTTAAATATCATTTTCCTTTGGAAAGTCTTTCTATCTATGGTTCAAAAGAAAAAGCCGATATACCATTAGTTATTAATGAAAGAACATTTATAGTGATACCGTTAGATAAAAAGACAATCACATATTATGATCTTGTTTTTTTTAGCGGTAATGAAAATATTGCTAAAGAATATGCACCGGATTTTATCAAAAAAGGGGCTATTGTTATCGATAATTCGAGTTATTATCGAATGCATAAAGATGTTCCTTTGGTTATTCCTGAATTAAATGCGGATGATTTATTAGATGGGAATAAGCTATACGCTAATCCTAATTGCACTACCATCATGATTTTATTAGCGGTTAAGCCTATACACGATAAGTATAAAGCGGAAAAGATTATTGTTTCATCATATCAATCAGCATCCGGTGCCGGTACCAATGCCTTAAATGAGTATTATAGTGAGATTAATAATCCATCTTATAAGGCGACCTTTTTACCGAGCAGTAATGTGATAAAAAAGAATCTTTTTGATAATATTCTTCCTATTGTCGATGACGTTTTGGATAATGGTTATACGAAAGAAGAAATGAAAATAAGAGATGAAAGTCATAAGATTCTTCATGATGCATCGATTGATATAAATGTCACATGTGTGCGAGTCCCAACCACTATTGGACATGGGGCCTCCATTGTGGTGCAATTTAAAGAAAAAATCGCTGTCGAAGAAGTTATTAACATTTGGAAATCATGTCCATATTTAAAGGTTTATCAACATCCGGATTATCCTTCATTATTAGAGATAAGACACCAATCATTTGTGGCGGTTGGGCGCTTAAGAGCGGATCTTGATTGTGAATATACCATTAGTTTTTTTGTGACCAGCAACAATCTTGTTCGGGGAGCAAGTTATAATGCCGTTATGATGGCGTTTAAACTTCGGGAGATTATAAAATAATGCAATTTTATAAATATGAGTCAGCCGGTAATGATTTTATTTTGTGTGAAGAGTATCAATTAACAAAGAATAAAATAAAAAAGCTTTGTGATCGTCATTATGGAGTCGGGGCAGATGGTATATTGCTACTTAGTCATATAAAAAATGGGCGATGTGAATTAAAAATATATAATGCAGATGGTAGTAAAGCTAAAATGTGTGGTAATGGTCTAAAAATAGTAGCGTATCATTTAAGTAAAATATTTATTCACCAAATGCATTTTCTTATTAGTGTCAACGATAAAGAGTATTTAGCTTATCATTCATTTGATAAAGTAAGGGTCCGTTTTCCGATGGCAAAATGTGTAAGAAAAGAAAAAGATTATGTCATTTATGATGTTGGTAATATTCATTATTTATTTAATCAACCTTTAAATGATGAAATACAAAGAGAAATAGCTAATAATTTTGCTCATCAAAACATCACTTTTTATCAATTACATGATGAGCATATTGTCGAAATACGAACATATGAAAGAGGAGTAGGTTTTACTTTATCTTGTGGTAGTGCATCGATTGCATTAGCGAGTGAAGTCTTTTTAGAAAATCCATCGTTAAATGCTTTAACTATAAAAAGTAAAGGCGGAATATATCAAATAAAAAAACAAAAGGATTATCTCTTATTAGAAGGGAAAGTTCATTTAATTATGAAAGGGGATATTGAAAAATGCTTTTTCGACAAGACTTCCCACTAGATTTTTTTTACAATCGCTTTCAAGATATTTTGACCAAGAAAAAAGAATATCATGGTGAGTATGAATTGATGGATTTTGGTATTGGTGAAGAACAAACAATGCCCGATAATGGGATTATTTCTTCATTGCAATCAGCCCTTAGCAAATCACAAAATCATAAATATACCGATCGTGGTATCGATGGCCTTAAAAGTACAATGAAAGAGTACTTGTATGATTCTTTTCATGTTGACGTATCTCTTGATGAAATAGCGATGACTATGGGGACGAAAGAAGGCTTAGCAATTCTTCCATCTTTTTTAGTTCATAAAGACGATTATGTTATTACCACTCATCCGGGTTATGTCGTTTTAGAAAAAGCTAGTATTTTATATGGTGCAAAGGTTATTAGCCTCCATTTAAAGGAAGAAAATGACTATTTGCCTGATTTATCATTGATAAATGAAAATATATGGGAAAAAGTCAAAATATTTTCGATTAATTATCCTAACAATCCGACGGGGGCGATAGGGAATGTTGATTTTTATAAAAAACTAATACGTTTAGCTCATAAATATCATTTTCTTATAGTTAATGATGCGGCCTATTTAGAGTATACATATGCTGATAAGCCCTTATCTATTTTATCGATAGAAGGAGCAAAAGAGTGTTGTGTCGAATTATATACTTTGTCAAAATCTCATAACATGACGGGTTATCGTATTGGCTTTATGGCGGGTTCGTCAAGAATTATTGATCTTTATACAAAAGTTTCAGACATATTTGATTCGGGCCAATTTGCACCTATTGAATATGCCGCTATATACGGCCTTAAACATCACGAAATTACAACAAGATTAAAAAATAAGTACTATATAAGAATGGAAAATATTGCACATATTCTTAATGAAAATGGTTTTATAACAAAAATATCGAAAGGAACATATTATCTTTATGCGAAGATTCCAACTTTTTTTAAAAACGCTCATGATTGTGCATTGTTCTTATTAGAACGTCTTGGCATTATGACTATTCCTTATGATGATTGTGGCTCCTTTATACGTTTATCGATGACCTATCAGTGCGATAATGAATTAGCATTTTATGTATCTTTTAATAGTAGATTAAAGGCATTAAAAGACATTTTTTGTTAAAAAATATTTTAAAAATGGCGTTATATTTCACATAATTATCTATTTAATATTGTTAACAAAAAGTTGATATGCTAATATAGCAACGAGAAGGAAGTATTTGTTATGAGTGACATGAGTAATATCGGTAATATAATTCGCGGAAGAAGAACTGAATTAAAATTAAGTCAAAGACAGTTAGCGAAACTAATAGGTGTTCAACCGACAACAATCTCACGATGGGAAACTGGACAAGGTTATCCTGATCAAGGAACGATTAGCAAAATTGCCTTAGAATTAGGAGTAACCGCTGATTACCTTTATGGGACCAGTGACACGACTAAAAATAAGAAGAGAAGTAAACCATCATGGCTTAAAATGTGTTTGATGGTAACATCAGTTATTTTAATTATTGCTCTTTTTATATTTATGGTAATTGATCAATATAGTTTTATGGGGGAAATTCGCTTAACTTATTTATCAATTTACCATAATGCTTTTATAGATTTTTTATTATTTGCTCTTATTTTAATAATCGATTTGATTTTTGTTTGTTCAAAACGTGTTCGAAGAAAAGTAGTTCGTTTCTTTTATAATTTTAAATATAAAGATAATAATATTGACGATAGTCAATTAGAATTAAGTACTAGATATATTGTTTTTGTCGCTCTGATACTTCTATTCTTAGCAAGCATACCGCTTTTAATGCTTATAAAATAGGAGGATTTTGATGAAAAAAGCATTATTATTTATTTCTTTATTATCAACTTTAGTATCGGGTGGATTTGTCGCTGATAATAATTATGCGAAAGCAGAAATAATTGATATTGAAGTTGAACAAGAACAGATTATTACAAGTACGGCTGTGGCTTCGTACATTATGAATAATCTTAATTTATTAAATCAAGTACGTGATGAAAATGGATATCATACGGCTGTCTATTCGGCAGAAATATCTGATATTCTTATTGATGCTTATTATGAACCGGAATTATTAGAAGGAAAACTTTTGGATTTTGATGGTGATAAAGGTTATTTAGTCGTTGGTCCAAATAATCGTTATTATTGTTTAGCTTTTGTGGGCAATCCCCCATACAATGCTTTTACGAGTGGAACAAAAGTTTATGAGACGCGATTAGGCTTTCAATATATTACTGATATGGGAACCACCGTTAACTTAGGTGATGAAAACAAATACAATAAACAAGATGATTATGAAAATGAACCATCTTATGCTGGACAAGATGGAGCAGGCGAATGTCGTATTACTGATCCTGACGCCTATATTGCTGATCGTTATGGTGATAGTGATGTAGTGGAATATCGATGGGGCAAGTCAATTGCTTACGGAAGTGCTTTTCAAATGATTGGATATACGGCCGAAAAGCTTTCTTTTTATACAAAAACTGTTGATGGCGTAACCACTTATCCTGATATGAGCAATTACTGTATTGCTTTTTCTATTATTGAATATCTCGCTTATGCACGTAGAAAAGGGGAATGGTTAACGGCTATTTCTAATAACTATTTACCATCAGTCAGTGAAAATGCTTATTATGAAACACGAATTGCTGATGGCTATTCAAGCATGATGCGGAAAATTAAGGGGACTCAGAGAACTTATCGTTGCCATGTTATTGATAACTATGGTGGTGATACAAACGCAGAAATTGGTCTAGATGAAGTTAAAGAATTAATTCCATCACAATTTTCTGATAGTGATGGTATAACAATTTCCGGTAGATTTACATGGCGCACTTTTATGAGAAGTCGAACAGATGATTATATGGATTTAAATTATCCGGCTATTCTTGATGCTCGTGATACGAAAATGTATGGTGACCATCTCTACGCTGTATGCGGATATAAACGTTATGACAAAGATGAAGGGACTATTGGAATTATTGGGGAAATAACAGTTATTTTCTTAATTGAAGTTATGGATGGAATGTTGTTAAATAATCAGTATTCAACGTACTTTGATTCTAATCGTCACGCCAAAACTGCTTATATGTATGGCATTAAATTTACAAAATAAATTATACAGAAATGCATTAATTTAATTTTTTAAAA
>CAZJKC010000007.1:33971-41990 GCA_964546565.1 uncultured Staphylococcaceae bacterium | reverse complement strand
ACCCAAAAACGAAGACGGCGCGCGTCCGAAATTTTACTTCGACTTTGAGAATTTGGAACACGTTTATGCGCTTTTACTCCAACTTTTCGATGTCGAGGACGGAGCGGCGCTCCCTACGTCCAACTTAAAGGAATTGTTAGATACGCTTAGATTTTATATTTCCCAATCCCAACTTACAGACTCGTAGATAGAAATTTTAGATTTGAAAATTCACCATATTAAAAATGAAGAAATACGCGAATATATAAATAAGAAATATAATAAAAACTATACGAATAACTATATCTCTACAATCTTCCGCCAGAAAATAATTCCGAAGATTAACGAAGCCGCTGCGATGCACGCTCGTATCGTTGGGTCATTATCCATTGAAGAAGACTTTAAAGAGTGTTCTACTTGCGGATAGATGTATCTGCGGACGCCGGATTATTTCGTTCGCAAAGCTCGTGCGAAAGACGGCCTTTCAAGTCGATGCAAAATTTGCGACAAACTTGAGCGGTAGAAAAAGGAGGCGATTTTACATGGACAGGAAATATAGCACATTTGAAACAAAAAGATTTGAAGAGTTTTGTATTTTAATGGGAAAGTTGGGAGTTATGGAACTTTTGGGGCTTGTGAGAGTTATGGGCGGATTGAAGGATTTAGACTTTTTTGAGAAGGAATATGAAGGGGAGAACGCTGAGGACAATAGACGCTCTGATTTTGAGAAATACGTACTTGGCGCCGACCCGGAAAAAATAGTCATGGAGGCTATGGATTTATTCCTTGCGCGCCCCGCGAAGCATCAAAAAACAATTCTTAAATAGTTGAGACTTACGACTAAAGGACGGGGGGTTGGTTAATGGGATTATAGCCGAATATTAAAAAGCCGAACGTAGGGTTTAAGACTTGTGTGAAATGTGGGTAGACTTTTGGAAATAACGGGTATGTGAAGACGAAATCACCATTCTATCCAGACGCGGTGGCGCCGTTCTGTTCGATGTGTATGGACGACTTACTCGGCGCCGAGCCGCGATGGGAAGACGTTGACTAGCTTTGTTAGTATTTGAATATTCCTTTTGTGCCGGGTGAATGGCAACGGCTTTGGGAGATGAATCCTGTTGGGGCTTTCGCGCGGTATGCGGAAATTTTCCAAGGAGCCGAATACGCTCATCTTGGATGGGGCGACTACTACGACGCCTATAAGAGGTTGAAAGAAGCTGGGGAGATTGAAAGGGAGATCCCCGGACTTTCGGAGGAAAAGCGCCGTCAACAAAAAGAGCGTTGGGGCCATAATTATGATGACGATGAGCTTGGGTATCTTGATAGGCTTTATTAGGGTTTGCTTGCTACTCAAAACGTCAATGGCGCGCTCTCGACGGACTAGGCGTATAAGATTTGTAAAATTTCGTTGGAAATTGATAAGTGCATTAGAGATGGTACGGCTTTTGATAAGTTGTTGGCTTCTTATGATAAGCTTATTAAAGCCGCGGATTTTACGCCGAAGAACGTTAAGAATTTGAATGACTTTGATACTTGTGGAGAACTTATAAAGTGGCTTGAAAAGAAAGGATGGAAGTGCAAGTTTTATGATGGTGTTACGCGAGACATCGTCGATGAAACAATTAAAAACTTCCAAGCATTTAACCAGAGACTTTATACGAACGAGACAGGTATCGGAGACGAAATTACAGCACGAATTGAAAACTTGAAAAATGCGAAATAGCTTGAGAGTTCGGATAGTTATTATGGGACAGATAAAAAGTATGATTTAGACTCGTATGAAATTGATGGATATGACGCATTGATGAAAGATGAAGATTTCGTTGCAGATTTGGAGGATGAGGATGAATACTAAGGACTTAGTAGGCGCGCACTCCAAAAATTTGTTTGATGCAGACAATACACAAAAAGGGTTTAGAGACGGGGTTGAGATTGTTAAGGGGACTACGCTGAATGAGGATTATTTAGAGTAGCACTTTTAGGAGATTGGGGATGTTATGGAAGTTTTTATAACGTACCCTGATGTTTATATGGATATAATCAAACCAGCCGAATCCAATTTTGACCTCTTCTTTTATCAAAGAATTACATTGCGTGCATTGATGCGTTTTAAAGATTTATATATAACTGCCCCCCGAGCGTTCAGCAAAAGCTTTATCACAATTTTGGGGATGATATTACAATGTATTTTTATGCCGGGTACAAAACGGTTCATTTGTGCCCCCGGAAAATCATAGGGCACGCAAATTGCAAAAGAGAAGATTTTGGAAATTTATGATAGATTTCCGCTAATAAGAAAAGAAGTTATTGGTGGAGATATTAGTGACTCACCCGGCAATTTTTCAAGGGATTATGTTACTTTAAAATTTCGTAATGGCTCCTAGTTTGACGTTGATACGGCGTCCTTCCTGATGAAAGTCACGATGTAAAATTCTTACAACTGCTGGAACGTCTGAAAGCTAAACGCGCTACAAGCTCAAAAAACCTCATTTGAGCTGAATGCGGCGAAAGCAGAAAAAAGCGTTTAGATGGCATAAGGTGAGAGCCTAAGTGCTAATAAAAGATAATCAGCAACCAATAAAGGAGGAAAATATGAAATATAGTTTAGAATAGTTTAAAAAGAAAGTAGAAGAAAAATATCGAGAACCTTTTGAAATTTTAGAATATAATGGAACGTCTAAGCCGGGCTTGCTTAAATGTGGGTATTGCCAAGAAGAGCGACGGCTTTACCGAATGGGGGAATTGTTAAAAGAAGAACGAGAGCATATTTGTTCTCATTGCTTTTCTTCCACCTATGCGACACAAGTTTTGCAAGTTTTAGAAAGACGGCCTGACTTGGCTTTTATAAAATTTGGATATAAATCTAATTTGCACAAGCCTACTGTTGTTTATTCTTGTGACAATTGTGGAGAGACAACGGAAAAACCATATGTAGAGTTTTTAAAATATCCTACTTGTATTCATTGCGGTTTTAATGCTAAAAGAAAAACCGGAGAGGGTTTTAAAAAAGAACTCCCTAGCGAGTTTGAACTAATTGGTGAGTATAAAGGCTCTCATGAGAAAACTTTAATGAGGCATAGCTGCGGCTTTATCTTTAAAATAGCCCCGGGGGATGTAATTAGTGGTCATTCCTATTGCCCAAAATGTTCCAAAAAGGCGTCTAAAGGAGAGCGGAGAGTTATGGATTATTTAACTGAACATAATATCGCTTTTGTTAAAGAAAAAGTTTTTGAATGGAGCGATAGAAAACGATACGATTTTTACTTGCCAGATTATAATTTATTGATAGAATATCATGGCAGATAGCATTATGAATGGGTGCCTACTTTCCAACTAACTCTAGAAGAACAATAGCGTGTTGACCAGTGGAAAGAAAAGGAAGCAAAGAAACGGGGTTTTGAATTCTTTACTATTTCATATTTAGATTTCAATAAAATTGAAAATTTATTGGCTCAACGACTAAAAGAGAACACCTAAACTAATTCGGCATGGTGAAGATATAGTCTGAACTTAATAGAAATATTAAGATTAACATAATTGCGTAGGAGCTTTAGACAGTACACGTGGCGGACGTAGGCATGGCGGCCTCATTGATGAGACAAGGGACCACGAGGAAACTCCAATAAATGAAATCGTCCTACCTCTCTTAAACGTCTCTCGGCGTCTTCCTGACAATACTGTAAACCCAAACGAACCCAACCAACAACGTATATTCGCGACATCTGCTGGTGTAAAAACATCATTTGCATACGACATTTTAATTGACTTGTTTGAAGATTCAATTATCCATCCAGAGTCAACCTTTGTATTTGGATGTGATTATCGAGTGCCGGTAATGCACGGCCTTTTGGACAAGACTTATGTTAATAAATTACGTACTTCTCCCTCCTATAATGAAGAGTCATTTGCTCGTGAATATATGTCTCATTGGGCTGGCAGTTCTGAAGAATCATGGTTTAATTATGATAAGCTTTAGAAGTACCGTAAAATAAAAAATCCAGAAATGACCGCAAAAAACAGAGTGAACTCGAAGTAGTTCTACTTAATATCAGTAGACGTGGGTAAAACAACTTGCTCACCTTGCCAGTAATGGTAAGAAAAAAATTCTATTAAAAGCTGGGAACGCCTCAGGACCGTTTAAGCTCGCGTGATGATTTCTCTAAATCACGAAAGCCGCGAAAGCAGAAACAATTAAACTGGTCGAACCAAGGAGTAATCCTAAAGTTTAATTAAAGGCCAATCAGCACCAAACAAGAGGAGAAAATAATGAAATTTAATATTGAAGAAAGAATGAAGAAATTCGCGCCTAACGAGGACGTTGAAATTACAGGATATACTAAAATGACGGAAGACTGTCATTTTAAATGCTTACAATGCGGCGCGGAATTTGATGCTCGCCCTGAGACTATTATAAAACGTCATACAAAGACGATTTGTCAAAATTGTCATCCTCCACTTCGTGCAAGAGAAATAAAAAATCGAGAAGATATTTTAGCACTAGCGGAAAATAGCCCTGATATTGAACTTTTAGATATATATGTTCAAAGGCATATTAGGGTTAAATTTAGGTGTAAATTATGTAATTAGATAAATGATTTTAGATGGGGCGACCGTAAAAATTTAAATTGTTCTTGCTGTTCAGGCTCTCGAAGAAATTGTAATCAAGAATCTTATTAGTATTTATTAGATGAAAAGTATGACCATTAGTTTACCATTTAGCAGTTCACTTCTTTAAGTGATAAAGTTTTATTAAAATGTAAATGCGGTTTTTGCTTTACAATTTTACCTTGTTCTACAATGAGAGAACGAGGAATTAGGTGCCCTAAATGCGAAGCAACTCGTTCTCGCGCAGAACTGTATATTGAAAAATATTTGCAAAAACATGAAATTGAATACGAGGCAGAAAAACATTGGGACTGGATGGACTCTCGGACCCGCTACGACTTTTATTTACCTGCATTAAATTTAATCATTGAATTTCATGGTTCATAGCATTATTATTTTACGCCTCACTTTCATCAAACAGAAGAAGGGTTTAAAAGGGCTTAGTAGCGAGATAAGAAAAAAATTGAGTTGGCTTTATCGCATGATTTAAATTATTTTATTATTCCCTATCAATATTAGGATTCATTAAAAGAAATCTTAGATAACTTGTTTGGTTCAACGACTATCTCGAAAGAGAGTAAGGCTTAGTAGCTTGAAATATAGAACTTCCTAAATAAGGAAGAAGATATAGTCTGAACCTTATAGTAATATAAGGCAGTCTTCTGACGGCTAAGGCAGTAACGCGCCTTAACGAACATTATTGAGAATAAATGATGCTTCAGTACTTTGTGTATTTCGCGTCAACGTAAATAACCAAGGCCGATACTATTCAACCCTCGTAAATATCGAAGTTATCGGGCGCGAAGCGAAAACCAAAACCTTTTAGGCTTAGGCTATTGAAATTAAGAAGTTTATAAAACGCTATAATCCGCGTGAGGTTGTTATAGATACCAACGGCTTAAAAATTAGGCCCATTAGTTAGAGATAGCTAATGAAAACCCCTTAAATTGCTGGGAACTCCTTAGGGACAATCAGCAGCAAAATTTGATGACGACGCAGTTGGCGCCGGCTCGTCAAAAATGTTCAACGACTATTATGTAAAGTTAAGTAACTTGAAAAAAGGGGCTTCCAAATGGAAGATGATATAGTCTCATCTGCATAGTAATATGTAGCAGCCGTATGTGTGCGGCGTGCACTGGCCAACAACCAGTGTGGAAGATGATGTAGGAATCGGCTTGGGCGAGGAAATGACAAAACCCCACTATACCGAAGATGGTGAATATCTTCCTCCCTACGGTTTTATAAATGATGACGACTTCAAAAAAACTCAGCCCAAAGATGCAATTTGCATCCTCTATAGTCTAAAAGCAAGCGGTTCATTAAAACCAAAAATCCACAGCAACACCTATACGCGCATTTCTAGTGGACTTGTCCACTTCTTAATAAAAGAGCAAGAAGCTAAAAGCGCCTTGCTCGCAACCAAAGTCGGTCAAAAAATGACGGTCGAACAGCGCATTAAGCGCCTTCTTCCCCATGAAATGACCACAAAACTTTTTGAAGAAATGTCCAACCTCCGCCTAAAAAGGACGGGCGCATCTCTTGATATTCAACTTGAGCCGATTAACACGCGGTATCCCGACGATAAGTATTCATCTTTTTCGTATGGGCTATGGCGCATTAAGGAGCTTGAGGAAGAGTAGGCGTAGAAGGCGCGCCGCCGTTCTGGAATAGGTGGCCGGACTTTGACATTTTTTACTGGAGGAACTTGATTTATGGAAAACGTTAAAGACACTTTAGGGACTTTTAGTCTCGATGCGTATAAACGTGCTTCCAGTACGATGGTGGCGGCGAATGACCGTGCGTACTCGCATTCGCGCTGGTATGGCAATGGCCATTACGAGGCGCCGCCTCGTTAGTACACCGAAGAAGAGATCGATCGCATCTTAACTTCGGGCGACTATAATGCAAAAGTAAAGCTTTCGCGCGATGTTTGCGCGCGGGATGGAATTTATAAGAGTTTACTTATTTACTACGCTACCCTTTTAAAATATGTGGGCATTTTAATCCCAAATCCAAGTTTTGGTACTGATCTCTCCACCGACCACATTAAAAAAAGATATAATGGCGCGGTAACATATGTAGACAAAATGAATTTGCCCGTGTTTCTGACGGATTGCGCGTTTAAGGCTTTACGAGATGGAAGCTATTATGGCATCAGAACTTCTTTGGAAGACAATAAAAAGGGCTTTTGCGCTTTTGATTTGCCTCCGGCTTATTGCCGGACTCGTTTCAAAGACTTAGAAGGAAATTCGATTGTTGAATTTAATGTCAGTTATTTTTATTCGATAACTGACGAAGCAGAACGCAAAACCGCGCTTTCGGTTTATCCCGAGTTTATTCAATCGGCATGGCGCAAATATCGTAAAGGCAAATTAAGCGACCCGTGGGTTATCGTGCCTTCGGAAAGCGGGATTTGCTTCCCATTCTTTGATGGGATTCCTTATTTCCTTGGAGTCGTTAAACAAGCTTTACGATACGATGATGCTATTGAACTCGACAAAGAGCGCAACTTGGAAGAAATCCGAAAAATTTTAGTGCAGAAAGTCCCGCATTTAACTGACGGCCGACTTTTGTTTGAGCCAGATGAAGCTGCGGAAATGCACTCCGGCGCCGTGTAGATGCTTAAAGGAAACAAGAATTTAAGTGTCTTGACGACTTATACCGATGTCGATTCGATTGTTTCAAAGACCACTTCTGATACTACTGCGGACAACACAATCCAAAAGATGTATCAGAACATCTACTCTTAGGCAGGAACAAGTGCCGAGCTTTTCGCCTCGACAGGTAGTTCAACGCTTTAGAGTGCAATCAAAAAAGACATCGCGTTAATGATGTCTCTTGCGAACAAATTTGCGAGATTCGTGACTTCCGTAATCAATAAACTCTATGGCAACTCCAACATTATGTTTAGATATATGATTCTTCCGGTTTCGTATCAAAACGAATCGGATTATATTTCTGACGCATTTAAGTTGGCTGGGTCCGGCTACAGCTTTTTGTTACCGGCAGTTGCTTAGGGCTTCTCTCAGAAAGAGCTGGGTAATATTAAGGATTTGGAAAACTCGGTTTTGAAATTAGACACCAAGTTGAAACCACTTTCTTCTGCATATACCCAAAGCGGCTCTGAGGGAAAAGGTGCGACCGACGAAGGCGGCGCGCCTCCGAAAGATGACAGCGAAAAAGCTGATAAAACCTTATAGAACGAGAAATCATTAGACAATTAGGCTGGAGGTTCTAAGTAATGGATATGCTACTTACTGAATTTCCGATTACTATTTACCAATAGCTAACTCAAGTTAATGAAGTGCTGTCCAAATCGCGTTGCCGTATTTTTTATAAATACGGCAACCGCAATGGCGGCTATATCACTGATGAATTTGCCGATAAGTTGGTTGCGACTTTGCCGTATGCGCCTGTTAAAGGCATTTTTGA
>CAZJKC010000007.1:0-33871 GCA_964546565.1 uncultured Staphylococcaceae bacterium | reverse complement strand
TTGCCGATAAGTTGGTTGCGACTTTGCCGTATGCGCCTGTTAAAGGCATTTTTGATGGTGATGACTTTACTGACCATGGGCAAGAGCGCTCAGAGGGGCGCATTTATGGTATCGTTCCGGCGCAGGAGTCGATGAACTTCGCGTGGGAGGAGCACATGGACGAGGACGGAGTGACGCGCACTTATGCGTGTACCGACGTCTATCTTTTTACTGGAATTTACGAGGAGGCTTCGTTAATTCCGACAAAAGGTCAATCTATGGAACTTTACCGTCCGTCTATCAAAGGCGCTTGGGAGTTCATTAACGGGCGCAGGTACTTCAAGTATACTGACGCTTGTTTCCTTGGGCTGTGCGCATTAGGAGATGATAAAGAGCCGTGCTTTGAAGGCGCTGCTTTTTATTCTCTCAATTCTTCTGCGGCAGAACTGCTTGAGCGCATTAAACAATATGAGTTAGCGGTTAATGAAAAACAAATAGGAGGAAATCCCGTTATGGATAAGATTAACTTCAAACTTTCTGATGCCGATAAAGAACAGGCTATTTGGAGTTTGCTGAATGTTAACTACTGTGAAGAGGGTAATTACACTGTTGATTACGGTATCTGTGCTATTTATGATGACTATGCTCTGGTGCGTAATTACGGTGCTGGCACTTACGAGCGCGTTTACTATACTAAAGACGATTCTACTGATAGTCTGAAGCTGGGCGATCGCGTTGAGTGCCATGTTGTTGACATCACAAACGCTGAAAAGATGGCTCTTGATGCTATTCAGAAGTTAAATAATAATACATTTGAAAAAATTGACGAAACTTTCACTTCTCTGCGGGGTCAGGTTGAGACTCTGGGCGCTGATTTAGAAGCTGAAAAACAAAATTCTGAGAATTTCGGTCTGAAAATTAGTGAGCTTGAGGAAGCTAATTCTACTTTTAAAACAGAGAATGAAAATTTGCAGGCGGAGCTTGATCGTGTGAATGGCGAGTTCGCGGCTCTGCAGTCGGAAAATGAGACTTTAGCCGCCTTCAAGAAAGGTGTCGAAGATGCTGAGAAGAAAGCTGTTATTGAGAGCTACACCGAGCAGCTTTCGGAAGAAGTTATTGAGAAGTATACAAACGAAATGGATAATTACACGGCGCGCGACCTTGACAAAGAGCTTGCGTATGAGTTAAAGTGTTCTAATCCCGACATCTTCTCTTTGAAGACTCAACCCCAGTTGATTCCTAATGTGGATGAAAACCTTACGGGTATTGAGGCTATTCTTAGTCAATATAAGAAATAAGTTTTATGGAGGAATAAATTATGGCTATTGTTAAGTTAGCTAAAGATGGTTATGGCCAGCTGGAACTTAATCAGGTTGCCTTCCGTCGCGACGGCCGCATTGAAGCTCAGTGTGCGCTGGATGCCGAGGACTTCGCTGAGATTCCTGCTGAAAATGGTATGCTTCTGGCCGTTAATAATGTTGCCCGCACTGTGGCCTTCCCCGAGGATGGTGGGAAGTTCCCCATTGCTCTGCACTACAGTACCGAGCATATGTATGATGAGCGTCTCCCCGGTCTGAAGAACTGGGCGCTGGAGCGTGGTAGCTTCCTGCCCCGTCTTGGATATCTGGCCGTTGGCGACAAGTTTACTACTAACACTGTCTGCTACGACGAGGCGGACTTTGCTGATGAAGATACGCTGGTTGAAGCCCTTGCGAAGGATAAGCTGGCGGAGAACCCCGTATATGGCGGTGTCTGCGCTGATAACGGCTATATCAAGCTGGGCAAGGCTGAGCCGGCTGAAGGCCCCGTGCTGATGGCTATTCTTAAGACCACTATGCCCGATGGTCAGCTTGGCATTAAGTTCCAAGTGATTGAGTAATTTAGGAGGAGGTATGTAATATGACTGTTAATGAAATTAAAGAGTTAGCTTTACATTCCGTGCGTGGTACGGCTCCTGCTAACTTTACTGTCGAGAACGTGAACGAGGCCCTGCGCGATGGTATTCGCGGTCTGGCTTCTTCTATCAATGAGTTCAATCGTAATAAGTACGATATTTTTGAAATTGTTATTAAGGCCGCTGATGAAGTAGTTCCCAATAAAGTTATTGGTGCTATGAGCGCTTTTGCTGAGATTCAGCAGGTGCCGCAGGGCCAGAAGGCTATCTTCAAGCGTGGTTCTCTTGGCCGCAATCGCGCCAAGAAATTCCTTACGCAGGTTGGCCTGTCTGGTGTTTATGAGACTTTCCGCCTTGATAAGTCCACCTTCACTCTGGAAGGCAAGGCTATCGGCGGAGGCGTCACCATGGACTTCGAGCGCTGGCTTGATGGCGCCGAAGACCTTGGCGAGCTTATGGATGTTATCACTGAGGGTCTGACTGATGCCGTGTTTGGCGAGGTTCAGAAGGCTCTGATTAGCGCCGCTGGCGCCGCTGGCCGTCCCGAGGCTAACAAAGTTACTTTTGCTGGTTTTGATGGTGACAAGATGTTCAATCTGATTTCTACCGTCAAGGCGTATGGTGGCTCTGCTGTTATCTTTGCGCCGCCCGAGTTCGTTGGTGCGATGGGCCCCGACGCCATTGTCCCGGTTGCTGCTAATGGCAATTACGGCGGCATTTATCATCCTGCTGACATTGACGCAATTCACAATACCGGCTATGTGAACCTGTTCCGTGGCACCCCCATTGTTCAGATTCCGCAGTCCTTCCTTGATGAGTCCAATACTACGACTTGGATTAACCCGCAGTTTGCTTATGTGCTTCCTGCTGGCAAGGAGAAGGTCGTGAAGATTGTTCTCGAGGGCAATACTCAGGTTTATGACCGTCAGAACCGCGATAATTCTACTGAGATTATGGCTTATCGTAAGATGGGCGCTGCGATTCTTACGCATCACAACTGGGGCGTTTATCAGAATACTGCTATTGTTGATAATTCTGAGTTCCCCTATGATATCTAATAACTATAAGGGGAGGATTAACTTCCTCCCCTTTTTCTAAAATTATGAGTGAAAAGGAGAATTAGTGTTATGGCTACACAAGATATGGTTTTTGTTAAGAGCATGGGCAAAGGTACGATTGGATTTTCGCTTCCCAATTCTAACTATCGGCGCGATTGGCCGAAGCGCGGCACTCGTTTGCCGGTGCCCAAGGATGTTCTGCGCGAGGCTTTTTATTATCCCGGCGTTGAGTATTTATTCCGTCAGGGGTTGCTGTACATTGAGGATATGGAGTTTAAGAAAGAGCTTGGGCTTGAAGCCGATGATGCGACTGAACCGGCAGTAGTTGCGCTTGACGAGAAGCTGCTGGATCGCTATTCTACAAAGATGCCCCTTTCGGAGTTAAAAAGAGCTCTGCCGACCTTGAGCGTTGAGCAGAAAAAGCTTTTGGCCGAATATATGATTGAGCATTACGAAACCGTTAGCATGGATCGTATTCAACTCGTTGAAGAGGCCAGTGGCATCAAAATTTTTAAGCGCATCGAAATTGAAAAGGCTGACAAGGAGAATGTTGCTGGGGAGGAATAATAAATGACCCCTTACACTAAAGTTTACGATGCTTTTTTAACTAAAATTCTTGAAGACGAGTGGGCGCAGTGGACGCGGGAAGAGGTCGAAGCCGACATTTACTCCATTATGGAAGCAGCACTTCCTTGGTTTAAATTCCCGCGAGTTTCCCTTGAGCATGATGAAAATGGGTTCAAGGAAGATTTGTCGAATGTCGAAATTTAGATTATTGCTTCTTATATGAAATGCGAGTGGTTGAACCGCTCGATTATGACTTGGGAGAATGTTAAGCCGCTTTATGAAGAGCGCGACTTCTCGCAAGCCAATTTATTGGATAAGTTGCGCCTGAGCATTGAGTCGGAAAGGAAATTGGCTCACTGGTAGGAAAGCGCTTATTACCGCTCACGGGAGGGCAAACCGTTTAAATACGGTACTCTTGCAGGAGAGTAATGGAACCAATTATCAAAGAAGCATATAATAATAAACTCAAAAATAAGCTTTTTGGTTTACTTTGTGAGTATGAGAAAGGTAGAGAATGGGAAAAGTTTTTGGACTCGATTTTGATTGAGTTATAGGGGTATCCAGAGGAGCGGCGCACGATTAACTATTATCGGCTTTTTTATAAGTTAAATACGCTTCGGTATCTTAAATATGAATATTTTCGCTCTACTATTTTCGACTGTATGAATCTTCTCTCAAAAGATTGATGGATTATTATGACGTTTATTTAAAGCGTTTAAATCGCTTTGGAACTGATTATCAATCTCGTATTCAAGGACAACGTGAAAAGGTTTTTGAAGATTTGTTACTCAAATCTATATATAGAGTTGATTTCGTTTATAATGACGAAATGGTTCCCGGTTTAAAGGAGAGGTACAAGCAGGACGAGACAGAAACAATGCAGTATTTACTTACTCGTGTTGATATGAATATTCCTGCTGGAACGATTCTCCAAATTCGAGATAAAGACGGCAACGAATAGCCTTGGATGATTTATTGGTTGGAGACAATCAAAGCCAGTGGTTATAATCGTTACATAATTCTAAAAATGACGCATTTTATTCAGTGGGTCGATGCAGACGGCGCCGAGTGGTCAAGCTGGGCGTATATGTACGGTCAACAAAATAATATGTTAAAAGACGAATTAAAATCGCGCTCGCGCATGGATACTACTTATAACGAAAATCTTAAATCAAGTTTTTTTGTAATGCCTATCCAGTCGGCGCTGCGTAAGGACACTTATCTTGAAATAACAACCGGCGGAATAACTGAGGGGTATCGTGTCACTGGTTATGATATTCAGTCCAGTCCGGGCGTTGAGTATGTAACTGTTGACCCGATTTATCTCTATGATCGGTCGCCTGCACCGGAGCAAACGGAAGAAGACGACCCTGATGACTTCTATTGGTTAAATGGCGGTGAAGCGTAATGGTTGGAAATTGTAGTGAAATTGGAGTTAACCTTTAGAGAATTATGAAACGCCTTATGGCGAATGATGATTTAGTTAATTTGCTGTACTATACGGATAAAGACCCTTTGTCTTAGCCAACGTTGACCGCTAAGTAGAAACAAGAAGAAGTTTTTGACAAGTTAATAAAAATTGTACCACGAATGGGGCCGAAAGAAACGGCTAATTCTGTGGTTTCGCTTCGAGTTGTTACTGGGATTAAGAATGGTAGCAATGACGAGTATAGAAATATTAAATTGGGGATTGAAGTTTTTGTTCCACTTACTTAGTGGATGATTAAAGATACGAATCTGCGCCCGTTTGCGATAATGGGCGAAATTGAGAAGAGTTTGAAGGGAAAACGAGTTGAAGGTCTTGGAGTTATCACTGGTGGTAATTTTAGTTTGAATTTTTTGACAGACGAAATGTCTTGCTATGAGCAAGAGTTCTGGTTGATTACGAATGACTAATGAAAAGTTTTTTCTTGGTGCCCCGGAAGACTTTAAAGGGAAGCTAAAGATATATGCACCGCTTGTGAGAGAAATCGTTGAGAATGACGAGATTGGATATTATGTTAAAGTTTTAACTCTTTCTTAGGAAGAAATTGAAGATGAACTTGTTAAGGATGGGAATGAGATAAAGGTATTTCCGACTCCTTATGAGTTTATGCTGGCTAATTCGTATCACGACCCCGCTTATCGACAACTGGTAGAAAAAGCTTTCTAGTTTTTCTGCCATACAGATATATGTATGCTTTTTGATTAGAAGAAAATTTTAATTGGAAATGCGAAAGAAATTCTTGAACAACTTAAAATTGATGCTGGGTAGACGGAAAGCGTAATGGCGAAGCTGAGTTTTTTGGAAGAAGATGAATTTTTTGAATTCCAAAATCGGGTTCGCGCTGCGTACAGCTTGCCGGAGGTTGAGCCTCCGCGCCCTAACGAAGATCCTCGTGTTAAGCGGATTAAGGCTAAAGGGCGTATGCGTGAAAAGCTTAAGGCCAAGAAGGGCGGAGGGCCAAGTCTTGAGACACTGATGGCAGCAATTTGTTGTATGGGAATGGGTATTACTCCACTTAATATTGGAGAGATAACGTATGTGGCGGCTAGAACTTTGGTTGATATGTATCAACAAAAGGAAAAGTATCAACTAGATGTCGATTCTTTACTGGCTGGTGCAGACGCGAAAAAAGTTAAACCAAAATATTGGATTCAAAATTTAAAATAAAATATAGGAGGCTACGTTTAATGGCTAGCATTCTCGATCGCTATGGTATTAAAGAAGTTGCCGATTGCGTATTCTACGAAATTGATGATAATGGCGAAGCCGGCGCCCCTGTGCTGTTTTTAGATACTCTGAAAGTTTCTACAATTGAGCAGACTGCTGAAAATACTTCTGCTCGCGGTGGTAAGGGGAATCCGAAACTAATCACTTGGGACTTTAACAAGGAGATTAACGTCACTCTGGAAGATGCGGTTTTCTCTACGAAATCAATGGCGTTGATGTATGGCGTCGATCTTGCGGATACAGATCGTTTTGGTGAGGAAACCTCTATTCTTAAAACTGTTAAGCCGAGTGCTATTACGGCTGACGGGAAAATTAAGATCGGTTCTCAGGAGTTTACGGTTGATGGCGCTGTCACTTATTATGATGAAAAAGGAGCCAAGCTGCAGGATAAAACCAATGCGGCTTATGCAACTGCTAAAATTACTGTAGATGGCCAGAAGATTGTTATTTCTGGTGATAAGTTCCCCGGCACCTACTATTTTACCGGAGATACTTACCGTCGCTCCGAGAAGACTGGTGAAGATGAGTTAACTTGGAATAGCTCACTTGCGGCGTAAGCTGCTCGATTAAACGCAATTAAATGCTGGAAACCCCTAAAGTCAATCAAACTAAAACGTAGTTGGACACAACAAGCGTGAATGTTAAAAATTGATTGAATGTAACAATGGGCAATCAGCAACTATGGAGGATTATATTATGGCTTATATTTATAAATATACCGCGCCAAATGGAAAGGCGTATGTCGGTCAAACAAGGACAAGCTTAAAGAAAAGACGAAAAGATGATTATGGCACTGGGTATTAGGGTTCCCCTTGCTTTTGGAATGCGATTTGCCATTTTGGAGGGCTAACCAATTTTACTTGTGAGATTTTAGAAGAAGTTAAAGAAGAAGAAATTGATGAGCGTGAAAAGTATTGGATTGAAAAGGAAAACACTCTTGTTCCAAACGGATATAATATTGACTCCGGTGGGCAAGGGCAGCATAATATTCGTCCAGTAGATTAGTATAATTTAAAAGAAGAAAAAATAAACACTTTTCCGACAATTCAAGCGGCGGCAGAGGCGAATAATTGCCATATAAGTGCAATTTTAAATGTTTTAAGTGGTAGATGCCGGTAGGCTCATGGATTTTATTGGACATATAAAGACGAACCTTTAATAGTTTTAAAAGAAAAGAAATCTCACAGAAAACATATTTATCAATTTAATCTAAAGGGCGAATTGATAAAGGAGTTTGAAAGTGCAAGAAATGCCGATCGCTTTTATAATTTTCCGATGGGAACGTGCTCCGCTTGTGCGAATAAAAATTGTAGAAGAAAACGAGTTGGAGAATATATATTTACTTATGACGAAGAGCTTGACTTTGAATACTATAACCTTCCATAGCTCAACGACTAGTCACTATGACGTAGGGAGAAGTCTCCCGAAATGTTGCGCCCCTCGAATTTTGAGGGTGAAGATATAGTCTAATCTTATGTGAAAACATAAGCAGTTGTAAACGGTATAGAGGTTACGACTCTATATGAATATAAATGTCTTCCAGTTCATTATGCCCAAGGTTAAGATGCTGTCTGAGGTCACTCTGACTATGGAAGCCGAAGGCGACCCCTCGACTTTCAACATGAACCTTGAAGTCATGCGCCCCGAGTCTGGCGACATGATGAAACTCGTGAGTTATAGCGTCCCGGCTAGTGACGGCTAATAGCTTATTAACTAAATAACTCAAAAGGTGGGTGGCTGGTTCTACCCACCTTTTTCTTTTAGGAGAGAAAAGGATGGAAACTCAATTTGGATTTAAAGAACTGTACCAAGTCCTCATAAAATCTACTTATCCTATAGAGCTAAATGGGCGAACGATCGACGAAGGCGAAACAATCGCGGCCTTTGACTCAATCCAAATAGCTCAATTTGGAGAATAGAAAGTTATAAAAACTGCTAACGGCGGTTTTGATAATCGTCCTTTGGTATTTTGGGAAACAACCAAAGATGTTCCCATCACATTCACCCAAGGGATTTTTTCAAAAGACCAGTTCGCGCTAATGACGGGCGCCAAGTTGGTAAAAGAGATTGAAGACTCTTATACGTTGATGGCGCGCGAGCGTACGGAGAGCGACGAGAACGGCATCATAACGTTCAAGAACGCGCCGCTCGACGAAAATTTATATGTGTATGATTTAAAAGGCGAAAAACTCGAGATTACAAAAGTCGACGCGACTCATTTTTAGGCACCGGCGCCGTATACGGATGTAATTCTCGATTATAAATATGAGTATAAAAGCGATAACGTGTCTACTTTTGTAGTAGGTCAGCCGCTTTTAAAAGGCTATGTGTCTCTTTGGGGCAAAACGCGAGTAAAGGACGATATAACTGGACATGACCATACTGGGATTGTAATAATTCCAAAATTGAAATTGATGTCTGATTTATCTATGAAGTTGGGTAAAAATGCAGATCCAGTGGTCGGTCGTCTGGATGCATTGGCCATTCCAACGGGAGTAAGGGGTTCGTCTTATGCAATGTAGTTGCAGATTTTGGACGAAGACATAGACTCTGATATGTAATTCTAGTCAGCATTGATTTCAATATCAATGCTGATTTTTTTATAAAGGAGGGAGACAATGGGGAATACAAATACTACAATGACTGCGACATTGAAAATTTTGGCTGATGTATCTAGCGCGCAGGGTAGTGTTAGCAAGTTAGCTTCGGCTTTTTCAAAAATTAAATTTTCAGATTCTTTGAAAGCGGATTTTACAGCGGCGATTCAAAAATTTGAAAAATAGGCAGATGATTTTAAGGAAAAGTTGTCGCAACCCATTGAAACAAAAGGGCAAGCCAATTCTTTAAATAAGGGCGCACAAGAACTTAAAAAATCTTATAATGAGATTTTAAAATACGTCAAAAGTGCGTAGAAAGAATTAACGGCTGAAGGCGTTGACGTTAGCTAGATTTTTAAGATTGATAGTTCAACACAAAATTAGATTAAAGAGCTTGAGTAGAAAATTAAAGAAATAAAGCAAACTTTCGCAGATTTTCTTGGTGGGACGAATTTTGCATCAGTTTCTGAGAGTGGCATTACTGCGTTAAATGATTCGCTTGACGAAACAGACGCAAAAGTTTTGACTTTTACTAAGGCTTTGGATAATGCTAAGAGTAGTGTTACGAAGCTGGGCGGAGATAAGGGTTTCGCCAATCTTGATGCGAGTGCTAGCAAGGTGCTAGAAAAAGTAACCAATTTAAAGGATTTGCTTGATAAAGTTTCCACAAACTCGAACAAAAAAGACCGGCTCGACATTATCGAAGCTTTAAATAGCGGGGACCTCGAGACGGCTTCTGCAAAACTCGAGCAATTATATAATAATTATCAACGGCTTTCAAAATCATAGGGCGATAATGCGACTTGGTAGCAAAATATTCTTGCCATAGGAACTACTCTTGAGGTTGTAAATTCGCTTCTCCAAATTATGGACGGTAAAGTAAGCGGGCTTGAAACCGATAAGTTTGATTTAATGAAAGCTTCGCTTGAAAAAGTCGCAAAAAGTTTTGACGAAGCGGTAACTGGGGCGAAAAACACTTAGGGCGCAGTAGGTGAAACTGCCGAAAAAACGAAAGAGTTAACGCAAGCTCAACTTGAATATGTCCAAAGTATGGAGCAAATGAAAAATAGAATAGCTTACTTCTTTGGAATAAATAATGCTGTTTAGTTATTTTAGAAACTGCTTCGTTCTGCAATAAATTCTGTAAAAGAACTTGACGCCGCAATGACCGAAACAGCCACAGTAACCGATTTTAGCATTGGTGATATGTGGGATTAGTTACCGAGGTATACTGCGGCGGCGAATGAATTGGGTACAACAACCCTCGGCGCCTATGAGACGATGACGCTGTTTTATCAGTAGGGTTTGGACACCAATGAGGTTTTCCAAATTGGCACTGAGACAATGAAAATGGCGAGAATTGCGGGGCTTGAATACGAAGACGCAACGAACAAAATGACCGCAGCGCTACGTGGTTTTAACATGGAATTGAATGATACGTCTGCCCAGCGAGTTAATGATGTTTATTCAGAACTGGCAGCCATAACTGCGGCCGACACTAATGAAATTGCGACCGCTATGACGAAGACGGCGTCAATTGCAAAATCTGCGAATATGGAATTTGAGACGACTTCGGCTTTTCTTTCTCAAATTATTGAGACGACGCGTGAGTCTGCGGAAACGGCCGGCACTGCGATGAAGACCATTATTGCAAGATTCCAAGAATTAAAAAAGGATCCGGCTTCAATTTAGCCAATAGACGGAGAGTCTATTGACGCGAACAAGATTGAAACGGCACTGCGTTCGGTTGGAATCGCGTTACGTGATACAGAAGGACAATTCCGTGATTTAGACGATGTTTTTCTTGATTTAGCACAGCGTTGGTCTTCTTTGGACACCAATACTCAAAGATACATAGCCACGATGGCGGCGGGTTCTCGACAGCAATCTCGTTTTATTGCAATGATGTAGGATTACGACCGCACCATGGAACTTGTGGATGCGGCGTATGACAGCAACGGCTCATCGCAAAAACAATTTGAAAAGACACTTGACTCTTTAGAAACAAAATTAAATGAGTTGAAAAACGCTTGGAACGAATTTGCAATGGGGGTTGCTAATAGTGACTTAATTAAGTGGTTTGTTACAGCGTTAACAGATGTAATTGAATTTGTAAATAACCTTACAAATTCTGAAAGCCGTTTTGTTAGCTTTGCGGCAAAAGTTACGCTTTTAATAGGCACTTTTAAATTATTAAAAGCTACTTCAAATGCTGTTTTTGCAGGGCTTAATGCTGATATCTCTGAAGGGGTAACTTTCTGGCAGGCTTTTGGTTAGGGTTTTGCAAAAACTTTTAATGATGGGCTTTTTGCCAAAATTAAAAAGCACTTTTCAGAGACAGGAAAAACAGCGGAAGCTTCCGCAGCAGAGGCAGCGACAGCTACTTCAACTGCTGCGACAGAAGCGAGTGCATCCGTTGAAGCTAATGCAGAAAAAGCTGAGGCGCCAGTGAAAGAAACTTGTGCTACAGTTACTACAGATGTAAAGGCAACAGGGGCCTCTATTGTAACAGATGCCACGGCGACTGCAGACGCGGTTATTGCTCAAGTTAATAAGGTAAAAGCCGCAATAAATGGAGCTCCTACTACAGGAAATACCGGTGCTAGTGCAATTATTAAATCCGCGACGAAAAATGTTGATGGCGCTGGTATGGGATAGACAAAAAGCGGACTATTCCTTTTGCCAGAGACAATGCAAAAGGCTGGCGTAGATGCAGTAGGAGACGAGATCGGAGATGTTGTTGAAGGAATAACAGAAATGTCCGATGCAGTAGATGACGCAGCAGCAGCAGGAAAAGTTTTAGAAGTGGTTGAGGAAGGAGTTGCTGGAAAAGCGGGGTAGGCAGCTGGAGAAGGAGTAAAAGCGGCTTCTGGTTTTAGCAAATGGGCTCAAAGCTCAGGTGGCTTGGCTGCAGTTTTAGGAGTTACAAACATTTAGCTTGCACTTATTGAGGTCGCTATAGCGGTCGTGGTTGCTGGAGCATGGCTACTTGCTAATGCCATAGAAACCAATAAAGAAAAACAGGAACGTTTAAACAAGGTTATCGATTAGAGTAATGATGCTTATAAGAATTTAACTGATGATATCAAAACTTTAAATGATAGCATGGAAGAGCTAGGCTCCTTAGAAAGTGAACTTGATGGACTAATAAAAGGGACCGAGGCTTGGGATAATAAATTAGCTGAAGTTAATGAAACAGTTTCTAGTATTATTTCAGACTTCCCTGAACTAGCAAAATACTTAGAAGTTGACACTAATGGTAAATTTGGCTTATCGGAAAAAGGAGTTTCTGAGTATATCTCTGGGCTAGAGAAAGCTTAGAACAATGCTCTGTTAATGGAGCTCAGCGCGCAAAAAGAATTAGCAGGCGTTAATAAAGACGTAGCATATCAAGACTTTATAAATAGCATAATAAAGTCTACAGGAATAAGTGATTATGGAATAGACGAGTCTGGTAACACTCAATTTTTCTCCGAAAGTGATACTGATTCTATAGTCGCTTATATGCAAGAGCTAGCAGACTAGGGACAAATTTCTGCTGAATAGATGGGAGAAGTCAATACTGCCTATGCGGAGTATATCAATGAACTTAATCGTCTAACTAGCGAAGAAAAAGCAATTATTGATTCTTTTATTAAAGCTGCAATGGCGAATAACGCCGATTATGATAATTTAAAATATAAAGACGCGACTTCTGACTTGGCTTCTAGAAAGTTGGAGGGGAATTATACCAACTCAGATGAATGGAAAGGAAAAACTGTAGGTAAGCTGCAAGAAGAGCTGAGGGGCCTTGGAGTTAGCGATATTGAGATAGATCAAGCATTAGAAGGGGCTTCTGGCTGGAAAGAACGTCGAGCTGCTTTGCGTTCTTTATTGGCCACTAAAACCAATGAAGGAGCGGCGGATGAATATATAGAAGAAATTGCAGAAGCCTTCTCAAGGATAAAAGACCCCGACGTTGCTAATAAAATTGCTTCAATTTTTGCGAATGAAGGCGCGGGTATTTCTTATGAAACTTTAAAATCTTATTTGCCGGGTCTTAACGCTGGCGAGACTTCTATGAATTTAGAAGATCTACTAAAAGGAACCGGTTATAACTCTATTGAGGAAATGGCCGGAGCCTTTGGCTTTGAAACTGTTGATGAATTTGGCGATATGGTTTTTACCAATTTAAACAATGCGCGAAAAGAATATCAAAAGAAATATGCAAATCTCGCTAAAAGTTATGGTAAGGCTACTCAGGTTGGAACTGGAAAAATTGTAACTAACATTGAAGAAGGTAGCGAAGACCTCACGAAGGGCTACGAAGGGATTGTTGAACGAGTTCAAACACTCCAAGACAAATATTCTGCATAGGGGCTTGATTTTGTTGATGTCGCTGAAAGTATAGATACCTCTTTATAGGCTTCGGGGAATGGTTAGCTAACTAATCTTGGAAATTAGGCCTTTCTTGAGATCTCTGAAGATACAAAAACTTCGAGCCAAGATTTGCAAGATATTTAGAGCTTTGTCAATTCTTTCGATTGGTCTAACCCCATTGATGGTGCGGCGGCTTTTAAAGAAGAACTAACTCGTGGTTCTGGTGCCTCAAAAGAATTTGCAGAACAATTGCAAGGTGTTGCTGAGGAAACTTTCTCTGCAAGTGCACAAATGTAGTATTTTATTAAATCTTCTGACTTTGAGGGCGTCCAAGAAGATTTAGATGATATATTGAAAGAACAAGAAGAAATTAGCGCGCAGGATGTTAAGAGTCTTGCAAGTAGCTATAAATCTCTTGATAAAATGCTTGACAATGGAGTTACTACTGCTGAAGGGCTAGCAAGGGCTTTAACTTTGATTTCTGAGGGGTCTTTAAGTTTTACCGACCTAACAGATAATGTTATGACAGCAATGGGTTCTATGTCTTCATTGGAACAGATGTCGGCGGAGACTTTAGACACATTGTCAAATTTTGACCCCGGAATTGATGAAAATGAAGTTGGAGATTTTCTTAATACGGCGTATGAAACTTTAAATGAGAATCTTAGCAAAGGCGCTGTTGGAAATTCTCAGAACTTTGAATATTTAGATTTCTTATTTGGAGAGAACTGGCGCGCGGGTATTAACGAAACAGCTGATAATTATGGAGATCTGTTAGTTGCTCGTATGAAGGGAATTACGGAAATTCTTGGTGAAAACACTGAGGACATGAGTAATTTCTGGACGAATTTAGCCGAAGGCAAAAATTTCGGTGGCTATGAATTGGGCACCGAAGGTGTCGGAAACGCTGAAGCTTTAGACAAAGCTGGTCTTAGAGTTCAAAAAACGGATGATGGCGGCGTTGAACTTCTTGGGACAGGCGAAGATGGTAAAATAACTGCTACGACCGATGAGGTAGTAGCTGCATTGGCTGAAGCATATGGGACAACTGAAGACTTTGCTCGTATGATGCTTACCGACTTTAGTAATTATTCCGCTGATTTAGCTTGGGAGCTAAAGGGTAATGATTTTGCATCAGGGATATAGAAAGTTTACGACAACTTAAAAAATACCTCTGAATATAAAGATGGAAAGACTCTTGGCTTTTTTAATTCTAAGTAGATTGATAAGTCAGAAATTGAAACTATCGCGCAATTATATGGAAAAACCTATGATGAAGTTGTCGCTGAATTAACAAAAGACGGAAGAAAAATCACCATTACCGATTTTTATGACGAAGATGGCATATTGAAGTCTGGCGCTGCCCTGACAGCCGAAATTGCTAAAACTTCTGTGGAAGGTTACGCGGAAGCAACCTAGTCTTTGGCAGAATTGGAAGCTCAAGAGGCGGATTTACAAGCCCAAATTGATGAGGCGCGCTCTAATGGGCAAACAGAATAGGCTAATTAGCTTGTTGCTTAGCTTAACGGCGTTTAGATTAAAATAAGAGATACAAAAGCAGAATTAGAAGAACTTGAATCGCAAACTTATGATTAGTTTTATACTCAATCTGGCGACACAGCGAAGGTAGATCTTGATAAAATTTATGAGCAAGGCGCAGCATCGGGACTTAGCGGAGCTACTTTAGACGAGTATGTAAACAATACGGTTTAGAATATTCAAAATGCTCTAAATGGGACCCCTCTCGAACTTAAATTTACCAGCGAAGATGGGACAACGCTGACAACGGGACTGCTTGAAGGGCAAACTGCCGCTTAGGCTTAGTCTTTGGCTCAAGCTGAAGCTGATGCAAAATTAGTGGGCGACGCAGTGGGGGAGGCAATAGAAAGTCGGCTTTCTGAAATAAAAATCACTTATGACTATGACCCTGACAAAGCCGCTCTCACTTGGGGTTAGTTCCATGATGAGTAGCAAACATTAGCTGATGCCGATCCTGTAAAAGTACCCGTAGAGTATAAAACTGCGGCTGAAGAGGGGGCTACTGTTGACGCTTCTGACGTTTCTACAAGTGGAACGGCATCAGTTCCCACTACCGCTGAACCAGTAGAAGGGACAGGAGAGGACGCTTCTGCTGAAATTTAGGAGCAATTAAATAATGCTGAAACTCCGTCTACAGAAATTTAGGCAACTGTCGGTTTTAATGAAGAATCTTCTAGCATTTTATAGACAGCAACACAGGGGGCTCTTGATGAAGCATCGCCTTATGATGTTTTGGTCAAGATGTCTGAAAATTCTACTTTGGCTTCTGAAATTGATGCAGCTATTCCTGATTCAGAAACTATTTATGTTAAGGCAGATTTGACATCAGCATATAATTCTTTGAATGTCTTCAAACAATAGGCTCGTTAGGCAATTACCGCCACTACGCACGCCAAAGGCATCCACGACTCTTCCACATCCCATACCGCCCTGATAGGCGAAGCTGGCCCCGAAATCCACCAAACTGCAACTGGCTGGTACCTCGCAGAAACTCCCCAACTCGCGCAAATCGAAAAGGGCGACACCGTTTACAATGCTTCCGAAACCAAAAACATTTTAAACGGCGGAGAAAAAACAAAACTACGCCCGCGCTATGCAAGTGCGTACAGAAGCAAATGGGGCTATACGGGTAACGCTTCAAAATCCTCTTCAACCGGCTCCACCTCCGGCACAACCTCCGCGACATCTGCAGCGGCCGATGCCGAAGAAGCCGCCGAAATTTGGGAAAACACCTTCGATTGGCTCTACAACCTAACCGAAGACATTAACGAAATTCTTCGCGACCGCGAGAAAATTGAACGTCAATACGATAAAATCCTCGCAAAGCGCAACACGACCGCAAAAGACCTTTGGGAAAATGTCCAAGAACAACTTGCGGTGCTTGAAGTTGAGCGCCAAAAGCAGCAAGAAATGTACGACAAACGCAAGTGGGAGATGGAGGACTATTTAAGTAAAAACTCCGGCCTCGCGCAGTATGCGACGTACAACTGGGACGATATGACCATTGAGATTGATTGGGATAAGATTGATGCGGTTACGGATGAGGATATGGGTGAGGCCATTGAGGATTACGTTTCCAAATTGGAAGATATTTAGGACGAGATGGACGACGCCGAAGACGAACTCATGGAAATTGAGGATCGGATTGAGGAGTTGGCCGATTTAGGTAAGGACGAATATCTCGACTTTGAGAATTTGGTTTTCGAGGCTTTGCAAGCACAGAAATAGGCGTTGATTGATAATGCGAGCGAAATAAGCGAAGCAATCGCGGATACGAACTCCAACTTACTGAGCGCGCTCTCGGATTCGATTTCGCAGATGAGAGAGGATAGAGAACTTGAGGAAGATAGGACTTCGTTGGAAGATTAGTAGAAGAAGCTTATTTATTTGCAACAAGACACGTCTGGCGGCAATGCGCTTGAGATTTTGAAGTTGTAGTAGGATATTGAGGACGCGTAGTAGTCGTATACGGATAAGTTGATTGATAGAAAGATTGATGAGTTACAATAGCAAAATGATGAAGCAAAGGAATAGAGGGAACGTTAGATTGAACTGGCACAAGAGCAACTTGACCATTGGAGTGATAGTGAAGCCAAATGGGATGATATTTACGCTGTAATGGCAACCGGTATTGACGGCCATGGTGCCCTTATTACCGGAAGCGATTTAGATAATGCTCTTAAAAACAAGGACAACTTCAAAGGACTTTCGGAAACCGGCTAGATGAATTGGTTAAAAGAAATCCAAGAAATGATGTCTTAGGGGTTGAGTTGGTTTGCAGAAGACCACTAGCTAGAGAAAATTGGGAAAACTTCTGGAACTGTTGACTTTACGGATGCGGCTGGGAATAAATATACGGATGCTGCAGTTAGCAGTGATGGTTCTATAACAGTTAGAGGCACAAAAGATGGCAAAACAGGAACCTATACTTATAACGGCGTTTATTAGAACTATGATGGAACTTATCGGACCATGGAAGACCTCAGTACGGCAGTTTTTACGGCAGATAAACCGAAAGAAGAAGAGAAGAAGAACACCGGGAGCTCAAATAATAATAATGCAGTTGACGATGACTGGGATGGAAGAAGAGTTAAAAAGACCGGGTGGACGGGCGTATACATGTATGATTCAGAAACTTATTATGCTTATGATTATATTAAGTGGAATGGGTAGAAAAGTTATGCTGAAGATGGTTACGTTTGGGTTGGATATTCTCGTTCTAATATTACGGGCAAAGTCCCAAAAAGCGGTCTTACACGTTATAAAACCGGCGGCATTGCCGACTATACCGGCCCCGCTTGGCTGGACGGTACGCCCTCAAAACCTGAAATCGTACTTAACGCCCAAGATACGAAAAACTTTATCGAGTTAAAGAATGTTCTTGCATCTTTAATGTCGAACGGGCACAGCGCCGACCCGTCAACTAACAGCATGGGCAATGGAGATAACTATTACGACATCGACATTAGTGTTGAGTCTATCTCGAGCGATTACGACGTCGAGAAGATGGCTGACAAGGTTAAAGGTATGATTGTCCAAGACGGGCTCTACCGGAATGTGAACTCGATAAACCGACTTAAATAAGCATATCAAACTCAAAGAAATTCTACTTTATATTAGATTTGAGGAAAAGGAGGATGCAAATGAGTATAGGCGGAGATTATATCGGCTTTACCTATAAAGACATTCATTCTTCTACCCTTGGAATAATGCGGACGAGTGATGGAAGCAGGTATAGTGATAACCTGCTTCCAACCTCGCAGGACAAAACTGCCGTTCGTTCAGGAGCGGACGGCACTATGTACTGGGGTAGTAATTACACCCAAAAGCAATTTTCGGTAAGTTATGCTTTTGACGCATTGACCGAAGCTCAACTTGGGTAGTTGAAAGCTGTTTTTGGAGATAAAGGAGTACATGAACTAATTTTTGATGAGACGCCGTATAAGGTTTACCGTGCTAAGGTAACGGGAACGGCGTCAATTTCGTATTTGGCCTTTGAAGAGGGCGAAGACGGACGACTTTATAAGGGGTCGGGTTCATTACAGTTTACTTGTTATGACCCGTATGCACGCAGTCGCGCCAAGTTCGGAGATGAGTATCCCGAGAAGAATAAAAACGAATGGCTCGCAGCGAGTCGTATGAAGTCGGCGCGCGGTCAGTTGGATGAGTATATTCCTTCTAGCCAAATTTTTAACTTATATAACGCTGGGGATATTGAGACGGACTTCAAGTTGATGATTAAGTCGAACGAAGCGGCGCAGTGTAAGTATATCTCGATTGACGGGAGTGTCTTGAACTTTGCTAGCGGTATTGCTCCGAAAGAGGGCGATTCATATGTTCTTATCAACTCTGCAATAAACCTCATCGAAGGCTTAGATGAAAACTACAAAAAAACCGGGCGAATTTATAATGAATATATCACTGGTGGAGACTTCTTCAAAATTCCTCGCGGCGAGTCAACTTTAAACATTTCCTCTGATAATGCACTCACCAAAGCCTCCACTACGATCGAATATGATTATCTTTACTATTAAGGGGGTGAAGAATGAGTAATATCAAGAAGAGGCCATACGAGATTTCGCTTTGGGAAGATGTGAACGTTTTTAGTGTCTCAAACGGAGAAAAAACGGTTGAGTATAATGGTAAGCTCCCCGGTACGGGATAGATGGATAAAGACTTTAATGAGGGGCAAATAAACGAGAACACCTTTGTTGAACGTTCCAAAAAAGAAATCTTTCAATACTACTCCGAACGAAAACTCTGTGTAATTGGCTCTAACTCTATGAATACTCCTATCCAAGTTTTTGGCGCGAACCTCGTCGAAAACACTAATGGAACTTCCACCCTTACTTTTAGTTTGTATTATAAATATTTAGATGATGATAATGATCTTGTTGACAATCCTTTCATTAGTTTACTTGTTAATGAACGTAAAGTGAAATTGCGGCTCGGCGCCATCGACGACCCGGATATGAAGTGGTATGACTTTGTTATTAAGAATATTTAGGAAAACTCGGAGAATTATACGTTTACGTATACTGCGAAGAATATTTATATTAACGAGCTGTCTAAGACGGGTTTTAATTTGGAATTTGATACAGAGTTGGAAAATAACCAAGGCACAATTTCCGAACTGGCGGCGCGTGTTTTGGAAGAAAGCGACTGGAAGTTGGCGAGCAATTAGGATGTTATTAAGTAGTATCGCGAAGAACCGCTTTATGAGGTTGTAATTAAAGAAGGAGTGACCTTAAAGCCAGAAGATATGGAGGGTAAGAAGACTCTCTCTGAGAAGGACTTACCCGGCGCCGGCTCGAAAATTTATTGCTTCTACAGTCTTATTGAGGATTAGGCGGCTTATCTTTAGTTCTTGTATAGCCCTGATGGGTATACAACTGATGAAAATCGAGTTATTACTAATAGCCCGAATTGGTTTATTGAAGATGTTTCCTATTCTGGCACAAGTGAATATGGCGTCCCGATTCCATCTTTCGCTAAAAGTATCGTAATTTCAAACGATTATCGCGGCAAACGCCTTGTGCGCCAATAGGCTTCGGTTTATGATACAACACTTGGACAATATGTATATAAATATACAAAAGACGGTAAACCCTATTATGGTTATACCAAATCAAAATATATCTCTCCAAGCGTTGTAATGAACTATATTGTAAATCCGTCTGACTTTGTGGACGATACCGGATGGATTGCTCCGGGTGACGCAGTTGCGCAACCGACGTCCGACCCACTTTGGTAGGATTATGACCCAGTAGAGGGTGGGACGATTATTTCAATTCTCCATACTGAACTTGGACCGAATAAATATCTTTATAACTCTTGTTTGTATGATAATCGTTCTGGACTAAATGATTTTACGATTGGTGAGGAATATGTAATTCGCGTAAAGCTTCACAAAAAAGTAAACGGAGAGAATACGAACCCGGCGCCGACTGGACTTAAAGTACGGATCGCGCCATATGAAAGAGAGTCTGATAACCTTATGGGCGAAGGCGCAGACTACTTCGAGACTTTTAGCGGCTGGAAAGCCGATGGCTCCACGGGCTATTTTTACGCTCGCGCGCAGTGTACGTAGAGCTTGAGTTATGTGGACTTATATAATAAAAAAGCGGGTATGTTTTTTACTGCTAGTTCAGACGCTTCATATGACTTTATTGATGTCCAATTCTTTCCTTATTTGACTTACACAAAAAATGTTAAAGACGAAGAAACTGGGCTTGAAACTTCGACCGAAGTAATGTGTGTCCCCGGCGGTGACATCGAAGCAGAAATTCAAACCCAATACTTCTACTATGAGGCTGGTCAAGAAACGGCCGACCCGGAAGCAATTGTTTATTCCTACAAGAGTTTCACTGATTCAGACGAATATATTGCCGACTATAATACTGGTTTTGAGAAAGTTAGAAGTATTACTGCAAAAGAATCGAACCGTTTCAATATCCTCCAAGATTTATGCGAGACGTTTGAATGTTGGGCAGACTTTATAATTGACCACAACTCGACTGGTAAAATTTTACTCGAAGATTTATATGAAGACGGAAAACTGGTCGGGCGCCGTCAACGTAAATATGTTCGTTTTCGTGAATATATTGGCCAAGATAATTACGTTGGCTTCCGCTATGGCAAAAACTTAAAGTCCATTCAACGCACTTTAGACTCCGAGTCAATCGCTACGAAACTCGTAGTTAAACAAAACTCAAATGAGTTCGCAGAGAATGGGTTCTGCACAATCGCGCGTAGTTTGGAAAACCCGACTCGTGACAATTTCATTTACAACTTTACTTACTACGTCAATCAAGGTATGATTGATTTTGATATAGTTAATAATGATTTGTACCTTGATGCAAATGGCTATTTGGGCTACTATAAAAAGTTAAGACGCTTAAATGTTGAGCGGGATGAGCTGGTTGATGTCCAAGCGGCGCTTTTGACTGATGTCGCAACGTATGATGCGCAAGTCCAGACATGGGGCACGGCTGTTGAAAATGCGACTTTATAGCTCGAAGAAAAGAAAGATGAAGTTAAAAACTATATCGGTATTGACTATGATGAAGCTTATGCTTTATATAAAAGCGGTGGCCATGTTGGAACTGACAACTGGGAAACAAACCAAGAGTTTCAAAATATAATGGCTTCTGTGATGCGCCTTATGACCTCGCGCGAAACCTATAAGGCGATGTATGCGGCGGCGCAGAAGAATTTGGAAAATGCAAACAAGCAATACAAAAAGAACGCTAACCGTCTCAATGCAATCATAGATAAAAAACTCGCACTCAACCAAAAATTCTACAACAAATATTCCCGCTATATCCAAGAAGGTTCATGGATTAGTGAAGACTATTTAGATGATGATTTATACTTTATCGACGCTGAAAGCACGCTATATAACTCCGCTTTCCCGTCGGTTTCATATACAATAAATGTACTTGAAGTCTCTCAACTCGAGGGCTTTGAGAACTATAAATTCAAAATTGGCGATAAAACCTATATCGAAGATACCGAGTTCTTTGGCTGGAACGCAAACGGACGGCCTTATCAAGAAGAGGTTGTGGTAAATGAGATTACGACTTATCTCGATGAGCCGGACAAGAATGTAATAAAGGTTCAAAACTACAAATCCTCATTTGCAGATTTATTCCAGCGCATTACCGCTACTACCAACAGTGTGCAATATTCAAGTGGTGCGTACGGGCGCGCGGCTTCGATTGTTGAGACTGATGGAAGCATTAGTTCTTATACAATGCAGATGTCGCTTGCGAATAACTCGTACATAATTTCCAACGCGAAAGACCAGTCGGTTATTTGGGACGAAACAGGTATTACAACCACGAGTCCTTCTGACCCGTCTAACTTGGTGAGAATTGTTAATGGTGGTGTGTTCTTGTCGTCCGATGGTGGCGCGAGCTGGACAACTGGTATTACGGGCAATGGCATTAACGCAAATTATCTTACAACCGGTGCTGTAGATACAAGCAAAGTTATTATTCGTAATAATAATGTAACTTCGTTCCGTTGGGATACTTATGGATTAACTGCTTACCAGTTTGGATACGGCGAGGATAATACATTAGTTGGCTATGGTAATGGTACTTTTGTCCGCTATGACCAATTTGGCCTTTATGGGATTAAAAACCATGATTCTGAATTTGTTGCCAAAACAGAAAAAGATGTTTGGGAGAACGCCTCATTCGCTCTGACTTGGAAAGGATTTAAGTTATAGTCTGATGGGGTAGATGGATACGTTTCCATTACTTCTGATAAAGACATCCAAGTTATTGCGAAAGAAACCCCTCGTATCACAATCGGTCGAATCGATTCATATACCGAATATATCGAAAACGAAGGAACATTCACAAGATATACCTACGGTATCCGCATTGCAAACGCAGACGGCGTGCCAGTGATGGAAACAAAGGATGACGGCACTCTTTGGTTGGACAATATCCTCTATATCGGCGGGTCGGCGCAGTCTACGTCAGATGCTACGGTTAAAATTGGGTATTTAGACGAAACTCGAGAAAAAGATGAAAATGGCAATTCGATTGAGGGCGGTACTCACGAAGTCTTCCATGCAGGTACAGACGCCGATAAAAGTTTTATTATCTACGAAGATGGTAGAATGGAAGCGACTGGCGCGGAGTTTCATGGTACGATTTATGCTGATGGTGGGAAAATTGGTAATATGCTAATTAGCGATTTTTCAGAAGTTGCAGAAAAGGTAAAAACAGTAAGGGTTATTTCTAATAATGGAAATAATTTTACTTATAGCTTAGCAGTTATTGCTCCTTAGTAGTTAACTTTGACTGCAGATCTTACTGGTTTTAAAGCCTCTAGTTACAAATGGGAAATAAGCTCTGATATAGCATAGGGCTGGAACGAGCTACCACATGAAATAGGTTTTAATGCTTTTTCCCAAAGTTACATTTTAGATGCTAGTAAATTAGAAAGTTACGGTATTAAAGAATTTAAAACATATTATATTCGAGTAATTTGTACCGAGGAAATTAGTGAAAAAGAGTTTTCTAATTATATTGAAATTTCTTATAAAAGAGAAGAGCCCTCTCTTTATATAGAATCTAGTGCTGGGGATTTTCTTGTTAATGGGGTTGGAGAAACAACTCTTACGGCTTATTTAAAGTTGAACGGCATTGATGCTGATCCAGATGGGGAGCTTTATGATTATACTTGGGGTAAGAAAAATGATGAAAAATTCTCGGCGACAGGAAAAAGTCTTAATATATAGGCAAATACTATTACTGGTTCGCAAGTTTATACTTGCACAGTAACGACAAAATAAGGAGGTTACGGGATGAGTGTAGAAATAGCATATGGGGAAAAAACAATTGGTAACCTTCTAAAAACAGCTACTTATATTTATTATGCAGATAGTCTTTAGGGTGAAGGGGCTTCAACCTCTCCAACTGGGAAAAATTTTATTGGGCTTTATAATGGATATGCCTACGGGGAAGAACGCCCGACCGTTGAAAGTGATATTTGGCAAAAATATATTAAAGAATACATCACTTGGTCAAAATACGTAGGAGAAGACGCAAAAATTCCGAATGAGAACTTATATTCTGGTACGAAGGACTTTTCTGGAAAGTGGGAAAATTTAGAAGACTGGGAAGATACTGGAGAAGTTGATGAGAATTTAAATAAAATTTATAGAATTCGACTTACTTTAAATAACGGGCTATATCAAAAAATTTGGTGCCGAAAAGGAGAAACATACACTCTTTCTGCTTTGGTTTATGCAAGTGAATATGTGGGAACTTTAGGTATAAAATATTCCAATGTTAATATTCGTTTTATAGCGTCAGAGCTAGAAAACGAAGAAGATACCCCGAGTACATTTGGCGAAAACACTACAGTAAGTTCCCATAGTGGCATTAGCACTACTCCTACAAGGTTAAGCGGAGTGTATACAACAAAAACAGACTGCTGGCTTTGTTTTAGAATAGAAGCGACTTTGGCGACAGGTTATTTAAACGTCTCTTCTTTAAAGCTAGAGTTAAATGACGCAGACACAGGATGGTCAATTTATGAAAATAGTATTTCTTCTTGGAAAATACATTATGCCTTTAGTACAGATAATGTTACGCCTCCCATTGATGACGCCAATTGGCAAGAAAGCTAGGAAGCCTTGGGGGCATTAGGGGAAGATGAATTTTTATGGACTAGAACAACTTTTTATTACGAAAATGGAACCAAATCGGTGGCCTACTCGGTCGGCGCGAAGGGAGTAGATGGACGTGATGGAGACGCTTTAGAAATTAGAAGTTCTCATAATGCAGTTTATAAGTTTTAGAATGATACCGGGGACATAGAATTTTCGCCAAAAGC
Source organism: uncultured Staphylococcaceae bacterium (assembly GCA_964546565.1). Lineage (GTDB taxonomy): Bacteria > Bacillota_I > Bacilli_A > RFN20 > CAG-826 > CAG-826. The sequence continues at coordinate 9,307 of CAZJKC010000007.1, read as the reverse complement.
TTTTGGATTTACGGTTTATGATATAACGGATGGAAATGAGCCGAAGAAAATTGAATTTAAGGCACAGGGAGATTCTTCTTCTCGAAAACCCGATTTTGAGATTGACTTGGTCGATCTTAACAGTAATGTGTATAAAATTCCTGAACGATATTGTGTAGATACTTTAGAAGGGGATATTAAAAATCCGACTTTTTACGTATAGAACTTTTATAGTAATCTCGAACGTTCTGCTAAAGCAGGTTTGGGGTTTTTGGACGAAGATAAAGTTGATGATAATAACGTACCAAAAGCAGATGAGGATTCTGTTTTATCTGGCTCTTTAGAAGCGGAACAGGTTCAAGACTTATATACTGCTTTTACAGACCAAAGTGCCTTAAGTATACGTTTCACTTATAAAGAAAATGGATTGACTAAACGAGAAAAGATTTATTCTATAACCAATGGTACCACTGATGAAATGATGAAGTTTAATGTCACGGCAACAAAGATTAACGCTGCCGTGCAGAATCAGGCCCTTATTTTTGATAGCTCGGGGCTTTAGGTTGTAAATAGTGGTTTAAAAATAGTTAGAGTCGAAGAAAACAAAGAAGATGAGACTCTTTTTGAATATGATAGCAATAATGGCTCCTTAAAAATAGTCGGCTCCGGGACATTTACCGGAGATATTTATGCCAATAATGGGGCCTTTAATGGAGAAATAAACGCCCAGACCGGCTCGATTGGCGGTTTTACTGTTAAAGAAAAAACTTTAACGTCCGAAGATGGGAGTCTAATTTTGTAGGGCGGAGAAGATAGTAAGATAATAGCCGAGTCTATTGAATTAGGTACCAATGCAAAAATTCAAAAATATATTGAGTTAGGTTCAGGGGTAACACTTTTTGGTGAAAGCGGCCAAAATAGTGTTTTGCTAATTACTGACAATAATGGCAAAAATACTTTAGAAATTAGCCGCGATGGTGTTTTGACTCTTGGAGATAATACAAATTATATCAAACTCGATGGAGCCAATCAGTGTATTTATTCTTCTGCTTATGATTAGTCAAATACAGGGCGAGGATGGAGTATTTCTAATACAAAATCTTATTTTAACGATGTTATAGTTCGAGGGAAAATTGAAAGCGCAGTTTTTGAGACTGGAAAAGTTTCTGCTGTAGGAGGAATTTTACTAATTCGTCCAAGTACAAAAATAGCTTCAATTGAAACTGTAGGCGGAAAAACTCTTATTGGCCTTGAAGACAATACAGGATTTTCTGGGACGACTGATAATTAGCCAGAATATTATTATATCGTGCCGACTTTTACAAAAGCCCCCTCTTCTGGGACAGAAGATTCTACTTTTGAAACAGTGGACTCAAATGGTTTTTATTGCAAGTCAACGGCTTCTATAAATAAGGAAGGAAAAATTTAGATAGATAATCTCGCAGGCTCCTTAGAGGAGTATGTTGGGGCTACAATAGTTAATTACGGAACAAATGGCACGGTAGGGATTGGGATTAACGCTTCTAATAATGCATCTACTATAATTCCCAGAGCTATTAGCGTTTTTGAGTGGACGCCGCAAGAGGAAGGGGGTACTATTTCTAGCGGCTTTAATAACAAAGTTATTTTAGGGTAGATCCCCAACGAGCCAATATATGGTGCTGTAAGTGGTACTTATGGCCTTTATGCTGACAATGCTTATTTAACGGGGACTCTAATCACTCAAGATGAAAATGGGAGCGCAGGAATCTCAACGGGGCGTATTAGCGAAGGCTCAGAAGAACAGATTATGATTTGGGCCGGCGCAGAAGATGGTGGAAGCAAAAGTATTTCTGAGGCGCCCTTCCGTGTTACAAGAAACGGTAAACTTTATGCGTCAGAGGGTGTTTTTTCTGGCACGATAAAAAATGCAATTATTTAGACGGCTATAATAGAAGATTCCCCCGAAGATAAGGAAGCCCTTATTATAAAAAGTGACACCGGGACAGTTTTTAAAAATAGTGACGGGGATCTTATTATGTCAGTCAGCGCTGACGGGGTAATAATAAATACCAGCTTGGCTTTTGGTAACACGACTTTAAACAAAGGAAGTTTTTCTACTTCCTCTTTCTTGGTATCTTCTCAAAACACAGATGCTTCTCTTTATCTTTCAATTCCTTCTAGTAACGAATCTGATAAAAGGTCTACCATAAGTTTTTGTGATTCGGAGATTAAGGGGGATAACGCGTAGGCAGATTATGAGATTTTTGAATCTAAAAATACAGGACTCAATTTTTCGGCAAAAGGTGTCAATATGATGTCCATTACGGAAAATTCAGTGAATGTAAATACTGATACTATTTTTGGCGGAAACTTGATTTATGGAACAGAAATGAGATATGTACAAGTAACCGATGAGAATGAAAAGATTATTGGCTATGACTTGTATATATAAGGAGGGAAAAGGAGTAAATGGCTTCAACCAGTTGGAAAACAGCTAGTAGCTTTGAAGGCTATTATAGTACTAGCGGATGGCTAAAAAATAAAAATTGTTATTGTGACCCCTTATGGATTTATGGCTATCTCCCGTCTTGGACGGGAGAAAATAAAAATTTGACAGTAAAAATTAAAGTCCATTTATTATATACTAAATCTATTTCAGCTTCTTATAATGGAGAGCTGTCTGTCAATGGCGGGAAATATACTACTTACGGGTCGGTAAACTTAAATGCTCAAGATAATTCTTTTACCTTTGAGATCGAAAATGTCACAGCCTATAGCGGGGCTTACTACGAGTTCAAACTTAGCTTCAGTAGCTACCACACCGTGCAATGTTGGGCTTCTGGTGGATGGCCTTAGGCGTTAGTAGTTTATACCCCAATTACAAAATGTGGTGGCGTGACCACTATCGATATAACTCCAATAGGTTCGATAAGTTCAGATTCTGAAATTGTAGCTTCTAAAACAGGGAAAATTATTCCTGATAAAGGGTGCCTTATTTCTTGGAGCGGTGCAAAAGACGGGGTACAGAATACAATTGTAGGATACAATGTTAAGTATCGATATGGAAATGGTTCTTGGACTAATATAGTATTAGAAAGTTCTGAGACAAATTACACAACGGATTAGACTAGTTTAATTTTTATAAATGAAGAAGAATGTACTTCTAACAGAGGAAAAACGCTGTAGTTTTCTATTTAGACAGTTGGAACAAAAGAAAATTATGAATCTAGTTGGATGGATTCTGCTACTTGTTTAATCAATTAGCTGCCAAAGCCTCCTACGGTAATAGCAAAAGATCCGGCAGGAAATTCAGCTTCTTTATATGTTGCTACAAAAAACTCCGACAAGTAGACTGTTGCTTTTACGATTATTAATAATGGGGATTTAGATGGGGATGAATGTACTCTTTATTATAAAATTGGAGAAGAGGGTGGCCCCGTTGAGCTTTCTGAACCTTCAATTACCACAAGCCAAATTACAGAAGAGACGACATATTATTTTTGGGCAGAAGATGGGGACGAAAGCTCTTCGCTTATTTCAAAAGTTATAAGAATTAACGTCCCACCAGTTATTAACAGCATGGGGCTTACTTATAGTGAGTATCCTGGGCCCGATGAGAGTAAATTATACATTAAAGCCATAGGGGGTAACCCTTAGATTAGTGATGCTAATAATCATACTATCACAGCAACCTGGAAAATTATTGGGAGAACTGAACTGGAAAATGAACCAAAAATTGAAACGGCAAAGAACACTAAGAAGCTTACAACCGAGTATTTCAGTGAAGAATATCTTGACACTTTTATTTCTATAAAGCTAATTTTAGATGACGGGTATGACTCAGTAGAACAAACAGCTGACGGGTTCAATGGAAAAAACTTTTTTGTGCCTGCGCAAGTTGCCGAAGTCACCGGAATAGAAGTTTATACGATATACGACGACGAGTATAGCGAAGAATCACGAAAATAGATTAAAGATAATAACATAATGTATACTGGTAAAAAGGTGCTTGTCCATTGGGAGGCTCCTTATTTAACCCCTAGAAATGAGAATTATTATACCCAAGTTTTGTTAAAAAGAACTAATAAAGTTTGGACCGGAAAAAAAAATTGGGCGATGCTGAATGAAGAAGACTCATCAAAGATTAGACTAACTCTATTAGAGGAATGTACTTATCCTACCGATGAAATATCAGAAGGGTATAATGAAGATTTTACTATTGTAATTTAGACGCGAAACAGTAAAAATGAAAAATTGGCGGAAGTAGAATATAGCGATGATGGTTGTATACTTCGCCGCGCCCCAAAACCGGAATTTTCAGCCGGAGGAGAAGCCGCGGGTTTTAATATTTCTCCGAATTCTATACGCCCGATAGAAGGAATAGCAGGAGATAGTACGCTAGATTTTACTATTCCAAAAAATGGCGGGGCTAACGATATTTCAGAGCTGTTAAAATATTCCCCTATAGCAGAATTTTCAAACAGTTCTGCGAAAATAACCTATCAATTAAATTTAGATGATTCAACTTTGAATATGACAAAAGAGGCGAATGGCTCACTTGCAAAATATTCTTTTGCAGCTAAAAATGAAGAAACGAGGAATGATAGCGATGAGACGGAAATGAAAAGTGGATGGATTGAGTTTTTTAAAAGAGAAGACTAGTCCTAGCGCTTTTTATTTACGGTTTAGGCATATGTTCAAAATATTTATGGTGATAAGAGTGAACCTCTCAGTCTTTTGCCAAGCAATAATTCAAATTTCTACATTGATTATCGTGGTTTTGCTCACTGGGTAGACAGTAACGCCGCTTTAGGTATTGCTATTCAATATAACTCGGACATTGTAGGAAACAATATTGTTACTAATACAGAAATTCCCTATCGAGTAATTAACACGGGAGAAAAAATTGTTTTTTCGCTCCCCAAGATTTAGGAATATGGCGAGCAAGAATATACTGTCGTCTTTGAACAAAATACTCGAGTCGAGGGAGAAGAGTGGGATAACAGTAATTGGGCAAAAATCTCAGTTGAATCTCTTGATTCTGGGAAATATACGTATAGTATTCCCACAATCTCTAACTATTCTTATTGTCAATATCGGGCCTATTTAGAAATGAAAAATGGCACAACCAGTTTGGACTTTCCTGACTCAATAAAGGGGGGCAGTTCTTACGCCAAATCTACTGAGTCCGCATACGTAATTACTTGTAGAAGTGATTCTCCCATGGTTTAGATTAAAGGCATCGAAATAAACCAAGCTGAAACAGAAACTGAGCTGGGAACTGAATAGAAAAAATATACGGTAACATTCATTTTATCATAGAATACTATCTTAGGTGTCTCTGATTATAGCTGTAATTTTGAAAATTATAAAAGCAATTGGGAAAGAGGTATTATTGTTGGTTCTAATTATGATACAAAAGAAGTTATCTACACTCTCTAGTGGAGTTCTAATGGTACTGACTGGGAAGAAAATGATAGTGCTGAATATGGGATAACATATATAACAGCATCAACTGGAATTCTTCCAGAGTTTTCATATAATCAAATATTAAAATCTTAGTTAACTTTAAAAAAAGAAACAACAAGTTAGATATCAGACCGCACTTATTTTAAGCTTACTGCACGATTCAACACTGGTTTTGGTATTTATAAGGAAGCAGTCTCTTCAACTTTTTTGTTTTTCCCAAATTCGCCAACAGTATCCCACCGTTCGCATAGTGTTGGGATTAATACCAATAATTTTGAAGACGCAGACATTTTAGCGATGAGTATGGCTAGTGGTAAAAAACAAATTCGTTTAATTGGAGATTACGAAAACACCCCTGCTTTAATTTATCTCGACTTAAATGCCTTTTGTCTATCTGCTAAGTTAGATGGAAAGGACACAAGTATTATTGATTTTGGTGCCCCTTAGATAAAAGGCTTTATAATTGACGGAGGAACTTGGAATTTTTCTGGAGCGGATGATGCCTTTTCTGAATCGGATGAAAACGAGTTTGAAAAAGATTGATAAAATAATTTGATAAAAATAAAAAATTATGCTATAATATAAATATAATATAAAAGGAGGAAAATCCCAAAATGAAACTTTACGAAGTTCTTTCTCTTCGCACACTTCTGATTCGCCTCAACACCAAAAAGCTTTCAATCAAAACTGCATACAAACTTATGAAGCTTGTCGAATTTTTCGAATCCGAAGCGAAGTTTTACCAAGACGAGTTTAACTCGATTATCGACAAATATGGCGAGAAAGGCGAGGATGGTAACTATCAATTTACCGAAGACGGTTCTGCCATCAAAATCATTGAAGGTAAAGAAGATGAGTGTCAAGCCGCGCTGGATGCGCTTCAAAACGTAGAGTGCGTCGCTCCGTCGATTAGCTTCAAAATTGACGAGTTCGAGGGCGTGGACGTTACCCTCGATGAGTTGTCCGTGCTGATGCCGTTCATCGACGAATAAAATTTTTGTTAAAATTGCACAAAGAAAAGCCAGTCGAATTGAAGTCTTATTAGAACTTCTCGACTGGCTTTTTATTTTTGTTTACGGACTCCGCAATAATCCTACTTATGAGTAGAGGGAACAAAGGAGGGCTTTAAAATGGCTAACAATAATTACTCTTATCCATACACGCCAATGAACTCGGCGCCGATGGGTCAATATTTCCCACAACCGCAAGGCAACGTTTATATGATAAATAATTCAATGGAATTAGCAAATATCCCCGCAAGTACTGGACTGACAGTGGCGCTGTGTCCATCGGAAAGCTTGATGTATCTAAAGTCGATTTAGAACGGACAACCCGCAGTGATGTGTTATTCGCTTACGGCGTAGACGAACGTACAAGGCGCCGACTTCGAGGAACGCTTTAATGCGCTCGAGCGCCAGATCGCAGACTTGAAGAAGATGTGGGAGGGAGAATAATGGGAATGAATCCTTTTCAAATGATGATGTAGATGTCGGGAATGGACGCACAAAGCGCGAACCCGATGGCAGCAATGATGAATATGGGGCGCGGGTCGGCGCCCACTACGTAGACTCCTGCAATTAACGAATCCCAGCTCCGTAATGGAATCGCGGGGATGAAAAAGCAAGACTATGTGGCGCTCGTGAAGCAAGCCCGCGCATAGGGAATTGCAGAAGAAGACATCGAAGCGGGGTTGAATTTTTTGCTTGAATTGAATAAAAAATAAAAGCCACTCGGTCCGGAACGAGCAGCTTTTAAATAAAAAATTATATTTAGTTTGGAGGTAACTCGAATGAACGAATTATCTGCTGGTGATATCCTTGCACTGACTAGGGACAATGACGACGGCATGGCCGCATGGATGAATAACCCGTTCATCTATCTCGTCTGGCTTGCTGTACTTGGCCGCGGTGGCCTCTTTGGAAATGATGGAGCTGGCGCCGCCATGTAGGGCGCGCTTACCCGCTCCGACCTTTTTGAGGGTTTTAACAATCAAGACATTAACGGCCAGCTTCGTGGCATTACGAACGGACTTTGTGATGGGTTCTATGCCATGAATAACAGTTTGAAGGATGGGTTCTACGGAACTCAGTCTGCTATTGCAGAAAATCGATTTGCCGCTCAGCAATGCTGCTAGACTCTCATGGCAGCCTAATTGGGAACAATTAGTTAAAAATCCGGTGAATTGCTGGAAAGCCTTAAAACGCCAACCAGCAGCCAAGCGATACGAATTCTGATAAAAGTAGTATCGAAGGTTCAGAGACTAACGGGTGAGGACAGATACCAATAAACCCGACACGAGTGCCGGACCCCTTTAAAGGATGAAGATATAGTCCGACCTTATAGGAAACTATAAGAAATAGAAGATAAAGAGCTTCTATGATAACATTTTTGGTGAGACGAACCGCAACATCGATAGCGTTCGCTATGACGCGAGCAAGAATACCTGTGATATTACGACCGCTATCCATGCTGAGGGCGAAGCCACTCGCGCTTTAATCAATGCCAACACCATGCAAGATCTGCGTGACCGCCTTGAGGCGCGTGACCGCGACATCCTCGCGCGCGACTTCCAGTTGTCGCAGCTTTCGCAGAACGCAACGCTTATCAGTGAGTTACGGCCTTGCGCGAAGCCCGCGTACATCACTTGTGGGAGCCCCTACACTGCAATTGACCTGAGCGCGCTTACTAATCGCACTTATCAATGTGGCTGCGCTGGCTAAGCCGGTCTAGCAGAAGGTTCTAAAATAACATACTCATTAAAGGCTTTTTCTACTTATATATAGAAGCAAACAAGGAGATGAAGTCTTTATGGGTAAAAAATTAACAATTCAAGATATTTAGTTATATTTAAATGAGATGGATATCGAACACAATTGTCTTTTAGTATCTACTGAATACAAAAATTCCACTACACCGCTGATTTTTATTTGTAATTCTTGTGGAAAAACTTTCGAAAGAGACTGGGCACACTTAAAAAGAGGGCGTTTTTTATGTACCGCCTGTAGTAATAAACATGGTAGTCCTTTTACAATTGAGACGGTAAGAAATTTTCTTAATAAAAATGACATAAATCATGAATGTACTTTATTATCATCGGAATACGTAAATAATTCGACACCGCTCCATTTTCGCTGTAATCTTTGTGGAGAAGAATTTGACCGTGATTATTAGCATTTAATTAGAGACGGCGGACGCTTTCGTTGCCCCTAGTGCGGGATAAACGCTGGAGCAAAGGCTAAAAAATACAATGTCTCTGATATAGATAAGATTTTGGCGGAAAAAGGTTATACTCGTACGGGGGACTATGTTAATGCAGCTACTCCATTTTCTGCTATTTGCTCTCGTGGGCATAATGTAAAAATTTCTTTTACTAATTTTTTATGTAAACACTCTGGATGCAAAAAGTGTGCCATTCTAAATTAGACTGGAGAACTTTCTCCTCTTTGGAAAGGCGGTGTTAGTGAAGTTATGGAAGAGCTCCGTAAGACATTAAAACCATGGAAAGCGCAAATACTTGCTAGAGATGGTTACAAATGTCAATTAAGTGGAGAGCACAAAGATTTAGAAGTTCACCACTTGAAAGGCTTTAATACTTTGGTTCGAGAAGCAAGCGAAATAACTTCAGTCCCAATTTTGGTAAAAATAAATGATTATTCTAATATTGAAGATTTTTATACACTTCGAGAAAAAGTTTTAGAATTACATACTTTGGACATAGGGATAACACTTACTAAGTCCATCCACAAGGAATTTCATGCTAAATTTGGGAAAGGAGATAATACTAAAGAACAGTTCGAAGCATTTTGTTTAAATCGCTAAACTTCCAAGAGTACAAACTCGTATCAAGGAGGCGACATAAATGCTCAACTCATATAAC
>CAZJKC010000006.1:0-43267 GCA_964546565.1 uncultured Staphylococcaceae bacterium | reverse complement strand
TCCCTTGTTTTTGACATCTTTTTTATCGTTTTTTATTTTCATGCGTAATTACTATTAAAAAAATGAAAATAAACTGCGTTATTAATAGTAAATTACAATTTCTATATTATTAAAATTAAATCATTAACTACCACTTGATTGATAATGTTTTTCAGCTTTCGACCAAAACATAATTGATAAAAGAAGTAAAGCACTAGAAAAGCCAATTATTATCAAAGACAAATAATACGGATTATATGTTCCATGTAGCAACGATTCAACCGGAAAAGAAATTACCAAAGCAAATGGAATAATAAATGACAAAATAAATTGAACAAACTGCGGATAAATCTTTAAGGGATACTTTGTGTATCCAATAAAATTATAAACAATTTGAATTAAAGGTCCTGATCTTTTCATATAGAACGCTAATGAGGATGTAAAAACCTTAATTGCGGTAATTAATAATGCTCCAAAAACTGAAGCAATAATCATTAATAAAATGTATCCAAAAGACCAATTTATACCTAAATTCCCAAAAATGCTACAACATAAAACCATCACAATACCAACTATCAATTCACCAAAAGCTTCTGGTTGAAATGTTTCAGCAATAACTTGAAATAATACCGGAAGAGGCCTTAAAAACATACGATCTAAATCACCATTTCGAACTTTCCAATATGCAACACACCACAAATCATCACTAAAGAAGTGATCTATCGCTACCGGCAACATTGTAAATCCATATAAAAAACCTAATTGCCACATATTCCATCCTTCTAAACCATCGATATTCTGAATAATAAAATAAATTGACAATAAAGAAGCGGCATTGTTTAAAAAGAAACTTATTATACCGATAATAGTGTCTTTTTTATACTCTAATTTGGCCACTATAGCCCGCTTTAAATATGTAAAATATAAATGAAAATAATTCATGGATTAACCTCCTTGAACAGTGACTTTTTTGCTCGCTTTCTTAAATAGCAAAAAAGCAAAGAATTCTAGAACAATTAACCATCCCACACTCATAGCAATCATTATTAATGATGTCTTAATATCCACCATCCCTAAAAAAATCATAATAGGATTTTGAGCCATTCCCGCAAAAGGAAGGATATTAACAATATCCTTAAAAACACCCGGGAAGAATGTTAAAGGAATAAATGTTCCTGATAAAAAGGAAATAATAACTGTTTTAATTTGATTTAAGCCAAAACTAGCAGTGGTATAAAAACAAAGAATACCAAAAATGTAACCAATCGAATCATTAATCATTGTGGCAATTATTTGCGCCACAACAAACAATAATAAATGGCATAGAAATATCCACACTGAAGAAACGCTAATATAACCAACTAGATAGAACGAAAGATAAGCAATTGTAAAACATGGTAATCCAAATAAAAGCGCTAGCATTGTAAAAGATCCTAAATTAGTGAAAACAAATCGTACTCGATAAGATATCGGTTTTACAAAAGACATAGCAATGGTCCCATCTTCTATCTCAGAAGAAATTGAGTCAGCGGTATAATTATCAAAAGTAACAAAAGTAAAAATGTTAATAAACACTTGATAAACAATCATTTCTTGCATCGTAAAGCCATTCATCGATGCCGAACTCGCATTTTTATATACCGCCATCCATAGAAAAATAGTACAAAGAACTTGAAAAAAAGTCACAATCAACCAAGTAAATAAAGCCGCTTTATAGGCCATCAAATCCATCATACTGGCTTTATAAAAAGGATAATACTTCTTTAATCTTTTCATAAATTGCCTTCTTCTTGCTCTTGTAAAATAGACCTTACAACATCTTCAATACTAATTTCCGATAGTTGAATATCTTGAGCATGTAAATCATGAAAAATATAATCTATTACTTCTTCAACAGCTATTTTTGATGCATCAAATTTCACTACAATCTTATTATCTTTCATTAAGTATTCTACGCAACCATTAAAATTATTTAAGTCGGCAATATTGGGCTCATACTTTAAAGATATGGTAATCGTTCGTATATCACCAAAACGATGCTTAATATCCGCTAAAGAACCATCATAGATAATCCTCCCTTCTTCAATCATGATAATTCGTGAACATAAGTTTTCGATATCTTTCATATCATGCGTCGTCAATATAACAGTTGTATGATATTTCGCATTCATTACTTTTATCGCATCACGGATTCTTTCTTTGACTAAAACATCTAAACCTATTGTTGGCTCATCTAAAAATAATGTTTTGGGATTATGAAGCCATGCTGCTGCTAAATCAGCACGCATTCTCTGACCTAATGATAAAGTTCGTACTGGTTGATGCATGAAATCATTAATCTTTAATGTATCGCATAAGAAAGTCAATCTTTCTTGATAATCATCATCGCTTATTTGATACACTTCTTTTAATACCTTAAATGATTCTATCAAGGGAATATCCCACCATAATTGCGTTTTTTGTCCAAATACAACACCGATATCCTTAGCGACTTTTTTTCGCATTTTATAAGGTTCTAAACCATCAATTTCAATTCTTCCTTCTGTTGGAGTTAAAATGCCGCACATCATTTTTATAGTCGTCGATTTCCCCGCTCCATTTGAGCCAATATAACCCACTATTTCACCATTATTAATTGTTAATGAAATATCATTGACAGCAACTTTCGTCTCATATTTACGCGAAAAAAGGGTTTTTAACATTCCGATTACACCCTCACCACGTATCGGTTTTTTAAATATTTTTGTAAGATGTTCAATTTTTATCATCTTATCACCTTCTCGCCATTAAAATAGCACATATTACTTTTTAATATCAATTAAAACTATTAAAAAAAAGCGACTACATGAATCGCTTTATAAAATTCCTAAATAATATTTTTTCTTACCACGTCTAATAATAATGTATTGGTCCGCTAAAGCATTATCTTTATTCAATAAATAATTCTCATCAGTAATACGATTCCCATTGACGCTAATGGCGTTGTTTTTAATAAATTCTCTTCCCTCACGTTTCGAAGTTGCGACACCCATTAAAAGCAAAGCATCTAAAAGAGTCATATTGTTTTCTAAATCCGTATGTGAAAAGCCATCAAAGGCCATTTCTAATTCATTTTTCGATAATGAAGAGAGATTGCCACTAAATAAAGCATCCGTAATATTTAAGGCTTGTTGATAACCTTCTTCACCATGAATTAAAGTAGTCATTTCTTTTGCTAAAGTTTTTTGTGCTAAACGCTTTTCAGGTTCTGCTTGCCACTTCTTTTCAATATCAGCAATTTCTTCTAATGATAAAAAGGTAAATTGTTTGAGTTTTTTTATAACATCGCTATCGGGTAAATTAATCCAAAACTGATAAAATTCATATGGTGAGGTCTTTTTTCCATCAAGCCAAACCGATTTACCATCTTCAGACTTTCCAAATTTTGTACCATCCGGTTTCAAAATTAAAGGAATAGTAAAGGCATAAGCTTGAGCCTCATTTCCTTCTTTTTTACGAATTAGTTCCGTTCCTGCCGTCATATTACCCCATTGATCTTGACCACCAATTTGCATAATACAATGTCGTTCTTTAAACAAATGATACCAATCTAAAGCTTGTAGTATTTGATAAGAAAATTCAGTGTATGAAATTCCACTTTCTAAACGAGCCTTCACCGTTTCTTTATTGAGCATGTTATTGACATTAAATTCTTTTCCATAGATTCTTAAGAAATCAATAACGCTTAATGATGATACCCAATCATAATTATTGACGATATCATGAAAACCAAAAATATTCTCCACTTGTTTTTTTAAACTTATCACATTAGCGTTCGTCGTCTCGATAGAGAGCATTTTGCGTTCGCCTTGCATCTTAGGATCGCCAATTTGACCCGTCGCACCACCCACTAATAAAATCGGATGATGTCCATGCATTTCTAATCTTTTAGCTACTAAATAAGTTACAAGATGTCCTACATGTAATGAATCACCGGTTGGATCACATCCTAAATAAAAATTAACCTTATTATTTTCTAAAAATTGTTCTAAATCTGGTGATGTTGCATCAAAAAATAATTCACGTGCTTTTAATTCTTCTAATAATGTCATAAATATGCCTCCTTTAAAAACAAAAAAAGCATCCTCAATCTAAGGACGCATTAAATCGTGGTACCACCTTAGTTAGAAATATTTATCAAAATACTTCTCACTCATTTTCATCGATAACGGGATGATATGCCGCTTTATTTTCATAAAGTTGCTCCTAAGTCGTATTTCCTAGCATTCCTCTTTCACCACAACGAGGCTCTCTTTATTAGCTTAGTACTGAAACTTAATCTTCGCAAAAATATTCTAGCAATTAAGCATGAAACTTGCAATACTAATATTTAATTTCGGCGGTAACAAATCTCATTTGATAAAGGCCGATTATGAAAGAATTCATCAAAATTTTGTATCGTTACCCTCGCAATTTCCATCAAAGCTTCTTCGGTTAAAAAAGCTTGATGCGAAGTAATAATGACGTTAGGTCTTGATACTAAAAGTGATAAAATATCATCTTGTACAATTTGGAGAGAACGATCTTCAAAGAATAATTCACTTTCTTCTTCATATACATCTAATCCAGCACCCCGTAGATGACCATTATTTAAAGCTTCTAAAAGGGCTCCGCTATCGACGAGAGCTCCTCTTGATGTATTGATAAAATAAGCCCCTTTTTTCATATGTTGAATAGTTTCTTTATTTATCAAATGGTATGTATCTTTACTTAATGGGCAATGTAAAGAAACAACATCGCTATTCTCTAAAAGGGTCATCAAATCAACATACTGAATGTTTAAATCCTTTTTAGGATAAGGATCATAAGCTAAAATATTCATTCCATATCCTTGGCAGATTTTAATCAAAGCTTGACCAATAGCCCCCGTTCCAATAATTCCTATGGTCTTACCATGTAAAACAATACCGGTCAATCCCACTAAAGAAAAATTAAAATCACGCGTTCTAATATATGATTTATGAATTTTACGATTAAGCGTTTGCAATAATGCCATAGCGTGTTCGGCAATGGCATAGGGCGAATAAGAAGGGACACGAACGACATGAAGATGTTCACAAGCTGAACTCACATCAACATTATTGTATCCCGTACTGCGCATTGCTAATAATTGCACACCATTTTCTTTTAAAATCAAAAGAACTTGACGATTGATATCATCATTAACGAAGGCACAAACAGCATCAAATCCTTTAACAAGTGGCGCCGTCTTTTCGTTTAATTTTTCTTCAAAATAAACAATTTCATAATCTCCTTTTACCTTATCAAAGGAAGATTTATCATATGGTTTAGTATCAAAAAATGCAATTCGTTTATTCATAAGATACTCCTTTTCATATATTGTTAACATCAATCAATAATTTATGCTTTAAAATCTATTTTATTGTTGAATTTCGCGCAATAAATGAAGATTCAAATTTATAAGTTTTTTCTTCAAGAGTTCCTTCTAATAATGAATTTAGCATATTCATTGCTTTTTTACCAACTTCATACATATCAACATTCATCGATGATATTTGCGGTCTTGTAATAGCGGCATACTTAGTTCCAATAATCGATAATACTTCAACATCTTCTGGCACCTTTAATCCTGAATCCACAGCTGCATTCGTAATAGCGGCCGCTAAAGAATCACGATAAGCAAGGAAATACCCTTTTTTCGTTGTCTTAAAGAATTCAACAAAGTCAGCATAAGTACGATTATATGAATCATCACATGACAAAATGCCATAGCTCCTATTTTCCTCAACATGCACACTAATAAAGGCTTTTTCAATACGATCAAGTAAGCGTCCACAATTGTGGACATGTAAGAAATACATTTTCTTATCACTAAAAGAGAAATGATCATGTATTATTTGTTTAATTTTATGTTCATATCCAAAAACAATAGAGCCGACACGATCTCCTTCTACAAGATTATTAACAGCAATAACAGGCACAGAATAAGAAATAATATGATTAATATCATCAACATCTAATTCATCATCAAAGATAATAGCCCCATCGACATGTGAAGTAATAACCTTTTCCACCATCGACATCGCGTCATCTCGAGAATGTGAAGTTACAAATAAAGTTAAACAAAATCCCATTTCTTTAGCGGCGTCTGTAATACCGTTAAGCATATTAGAAATATATACATAATTTGCCGACGGAATAACGATACCAATATTAGTAGAACGATTAGTGGCTAAAGCTTGGGCTAACGCTGATGGCTTATAACCTAAACGCACAATCGTCTCCTCAACGCGACGACGAGTATGTTCGGTCACATTGCCTTGTTTATTAATAACACGAGAAACAGTCGCTAACGAAACCCCACTCGCTTTCGCTACTTCATAAATAGTCACTCGATCCTTAGTATTCTTCATATGTCTTCCTCCTTATAAGGCAAAAAAAGCGCCTAGTCGCGCTTTATATTTAAAGATGAATTCGCTATTCAACAAGATTTTTCAAAGAGACAACATGCATTTTAATCTTCCCAATTGACTTTTTTAAAGATGATGACATACCTTTAACATCAATATCATCAATTTCATCGATTATGGTATTCGTCATCTCTTTAATATCACTAGAAATATCACTTGCCGTATCTTCAATGTTTTCTTTGATTTGCTTTCCTTTTCGTAATAGCGTTTTTTTGGTTGATTGCATTTTTTGTGAGGCTTTTTCCATTTCTTGCATCAACGCTTCCTTAACGGGAGGTATGAGGCAAAGACAAGCCATACCTGAAAGCATACCACATCCAAAAATAAACATTTTCATCCGCATTTCTTATACCCTCCTTTTATAAAAATTAGGGTAGTAACGCGACACTTATATTGTAAATGAAAATATTTTCACTGTCAACTTTTGCTTTCACGATTTCTTACAATGTTTTCCATCCAATTTTTCATTTTTTTCGAACTCATATAAATAAATACATATTTTTGATCCGCAAAAAGATATTTATTTAAATCATTTTCATCGGTGTAAAACGTTATTTTCTGCTTATCGGTAAGAATACGACTATCGCGACACCCTTCGACATGCTCATAAAGTGGTAAGATAAAACTATGGTCCGCTTTTAAAAGAGCTTTTTTAAAATCATCTTGGAAATGAATCAGACGATTATAGCGATCTGGTTTAAAAAAGACTATGACTTTTCGACTAGGATACATCAGTTTAACCATCGATAATGAGGCCTCAATTTCTTTGGGGTGATGCGCATAGTCATCAATAAACACATCATCGTTTATTATCGTTTGCGACATTCTTCTTTTTACACCGGTAAAATTTACCAATTCTTTTAATCCTTCGTTAACATCATAATGATGTTCATTCAAATAAGCGACAACCGCTAGAACATGCATTAAATTGTGTACGCCAAATAATGGCAATTGAAAGGGAATTTCTTGACCTTTAGCAATTATTATACCATTCATTCCTTTTTCATCCATTATATAGTTTAAGCAAGCATAATCAGCTTTTTTTGTTAAACCATATGTAATTTTATGAGGGTGTTTAATTTTATTTGAATCATCATAATTAATAATTACTTCAAGTGCATTTTGACAATAATCATTAAAGGATTTTTCATATTCTTCTATCGTTGGATAAGTATCGACATGATCATAATCAATATTCGTAATAATAATGGTTGAAGGATGATATATTAAAAAGTGTTTTTGATATTCACAAGCTTCAAAAACGAATAAATTATGCCTTCCACCATAACCAACCCCATCGCCTCTTAACATTGAAACTTTCTCTTGATTATGTAAGGCTTGATAAAGCATTCCCACAGTCGTTGTCTTACCATGACTACCAGATACCGCTACCGAAGAAGTATCCTTTATATACTTTTCTATGAAAACATGGTACTCCATAAATGGATAATTATTGTCTTTAATATACGAAAAAATATCCGTATTCATAAATTGATGCCCAATGATTATCAAATCATAATTTGAAAAATTACGTGATGTAACATCATCAATGTAAATTTTTTTCTTTATGAGAGTATCCTCTGTAAAAATGTTTTCTTCAGTATCCATTCCCGAGACATAATTACCATCATCATACAAAACATTAGCAAGAGCCGCCATACCCGTCCCTTTAATTCCAACTAAATAATATTTCATAAAAAATCACCACTACATTATATTAATAATATTTCATATTATGTAATAGTGATTTTAATATTTGAAATTAAATATATTTTATTATTGTTTAAAAATTTTTAATCAATGCAAAATATTTAATATTATTGTTCATTTACACTTCCAATATCCTTTAGTTCCACCTATTCTTTCTAAAACGCCTTTATCTTTTAACTCTCTAATAATTCGTTGAATACTTCTAGAACTTTTATTTATATTCTCAGCAATTTTTACTGCAGTAATTCTTGGGTTTTCTTTTATTATTGTTAAAACTAAATTTTCTTCTTCTGATAAAATAATATCATTTTTATTTACGACATTTTCTACGACATGATTTACGACATTTCTATTAAAAATAAACGTAAATCCTTCTCTACTTATAACATAATTAGTATTTACATTATTTACTTTACACTCTTCATAGACTCTTTTAAATCCACTACTATATGATTCGACATCATCAGATAAAAAAAGTGTTTTAAGAATCAAAGGATTTCTAACCATTGAAGGAATATTATTATAAATAAAATCCTCAGGAGTTAGTCCAATCGGAAATTCTCCAGGGTTATAAATTCTAAAACTTGATGGATGTATTGTAATCTCATGTTCGGTTATTGAATTATATCTAGCATGTGCAAAACTATTACAAATAATCTCTCTTAATGCTTTAAGAGGTATCTCCGGGATTTCAACTCTTTGCATATTTTCAAAATCAGCTTTCCACAGCATATTTTTTTTAATGTAATTATTTGCTTCATCAATTAAATCAATAATATTTCCATTTATTCTATTTATATCTAAAAAAGTAAGTTTTTCATCAGTTGCGAATACTGCCATTTTTAACACAATCGGTCCTTTATTAGAAAACAAATAATATGCAGCATTTGTTAATTTATTATTTTTTATTAATCCTAACTTTGTGAGAAGTTTTTCAGGAACAAAATCTAGGTCTTTTAGTCTTCCACATGATATTGCTCTTTTATAAAATTTTTCAAATGATTCTATATCTATATCATCCAGTGTATAATCAGTTGCTTCAGAATCCCAACTACTATTTTTATTATATTCAAATAATTGTCGTAATTCATGAGGAGGTAAAACTCGGTCTTCATCAGCTGTTCTAATATAATATACACCTTTAGAAGAATATGGGCGATCATTTCCTTTAAAAGTTACTTCAATTATTTCTTTTTCATCAACAACCTTTTTTTCTATAATAGGGACAATTTGAGGAACTATTGACTCATATATTTTCCTAGATATATCTCTTAGAGTTGATTCATTTACAATTTGACCTTTCACTTCTCCATTTGGTAATATACCAAAATATATTGTACCTCTCCCATGTTTATTTAACATAGCGGAAATCGAATTCATTGCTTCATTTAATTCACCAGTACTTTTTTTAAATTCTAAAGTTTCATCTTCAATGCCAAAATTCATAATTTCTCCCTCCAATTATAAATTACCATGTACATTATTACATAAAATCGCATTTACGTCAAATAAAGTGTCGTAAATATTTTTGTCGTAAATTGTCGTTTAAAAAATATAGTAGACATCTCATCATTCCCGTCCCTTTAATTCTAACTAAATAATACTTCCTAAAAAACACCATTTTATTATATGAATATTCTTTTTATTAGCAAAAGCAAACCCATATTATTACGATTGGTGTAGAGTTTACTAACTTTTTATAAATTTTATAGCAAAATATCGTTAATTAAAACGTGGGTAAGCCCATAAAATTGCTTGTTGGGTGCTACCATGATCATAAAAAGAAATTATTATTTAAATCAACTTGTTTTTTCATTTATTTCTTAAAACTAATATAATCAACAAATTTCAAAGAAGAAAGGAATCATCTATATCATTCAGATTTATACTATATATTTGATCAAAACTAACACTCAATTTATTCGACAATATTATTTTTCTATCCACACTATCGATTTTTTTGATTATATCTTTAATTCTTTTATATGCTCCACCTTGTTTCTTTTTATCAGGGACAAAATAAATAAGTTCGATAATAATATGTTCATCTATATGTTCTTGTAAATACGTTAATTTATACGATATTTCATCCTTTTGTTCTTCTGATAATTCGATTTTTTTGTCAACTATTCTCGCTTTTTCTTGAATTGCGGTTTCATATCCTGTCAAAGCTGCAAAAGGAGCAAATTGAGCAGCACGCTGTAATCTATCCATTGGTTTATGACTTGATTGTGGTTTTTCGATATCAATAATATCATCATAATTATGAATATTGTATTTCACGATTTATGTCCCCCTATTTGTTTATTTCTTTCTATGGTAGTTCCACCATCTTCTAAATCCATTCCTCTCACTATCGCGTTTTTTCCATATTTGCCTTTTATTGCAATAATCGTTTTTTGAATTTTTCTTTCTTTTTCTCTTTGCTGTTTTCTTTCGTTTGCATGCTCATCAATATTAAAAGAATTATCAAATAAAGAGCATTGTTGATATTTAACTTGAGGATGATAATCGCTAATGGAGATAAGATTATTCATTGATATACTGACACGTTTAATTAATAAACCTTGATTGACAATTTTTTTATATAGAATAGTTATAGCCTTCATCAATTCAGTTGTCGACGAAGTATAATCATCCAAATTAATACTTCCGTGTGAACCTTTCGGTGTCTTTCTTCCATAATGATCAATTTCCATAGGTCCGATGTATTGGTTATTACTTGAAGAATCTGCATCATAACCAATTGATAATGATAATTGCTTTGTTAATAAGCCCTTATCAACTAAATCAAGCGATAAAAGTTCAACCATCTCCTTAACAATTAATTTCCCTTTTTCATAATCATAAGCACACGCTAAAACTTGACCCGAGGAAACGCTAGTGGATTTTGGACGATACTTTTTAATATCGGCCATGGTTGTTAGTTCAATTCCCCATGCATGATCAATAAGTAATTCCGCATTAACACCAAATTCTTGATACAATAAATCTTCATTATAATAACTAGTAATAGGTCCGACAGAACACTTGGCAATATCGCCCATCGTATATAATCCAAGTTTTTCAAGTCTTGATGCATATCCTAATCCCACACGCCAAAAATCTTTTAAAGGGCGATGACTCCACAATTCTTTACGATAGGTCTTTTCATCAAGCTCCGCAATGCGCACACCATCCTGATCAGCCGGCATTTTTTTTGCGACAATATCCATGGCCACCTTAGCTAAAAACATATTAGTTCCTATTCCCGCAGTTGCCGTAATGCCAGTTTCGTTTAAAACATCTTTAATCATTGTTTTAGCTAAATCATGAGCCGTCATTTTATATGTTTTAAGATATTTACTAACGTCCATAAAAACTTCATCGATGGAATATACATGAATATCATCTTGACCAATATACTTTAAATAAATGCCATATATTTTTGCACTTATATCGATATAATGTGACATTTGTGGGGTGGCAACTAGATACGATAAACTTAAATAGGAATTGTCCTTTAGTTCATTCAAATCATACGATTCATCGATAAACTCTTGATTGTTTATCGTTTTTTTTCTTGCCGTATTGATATCTTTAACTTTTTGTATTACCTCAAATAAACGAGGACGACTCGATACGCCAAAAGATTTTAAAGATGGTGATACCGCCAAACAAATTGTTTTTTGACTACGAGAAGAGTCCGCAACTACAAGATTAGTAGTTAAAGGATTTAGGCCTCGTTCCACACACTCTACAGAGGCATAAAATGACTTTAAGTCAATGCAAATATATACTCGTTTATTCATTGTTATGACCTCCATTGCTTGCCACTATTATATCATGATATTCTTCATTATCTTTTGATACTTTAAGTTATTTATTCAAAATCAGTGATACTAGTAAAAATAAAAGACTGTTTTTCAACAGCCCTTACATTTAATCAATGGTCTTAACGAAACATACTCTTTCTTTATGGTTAACATGATTAAATGATTTCCATAAAGATTGAACTTTAAGATTAGTTTCTAATTCTGGCCCTGTTTCAGCATATTCAATACCATTTTTAATAGCGTTGCGGATAGCGCGCTCAATAATCATCGTCATGACTCCTGATTGTTGATATTCAGGGGCTACCGCAACTAAAAGCATATCTAATACTTTAGATTTCTTTAAAGAACGTAAGAAATCTATAAATCCAAATGGAAATAAATGTCCTTTATGCTTTTTTAAAGCCCTGACAGGAGAAGGAATCATAATTCCATAAGCCACTAATTTATTATTCTCATCACGTACTAATCCTAAAAAATCAAGATTTACTAAAGCAATATATTGACCGGCAAGTTCCATCATTTGCTTTTCATCAATAGGCACATATCCATATAGATTAGCGTAACAAACATTAGTCAATTTTAAAACATCAATAATAACATCACGCGTTAATTCTTTTTTAGATTTAAACTCTTGAAAATGGAAATTGAATCTTTTTTGAACCATATGCGATAATTTTGAAATTCTTTCATCCATCACTTTAGGCATATAGATACGATACTCTTTCCATCGAGCATCAACTTTAAAGCCTAATTGTTCCATATGTTCAATATAATATGGATAAGTATAGAAGGTCACAAAGCAATTCATTTCTTCAAATCCGCGTGATAACATTCCTTCTTTATCTTGATCGGAAAATCCTAATGGTCCACATATTTCATCTAAGCCATTCTCTTTTCCATAATCTTCAACAGCTTTTATCAAGGCTTTGGTCACTTCAATATCATCAATCATATCAATACGATTGAATCTAATTCTCTTTTGTTGATACTTTTCATTAGCAAAGCGATTTATAATTGCACATATTCTTCCAGCAATTTTTCCATCTTTATAAGCTAAAAATAGCTTAAATGAGCAATACTTAGAAGCTGAATTTTTACTGGGAGTTAAATTGTCTTTTTCATCTTCATAAATATATGGTGTAAAATAGGGGCAATCTTTATATAATTTAGTCGGAAAATCAATAAATTTTTTTAACATTCTTCGACCTTTAACTTCTTTAATTTCAATCATTTTTTTGACTCCTTTTGTTAAAATAAAACTTGATTCGTTTTATCTTAACACATCAATCTAGATTTTAAAACTAGATGAAATAAATTTAAACCATTTTTGATTATTAAACAATGATTTCTAAACCATCATAAGACACAATAATATGATACTTTTGGGCTTCTAAAACTAAATCATGGTATGATGCCTGTCCATTATGTGAAAAATGATTAATTACTTTAATGGTTTTATCGTTAATCAATCCCATCTTTTGCATTTTATCGATTAATAATAGATTAGTTTCTAGACACATATGTCCATCATACCATCCTTTTTGAAGACCTCCAGTACAATCAAAGGAAACTAAATCGAATGTTGCAAAAGACTGTAATTGATGTAAACTTTCTGCACTTAATACTCCCGTGTCATGAAGATAAAGAATACTTTTTTTGCCATCCTTAATAGCGTACACTACTGGCGATGTTTTAGGATCATGATTTGCTCTAACAGCCATAACTTGATAATTACCAATAGTCATTATTTGTCCAAT
This sequence comes from uncultured Staphylococcaceae bacterium, assembly GCA_964546565.1. Taxonomy (GTDB): domain Bacteria; phylum Bacillota_I; class Bacilli_A; order RFN20; family CAG-826; genus CAG-826. The sequence continues at coordinate 29,536 of CAZJKC010000006.1, read as the reverse complement.
ACTCACTTTATTAGCATGCGCAGTTTGCATCATTTTTGGATCAGAAAATCGCTTATTCATTATCTCATAAGCTGTTTCATCACTATAATACTCTAATTTCAAAGAATAACCATGAACATATCCCGTTTGCGACTGCTCCATATCATCGATATAAAAATGATCTGAATGACTATGGGTTATTAAGCAATACTTAACTTTTAGCCAATCAAATTTATAAGTTAAATAATGTTTAAATGTATCTGGACCAAAATCTATCAATAAATCATCATTGATTAAAGTCTGAGCTCTAGTCCGTATTTCTTTTCCGCCACTTTTAATAGCGTTTTGACAAATATCACATTGACAAAATAATCCGGGAATACCTTCATAAGCGGCTGTTCCTAAATATTTAATTTTCATTTATTTTCACCTTCTAACATGTTATATGATTCTTAAAAAAGTGATGCATGGAAAGGAACACACATCACTTTTTCTTACTATATTAAATTACATTTTATAATATCTTTAATTGCAATATCTTCAATAGAGGTAAAGATTATTTCCGCTACATAAAGAATACGATCTTTTTTTACATCATCCCGTCCGTGGAAGAAATAATAGTATTTTCCATCTTTTTGAACAATTGTCCCATGTCCTGTTGAATATAATTGCTCTTCTGGTTTTTGGTGAATAACCGGGTTTTTAGCATATTTTATAAAACCACCTGTCGGCTTATCACTAAATGCGACTCCAACACCATATAATGCATTTTCAAAGCAATTGCAAGAATAAGTAATGCCATATCTATTTTGACCATCAATCATAAGTCTAAAGGTTGTACTACCTTCAGCCCATCGTCGATTTCTTCGCTTTCTTTTTTCATAGTCGTCAATATGTCCATTTTCCCAATCCTGAGGTTGCATATGATAATTAATGATATTATGGAATTTATCTTCTCTTCTTGTTTTATCCTCGTTAAATCCCATATATTCATCTTTTATAGTGGGCATCATTGTCGCCGTCTTATCATACCACCAATCAGTAGTTAACTCGACACAAAGAATATTACTCTCTTCAATATATTTTTTTAATTGAGCATCATAAACGCAATTACGATAACAACAACGAGAATAGTATAAATAAATTCTACCATCTTCATCGAAGAAAACATTTGCGTCAATAGAAGAAACGTAGGTTCCTTTGGGTGCTTGTTGACCCTTTTCTAATGTCATCGCCTTATCAAACACGTTATTGGTTATTAAATCAATGTTATAATAATTATCATCATAAGGATAATAATCAATAGGCCGATTAACAATATTAACAAATGGTCCTTCTGGAGATGACGATACTGCTACACCAATTTTAGCACACTCTTCATAATCTTTATCACCAAAGTATTGTTCAATTAATTCATCTTTAACTAATGCACTATAAAACAAATAATAATGGTCATTATAAGGATTATAATAACATTCAGGAGCCCAATACCAATCTTTAGCCCAGTTATTAGGATGATTAGTATCTAAGGCATATCCTACTTTTTCCCAATTAACTAAATCTTTTGAACGATAAATATAAAATTGCAAATTATCACCATTATTACTTGTTGCGTAACAATAGTAATTCCCACTTTTTTTATCGTATAGTATATGGGGATCAGCACCTATTACATTCATAATTAGTTCTTTCTAAATTAATTCGCTAATGCTGAAATAATTGTTAATATCTTCCTCAGATTTAGCGGCATTGGTCCTTGAATAATAATGATCAGTTGCTGTTTTTTGTCCGCTAGAAGATGTGACATTGCTGTAATTGAAACATAAAAGGATATCATCGGGATTATCAATGCATAAATCCGTATAGGAAATATATAATTCAAGAGTCATTCCTTCTGATAATTGTTCACCTTCCACGTTCATTAAGCCTTTTGTATTGACATGGTGAGCATAAGTTTCTTCCATACCTTTTTGGAAGACAACATTACTTCTTGGAAGTAAAAGCTCATTTGAAAAATCAGTACCGGATTCATAAACACGTAATAAATTAGCGGAACTTAAGTAAATAGACATTCTATCTTCGGCTTCACCACTGGTAATATAGATTCTAAAGTCGTCATTCTTACCACTTTGTCCCATATCACCTTGTGACCATGCTTCACCATCCGTCCAAATATCGTTATCATTAATATCAGCAGCAATATAAAGACCATTTTCTCCTTTTACCACATAAATATCGCCAATACCTTCAACGGTATTCTTTTTAACATTGTCATATTCTTGTAAAACACCATCAACATATGGTTCATTGGTAACGGTAACTTTTAACGATCCTTCATAATCGCCATAAACAGTTGTGGCTTTATAGGCAACATTTTGTTCTCCTAATGTATTTTTATCATATGATGACGTATATGAAACTTTTATCATACCTGTCATTCCATTAGTAAATGTCGCGTATAAATATTGAGGAAGCTCAATATCACATCCTAAAGGAACGCTAATACTCTTTTCTTCAAAGCTTTCAACTTGACGATAATCATAATGCGAAATTATTTCTGCTGCAATACGATTACCAAGTTCCATTGTACTTTGTCCGCCAAAGTGCCATGGTTCAAATGTATTTGTATATAAGTCACGAGCCGAAATAAAGGTTGTATCACTAAGTTTACTCGCTACTCTTTTTTGAATATCACGTAACGTGTTCGAATACTTCGCACTGTTAGTCACAGCTTCTGTAATCACAACTGGTAATTCGGGATTACCTACGTAATCTCTTAAATCATTAACAAAGTATTCAAGAGCTTTTTCATAAATTGACATATTGACATCAAATTTAGCATCTTGTTCACCATGTAAGAAAACGGCACCATCAATAACAGCTTCATAATCTTCATCTTCTAATTGTGCAATGGTTTGATCAATTAACTCATACAAATTATTGGTTAAAGGTCCAGTTTGTTTTCCAATCTTTTCATTGTCACGGACACGAACAAGATCAAGTGAAGACGCTACTGACTCATCTTCAATTGCCGATGTTGAATACCAATCACTGGTGAATGTTGAACCACAAGCAGTATATTTAATAATTACTGATTTCCGTGATTCCCCATCTTTTAAGTAACGGCTTCTCATGGTTTCGCCCATGCCTAATTCAGGTCCAAATTCTGTACCACCATCACCATATCCAGGTTTTAATTCATCAATTTCAATGCTACTTGAGATATGCTCTGGTGTGTGTCCTAAACTTTCCATCCGCAAGCCATCAGCCATAATATCAACATCTTCATTAACTTCCTTTTGTTCATCGGTTAAATCAGCATTAATGGCTTTTCCACGAGCGCCACTTTGTCCCGCTAAAATAATTAAATGGACTTTATTATCCTCTTGCGGAACTTCACTTGATACAGAGGATGGACTTTCTGACGATATCGGTGTTGAGCTAATAATACTATTATTATCAGCAGATGATGGATTATCCATTGACGACACACCGCCGCCACCACCATTACAGGCAGCTAAAAGCAAAAGCGTTGGCAATATACATATTGATTTCTTTTTCATTTATACTCGCTCCTTTTAAATCAATAAACTTTATAAGTTTATTAAACGAAATTTTTAAAAAAAAAGCAAATTATGTAAAAAAGTAAAATATCTATTATTTTTTGAAAGCGGTTACTTTTTATGCATAAAAATGCTGTTTTTTTATGTTTTTTGTTACTTTTTTTTAGTGAAATAACAATAAAAATAATGTTATTATTGAACTTTATTTATTTCAATAAGAATAGCTCTAAATTCATCAAACCACTCGCGCGAGAAATTAATACCAATTTTCATATAGTATTCCCCTTTATATGTTTGATGATCAAACGAGTTATAATAATATGCTTCTGGGTCTAACCCTCTGAGTTTAATAAAACGATATGAATCGCCTTCTTTAAGTAAATTCATCACTAGAACTAAAGCATCATTTTGATCTTTACTAACCGATTCTAAGCATATGAAATTGGTCTCATTAGGCGATAAAATATGATATAAATCACCCAATTGAATAACTCTTTGATGATATTTTTTATAAATATCCGCAATTGTTAAAAGTTCTTCTATATCTTTATCGTTTAACTTATTAGGGTTCATTTCATAACCATAAGTTCCAAATAAAGCTAAACTAGCTTTTGTTAAATAAGGTGTAATAGGGTTCGCGTTAGCGTGAGCACCAATAGTCGATAAAGGATATCCTAAAGAAGTATTATATTGAATAAATATTCTTTGAATGGGGTCAGATTCATCGCTACACCATATTTGAGGGCAATAATATAATGTTCCTAAATCAAATCGACCGCCACCGGAGGCACATCCTTCAAACATTATATTGGGATATCTTTTTGTTAATCTTTCTAATAAAGAATAATATCCTAAAACTAGACGATGATATATTTCACCTTGCTGTTCGATAGGAAATACTTTCGAAAAAGTTTCGTTAATGGAACGATTATGGTCCCATTTAATATAATCCACAGGATACTGATCAAGAATCGCTATCATTTGCTGATATATATCATTCACAACTTTTTCAGAAGCAAAATCTAAGTGAAATTGACGACGATCAATAGTCAAATCAGTATTTGGTTCTCCTAATACACAATCAGGATTGTTTTTATAATAATCGCTCAGTGGATTAACCATTTCTGGTTCAAACCAAATACCAAATTTCATTCCTTTTTCATGGACACGAGCAATAACTCTTTGTAAATCTAATTTTTTCTTATTGACATACCAATCACCTAAGCCATCATAATCACTATAGCGACGTCCAAACCATCCATCATCTAGCACAAATAATTCTGATCCAATTTTGACAGCATCATCAACATATGAAAGCATTGACTCCGTATCATAATCAAACATACAGCCTTCCCAAGCATTGAAAAGAAGACTACGATATTCTTTATTATCTTTATAAGTTGTTAAATTATCACGAATAAAATCATGGAAGTTATGCGACATTTGATCGACACCATTACAAGAGTAAGAAATAACGGCTTGCGGAGTTATAAATGATTCTTGTGGCTTAAGGAGCCATAAGAAATCTTCGTCATTAATACCATATGTAATATGTAAATTATGATAATAATCAGTAAATGTTCGGAATTTAAAATTACCGCTATAAATAAGATTAAAGCCAATAACTTCACCATTATCCGTATTAGCGCCTTTCTCCATTAAATACACAAAAGGATTCTCCATATGTGAACTTCGTCCATAATTACTTGTTACTTCTTGAATACCATCAACAACGTCATTTATTTTATAATCTCTTTCTTTCGACCAACGACCAGAAAAATGAACCAATTGATAATTCATGTGATTAAAATCTAATTGCATTGAGAAAGCTTTTTCAATTTTAACTATCACTTGCGATTTATTAATTATTTCAAAGTTCTTTACAAGAATATCCTTATCATCATAAATTGATAAATAATATTTCATATACACATCATGATTAACTTCTTTTAATAAGAATTCAATCGTAGTTGCCCCTTTTTCTAGAGCATGTGGTAAACCATTTAAGGGTTTAATACCTTCGTATATTTGATGATTTACATAAATAAATTGTGTATAACGAAAACCATCTTCAAAGCGTAAAACAATGGGCGCTCCACGCTTATCATATTTACCATGACTTGATAATTCTAAACGTGCATAATTACTTTTATAGACATCTTGATAAGTTTTTTCCTTTTTTTCTTTGATATCAAAATATTGTGTTGATCCGTTATCGACATTAGCTTTTCGAATAGGAGCAGAATCATTAATTTTACTTAAATAAGGACCAAAATATAATGTTTCTAAAAAGCCCTCCGCATTCAGATAAACGTAGTAACTTATACTATTATTAGTAATATGAAATATTCTCGTATTTTTATTAAATGTAATCATTTAAAGAACCTCCTTTAATAAATTAATAATTACTTTATAACCTTCACTATTTAAATGAAGACCATCTTGCACAAAGAAATTAGTTTCTTTTTCTTCATGAATCTTTTTTAATTCTGAAGCTAAATCCACAATGATAACGTGGTCTTTTTTTGCTTCTTTTTTTATCAATTTGTTCCAACGTCTAACAACATCTAATTTATGTTCAAATGCTGGTGATTCCGTCGCTGTTAATAATATTATTTTAGATGTTGGGAATTGCACTTTTAAAAGTCCTATTAATTGTCGATAATTACGCAATATTTCAGCACAAGAGATCCATGAATGAGTATCATTAACTCCTAAATGAATAACAATGTTTTCGGGATCTTTTGAAAGATTAATTTTCGGACCATACACTAACCAATCACTGAACTTTGTACCACCTAGACCTAAGTTTAAATATTCATTTTGATCATATGTTTCATAAAATAAGATATTGGTAAAATCACGATAATGCCAAAATTCAAAATAAGAATCACCAATAAAAAGAGCTTTTAATTTATTTCCTTTATGATAAGCTTTTAATTCATCATTAAATAAATCATCGCGAGGACAATAATCACTTTCCATATTCAAACTATAGCCAGATATTAAATTGCTCTCTTCAAATGTTCCTTGGTATTCTCCAATTTTACCAAGTCCATCATAAAAGCCTTTAATAAAACGCGTTGGCACTCCTTGATTGTTCACTAAATATAAAACACCATTTCCATAAATCCAATCCGTTTTACGATAGTCAAATTGACCAACATAACAAAGAATTCTCTCGTTTTCTATAGTAATATTACCTAAACCCGAAGCAGCAAAATCTTGTCTACCAAACCCTAGTTTATTATAATTAATACCATCATAATAAATATCACCTGTATACACTGATCCTTCATCATATCGGATTATTCCAAACCCTTTACATGGCTTATTATTCCGATATTTTTTGATATTATCAGGAACAAATAACCATACTCCAGTTGCACAATTATAAAAAGTTTCTTTAACATAACGATGTTTATTCTTTTTATTTTTCTTTTGATTCATGTTATCACTCCATTATTAATTGGTAATGTTATTTCAAAAATATTATAACATTATCAAAACACTATCAAAAAAATAATTATTATCTTTTCTTCATTATTTTTAAAGAAAAAGTGGCGCTTTATCAATGCTCAATGATATTAGTAAAATGCACATTAAAAAAAAGGTGATGCACATTTCGAATACACCACCATCAATTTAATATTTAAATATTTATAAATATATTTAATACTTTTTTATTTCTAATTGTTTTTAGGAGTTGGTTCACCATTTATATATTCCCATTCATTTGCCCAATATACATGTTCAACATATTCATATACTTCATGTTCTCCTTCTTCTTCCCATGTTGTTGAGATTAACTTGAAATTCCAGTTTTCATCCCATCCTTCAGGTTCACTATCAGCTTCACAATAAATACCAACATCATAAAAATAACATTCATAAAACACACACTTACCCATTGATGTTACACTATTGGGAATAACTATGCTTCGCAATTCGTGACATCCACTAAACGCATAATCTCCTATTGATGTTACACTATTGGGAATATCTATGCTTCGCAATTCGTGACATCCACTAAACGCATAATCGCCTATAGTTGTTAAACTATTTGAAAGGGTTATGCTGCTTAGTTGACCACAATTTGCAAATGCATAATCTCCTATTGATGTTACACTATTGGGAATATCTATGCTTCGCAATTCGTGACATCCACTAAACGCATAATCGCCTATAGTTGTTAAACTATTTGAAAGGGTTATGCTGCTTAGTTGACCACAATTTGCAAATGCATAATCTCCTATTGATATTAAATTGTCTGGAAGTGTAATGCTCCTCAACCCATAACAATCTACAAATGCATGATCACCAATATGTAATACTGGTAATCCTTTATATTCACTAGGTATAATTATTTCTTCTACATTTTCAACACCACATCTTACTAATGTGTATCCTTGACCATCATCGGTTAATTCAAATTTCATAAAATCTTCATAAGTATATTCTCTTCCATCGTTTAATGAAACACGTTTAGTAGATCCATTCGAATATGTATTATAACCGATTTTTTTATCGCCTTGGTCTCTAATATAACCTTCGTCTCTAAATTCATGTTCAAAATCATCCCACATATAGTAAATAGGATTACCATTCACAAACCAAGAATAGTGAAATTCACCTATATCACTTAAGGAATGAGTCAAAATATACAATTCATCAGTTACTGTTCCAACAACATCATTTAAAAGCATAGTATGATAGAACTTAACTGTTTCTGGAACAACACATACTTTACACTCTACTTCTTCATCACCAATAATATTATATCCAATCGATATAACGGGAATACCATTAATATAACTTGGAAAATACACTATTGATGGATAATCATATTCTGTATAATAATTAAATTTTGTTATTTCATAACCTGTAATATCATCATATGTTACTTCCTTATAATCAAATAAGTATTTCGATGTTGGTACATAATTATCAGCAGTATGAATATTTAAAATGGTACTAAATGATTGGGATTTTAAATCAGCTGCGATTTGTTTATTAATTGTTTGCTTTAAAAAATTAACTTCCTTAATTTCAATTGTTCTTACACCTTTTTCTTTTGTTCCCGGTAAGACAATTGTAATGTCTGAAACCCATTTATCATTTAATCGATATGTTTCGACTGAATGAACTTTGTTAAGTTTACTAAAATTATCATAAACTTTATCTTTACCATATACGGAATCATTTAATAATAAGTCCACAAAAGTATCACGTGCTTCATTTATGAACTGCAATGTGACAAATACATATTCACCTTCATTAACAAACATTTCATCAGTGATGATACTTGTTCCTATTTCAAAATAATCATCTTTTTTTCTTGATTTAATATTGACTTTACTATCTTTTTTATTAAAATCAAAATCTAAATCAACCCTTTCTTCTTCAATGAAATAACCGGAAAATACCGGTGAATCGGAATTTCCACTAGAACAACCTGGCAAAATAATAACCGTAAATAAGGCAATTATAAATAGTAATAATTTTTTCATATGCTCCTCCTTGCATCTATTCTTAAAAAAATATATTTACATTTACAATATACCCCCCCCCCCCCCCACCTTTTTGTCAATAGTAAATGTAGTGCAATTGTAGTGCTATGTAAATTTAAGAGCAATTACTATGTAGTGCTATGTTTATTTTATGAAAACAAAAAGGATGATGTACTACAAGAATACACCACCCTAGATTTTGAGGTTTTATAATTTATGACCACTCTAAACTACCATAGAAGTTAAAGAGCCATAATTATTATTAGATATTTGATGTTGCCGATAATGAAGTAATATATGCATCACAATTACTAGTAAGGAAGCCAACGGCGCCACTTAAATTACCAATATTGAAAGAAACATTAATTACTTCTTCATCATTAAATGTAACTAAGCACTTATTACCTTGAACATTAATATTGATTGCTACGTTATCATGATAATTGTAATCAACATTAACCGATTTAATCGTTGAGCCAAAATTGTAATCCATATACTTAAGCATTAACTTTGAGCCGTTAAACTCAACATAATATCCTTGATATGTTTTATTACAATTGAGTCCGCCATCAGAATCACCAGAATAATGTTGTGAATAATTACGAGCATTAAATAAGATTTGAATACTTCCTGATGGTGGTTCTTCGATAGAAAATTCAACATTTAAGTCAACATTATAGAATGACGCACGTGATACTAAACCACAACTAGCTTGATTATCAGTATGAATTCCTTTGCTCGATAAATTTAGATCATTTCTAACATAATAATTACTTGCATCAAATGACGAATCAAATACTTCCGCTATATCATCATCATAACTTATTTCTTCTAAATAAAGCTCACTGAATTCAACTTCATCAATGCAATAAATAGAAAGATAATTTTGACCTTCAGTAATACTGATTATACCTAAGTTTACTAAAACGTCACCATTTTTATTTTTGGGAGTTTCGCTGGTAATAGTGAATTCCTTAATGTCACCATTATTTAAACGAACGCCTATTCTTTTACCGATACTATCTTTCGGAACTCGAATATTTAATTGATAATCATTTTCATCATTATAAATACGATATGTAGCGCGATCTCCTTGATTCTTTAAAAGCATATTATATGAATCAACTTGGACATAATCTCCACCTTTTTCAACCAAGCTTAAGCCTGAACCATTAGTCAAATATGAACGTTCATCATCATAAGCATTAGCTAAAATAGTGTTGCCATTAAAGGCTTTTTTATCGCTCGATCCTAAGGCAACATTCGAACATGCTGTATAACCAATTTCACTAAATGTATTATTTTTAGCGTATCCGATTTTACCACCTTTGAATGTTAAATCTAAGCCACTTTCTTTTTCCATAGTGTCAAAGTATAAATTAACTTTGCCATTATTATGTTGTAAACGGAAAGTATGAATAACATCAGTACTATATGTTTTAATTAATTGCGTTTTATGTTTTTCAGTCTTAACACCATTTACACAATCATAAATTGTAATAGCGTTATTTTTGAATTCTAAAATACTATAATCATTATCATCGATATATGAGAAAATCATTTCTCCTTCACCGATAGTGTTGAATTCAACCGTAAAGGTATCATCAGTTTTATCAGGACTAAAATAGTAATTACCTTCATTAGCTAATTCCGAAGTATCATATGCGGAGAATTCGCAAGGATCTAATCCTAATGAATCTTCAGCTTTAATATCGTTAGCAACCATTTTTGAGCCATTAAATGACAAACGTGAATAATTTAAATAACGATTATACCCTTCTAAGTTATGATAAACGATGTAATAACTATCCATATCAGGTCCTAAAATTGTACATGAATGGCCTAATCCATTAAAGTCATCATCTGTTGAAACAACAAGCGTTCCTTGTCTTTCATAACTACTATTTTTTCCAATATCAGCGCTATCTTTAGCATAAGCATAATCGACACGATAATCTTTTGATAAATAGTGAGAGCCACAATATGTAAAATAATACTGACCATTTCTTTGAATCATATATGGGCCTTCATTCCAAGCCCCAATTTTACAATTAGAAAGAGACATACCACCATTTTCCACAAATGTCGTCATATCATCTTCCATTTTATATACGCTTAATCCCGATGTATATAAATAGACACTTTCATCTTTATCAATAAAGAAGCTACCATCGATGCCATGTTCAATGTTTTCCGTAATAGCGGTAAATGGACCTTCTGGTGAATCACTTTCTAAAATATAATGTCCATTGCCTCCAGGTGAAGCCACAAGATAGAACTTACCATCACGATAAATTACTTCCGGAGCAAATGGGGTTTGACTCTTAGGAGCAGATGACCCATCATAAGTATATTCATATAAATATCCTTCACGATTCACACCATTATCAACTGGCTCCCAATCTAATAAATCCGTTGATTTAAATCCTTTTATTCCTTTTCCATTAGTTGTGCATGTTAAATAATAAACACCATTAAACCGATAAATAAATGGATCCGGTGCTTCACTGCCATTGATACGTATTTTATTATCAAAAGCATTAACGTCATCAAATTGACTGAATAATGTATCTGATGGAATACTAGGTGTATCAATATCATCACTACTAACATTATTGCTTATAATTTCGCTAGTATTATCATTACCATTTTGGCTTGTTTGGGTATTATTTGAATTATTATTACCCGTATTACAAGCACATAAAAGTAATGATGTTGCTAAGAAAAAACCAAAATTTCTTTTTTTCATTTTTTATCCTCCTTAATATCCAAAAACCTTTATCTCATTGATATTGGTTGGAACTGATGTTCTAAATCCAATGACAACACGAGACGCTACAATGTCTTCAAAATCAAAGACAAAGGCACTTGTTGGGAAAATGAATTCAAATTCATCATTAATATAACTATTAGCAAATCGTGATTCTAAAATAACATTACCATTAAAGAAATTGATAAATTCAATTTGACTTAGATAATTATCATAGAAAGCACTATTATAAACGCTAATACCACCAATATTGTATTCTTTACCAAAATCTAATTCAATATATGAATCACCAGCATTTAAAGTAACTTCCCGATCTTTTTCTTGAGCTAAATTGTAATGCTCAACGATGAAATTATCATTGATACGTTCAGGATTAGTGACATTCGTTGATTTAACTTTTGAAGTTAAAGCAATATTCGAATAACCGCTAATCTTGGTTGGTAAAGGTTGAATGGAATATGTTGGGCCTTCCGCATATGGTGTACCTTCATCATCAAAATAAATGTAATCCATAGCGAACATCCGTCCCGAATTTCCTTTACGATCCTTATGCGCGTGATATCCAATCATGTATTGGTCACCACATTTAAAGAAACAATGATGTCCCGTTCCTGACATAAATCCTTCCCATTGATTATAAACTTTTCCCGTCATTCCCCCAGCATATCCAAATAAAAGATTAGTCCAATTACCATTATTGGTATATGGTTTTTCATAATCTCCTAATGGCGAATCACTATAAGCATAACAAACAGTATAATATCGGTCAGGATAATGATTGACTGAATATGTTAAATAATATTTTCCATTAACTGGTGATTTTAACATAAACGGCCCTTCGGCGACTTTAAAATCTTGATAACATTCCCATTGAAGAATATTAGTGCGCGTCGTTTCAGGAGATAATTCCCCTGGTCGAATTAAAATTTTGTATGTATCCCAATCTGGTGTAACTGGATCTAACATCTTGACACCAACAATATATTGCATAATATTCGTTTGATATAAAGAGTAATACATGTAAATACTACCATCATCATCAAAGAAGATTGTTTGATCAAGAGCGCTTATTCCTAATGATTTATTATGAGTGAATAAAGGTTCTACACTACCATCTACATCCTCACCATGAGCATTTTTACCTTTGTAAGGAACAAATGGTCCTGTTGGTGAATCCGATGTCATAACATTAATATATCGTAAACCATTCCCAAATGATTTGCTTTCATCACTATAATACAGCCAATAAACATCATTATAGAAATAAACTTCCGGAGCAAACAGTATTTTCTTACCCCAATAATCATCCGATGTTTTTTCGATATTCATATATAATGTGAAATTATTAAAATCAGTTGTGCTATAACAATCTAGCGTTTGAGAGCCGGTACGATCAGTGGTGCCATATATATAATATGTATCACCAACTTCAATGACCGATGGATCTGGTAATGCCATATCTTGTAAATCATTACGATACCATTTTGTTTCATCAAATGTGGCCGAAGTACCCATCGAATAATTTTCATATTGGAAATTAGTGCTTTCCGGTTTTTGACGATCTTCCTCCGCAACTTCCGTACTTTCAACTTCAACACTAGAACTTTCTTCTATTGATGAATAATTATCATCGCTACTGCTAATACTACTATTATTACCATTACCACCACAAGCGGATAATATCGTTATCAGTCCCAAAATAGTGCATGCAAATACTTTTTTGTTCATATTAATACCTCATTTATTAATTAATAAGCAAAGCATGGTCCTGGCAATTCAATTCCATAAGAAGGTTTCTTTTTTACTTCCTTATCAGTATCAGGATCAGTATATGAAACATATGGATAACCATCATCATCCCAACTTAATTTGTCCATAAATAAGTGCCGTGTCCGGTAATTATCCGTATCACAATAAGCATGATAATAAATCCAATAATCTCCTTTATCATCAAGATAAATAGAATTATGTCCTGGTCCATAAACGGAGCGATTAGTAGCTGATCCTGCCCATAAGACTAAATTACCTTTAGTTACGCCATTACTTGATTGCGTTAAATCAAATCCATCACTGTCTATATATGGTCCATAAATTGATTCACTACGTCCTACACGAACTTGATAACTCGAATTTGCTCCTTCACAACAAGTTCCGGAACTTCCAAAATAATAATAGTAACCATTGTTTTTAATAATATAACTACCTTCATAAGTTGAACCATCCCAGTTTCCAACTTTACCAGCAATTAATACTTTGTTTTCATTTTGATATTCTTTGCCATTAAGGCACGCCATTCCATCTTCGGTTAATTCAACTAAGAAAAGACCACGGAATGAGCCAACTGACATATAAACGCTACCATCATCTTCAACATAAACATGAGGGTCAATACAATTCATAATACCAATTTCATTAATATCAAATAGTTTTCCTTTATCAACGTAAGGTCCTGCAATATCATCGGCGACCGCATAACCAATTCCACATGGTAAATCCCATCCACTTAAAGAATAATAGTAAATCCATTTATCTTTAATCTTAATGACATCGGGAGCCCATATACCAAAATTATTTGATGATTTATTAGGATAAACATCTTTCCACCATGTTGGCATAGAAAAGAGATTTGATGTTACAAATTCAAAATTACATCCGTCTTCACTTTTTAAGACAACTTGGCCAGTTGCAAAGACATATAAATATCCATCATCACCTTTGACAATTGATGGGTCAGCAACTTCACTGACATAATCTGAACTGCCAGTAGACACCGAAACCGGATTACAATAATACTCATAAGTGTATTGCACTTCGGGAGATGAAATGACGGGCGTTTCTTCACTGCTAGGTGTTTCAACACTTGTTTCTTCACTGCTCGGTATTTCTGCATTACTAGGTGTTTCAACACTTGTTTCTTCGCTAGTAGCGGATGAATTAGGGGTAAGTTGAATATTACAACTTGCTAATAGAGTACCTAGTCCGGTCAAAAAAATGGCAAAATAATTTTTTCTTTTCATCGTTAATCTTCCTCCTTTAAATTAACAATTTCAATGTTTTTAAATATCCCACTTGCGTGGTTATTATAAATACCTATCTTTCCAGATAAATATCGATAATTATCATCAGTTTGATAAATCAATTGTCCATCTAAATAAAATGAAATATATTGATTATCTTTTATTACTTGCAAGATATAGTCATTTTTCTTACCTTTTTTCATACGATAAACAATCTTACTATGAGCATAATCACCAGCAATAATCTTTATTTCTTTAGAATTAATGACATACATCCAGCCTTTTAATGAATAAGCATTTTCAAATTCATTGGTTTTTCCATAATTATTAACATCACAAATTAATCCAACAAATCGATCTTCATCAGTCGGTAATCCTACTAAAGATAATTCGACACGTACATCATATAAATGATATTTCTTTTTAGTCAATAAAGCATTACGATCGTTTTCTAAATATAAACCGGGATTTATTTTTAAATAACGATGATATATATCGACATTGTTTAAGAAATTATCAAATGTAATGTCTGTAGGATGTTCATCTTCACGAATAGTCAATATTTCCGTAGAAGGATATATACCTTTTATTAACAAATGATGATATCCTTTTTTTAAACGTTTATGACCTAAATAATTATTCCCTTTATGATATTCACTATTTATAATTTCTTTATCTAACACTAAGGAAATATTTGTTTTCTTAGTAGATAATGAAGTTAAATAGATATCATAATCGGCTTCTTTATCTATATAAAAATCAAGATAATATCCATCTTTATTCTTTATGGAATTATTTAAAAAGAAACAATCTTTTTTTACCAACGATTTATCACTATCACCATACGCGTAAAGAGAATAAGCTAAATAACTATTTTCTAATTCATTATTAATAAAGCCAATTCGTCCTTGAGAAATAGTAATAAGTTTTCTATAAATAAGTTCCATATCATCTAAATATAAAGTTAAATATTTATTTTTGTATTGTAAACGTATGGAATGAAAAACATCAAGATTATATTTTTTACGTAATGGATATTGCATCAATATTGATTCATTATCATCGTTTTTTTCAATTATTTGAAATAAATTCTCTTTCATAGCCAAATACTGATAATGGGCATCATTTTGATACGCTATTAAAAGTTTAACATCTTTACCTTTAAAATTGTATTCAATAGTGAAAGACTTATTTGCAAATACTTCCTCGCTTATATAATCATTCGAACTTATATATTTTTCAAAATATGGTCGTTCCCATAAGATATTATGTTTTTGATCAACACCATTCACAAGCATATGTCCGTGATTATCAAAAACAAGGCGTGAAATATTTAAATATCTTTCTTTATTGGGCATCATATTATGATAAGCAATATAATAACTATCTAAATTTGGACCTAAAAATGTCATTGAATGGCCTAAGCCATAAAACTTTTCATTAGGAGTTATTAATAACGTGTTTTGATATTGAAAACTATTTGGCTTAATATCTTTTCCACTTGCATAATCAACACGATATACATTACTTAAAAAATGAGTTCCTGTAAATGTTAAATAATAATAACCATAACGCTTAAGTAAATACGGACCTTCAGTCCAATTTCCAATAGATGTATTAGCAAAGTTATAATATTCATCAAATAAATCAAAATCCGTCACATCATTGGTTTCCTTTATTCTTTTAAGTGTTATGCCGCTTTCGCTAGCCCTTAAAAAATAATTATATTCGGATGAATCTTTAAAATAACTTCCGTCAATCAATTCTTGAATATTATCACTATATTTTTCATATGGTCCTGTTATTGTAGGAAAACGATATATACGATGACCATTACCGCTCGGAGAGCTAACAATATAGAAATAACCATTGTCATACATCATTTCGGGGGCAAACGCATATTTTAAATATTCGTCTTCAGCCACAATGCCATTATTCTCATTTACATATTCCCAATAGATTAAGTTTTTTGATTTAAAAAGCACTAATCCCTTTTCTTTGGTACATATTAAATAGTAATAACCATTGTGTTTGAAAATAAAAGGGTCGGCGGCACTTTTCCAAATGTCGCCATTTATCCGTTTACTATTAAATATGTTTTGATAGAACTGAATACCCTTTTTCATAATTATTTAACAGCGTCTCCACTTCCAATGTCAAAGACATGGATCTTGTCGCTATTCATTGATACTTTAATAGTAGTATGAGGCTTAACTAATGTTCCAGTTGAAATCTTGGCAATAACATTTGCGTCATTCCATAATGTATGAACAAGTAATTCACTACCCATTAATTCGACCACATTTGATTCAATATTGAATGCCTCTGTTTTATGGGCATTGTCATATTCTTCATCTAAATGAATATGTTCTGGACGAATACCGATTTTTACAGGATGCACTTCTGATAAAGCTATCTCGTATTCACTTGCTAATCTAGTAGCGACATCATAAAGATTGTTTACGAAAGCAATATCAACTGATTCCAAATTAACCTTAACGGTTTTCTTTTTATCATCTTTACGACGACGTTTTTGATAATATAACGTATCTGTAGCTTTTTCTTCAGTTTCACTGAACACTTGTGCATTATGAAGTTTACCGATGTCACGTGAATCCATCTTTTCAAATGATAATAATTCTTTACGAATGGCACGAATCCATTTACGAGCTTCACGAGGTAAGATTTTTTCACCATTAATTGTATTTAAACGAGCAATAATGGCATCGGCACCTTTTTCACTATGTTCTTGAGTTAATGAAATCAAATGTTTAATTAAAGCTTTATATTCTTCAAGAACAGTCTCATCTTTTTCACCTGCAAAAGTTGATAAAATATTTTGAGCTTCTTCTAAATATGTTTTTAAGATACTAGTAGCTTTTAAACCATGTTCATCATCTATTGTCTCAATAACTGCTAATGTCTCTTCAATTTTTTGAACATTATATAAATGATACACATATTCAAGTTCATTTTTTAGAATATCTTTTTTCGTTTTAAGGAAATTATTGATAATTGATGTAACTTCCGTAGAATAGGCATTGTGATAAACTTTTACCATGGAA
This sequence comes from uncultured Staphylococcaceae bacterium, assembly GCA_964546565.1. Taxonomy (GTDB): domain Bacteria; phylum Bacillota_I; class Bacilli_A; order RFN20; family CAG-826; genus CAG-826. Next base: position 11,632 of record CAZJKC010000006.1, on the reverse strand, counting down.
ATAACATCTTTTAAAATCTTTTCAAAATGCTCCATGCCAAAATAATTTTCTGTGAATAATACTTCATCTATAATTTTTAAAGCATGCATTTTCTTAAAGTCCGCTAATTCAAGCATTCTTTTAATATCCGCAAGTTTATCTTCATAGAAACGTTTATGGGTTTCTCTAAATTGCTCACTTAATTTAACACGATATCCATCTTTAAAAATAATCGTACCGTGGTCATAAGTTGCTTTGATAATATTCATAGCAGGTGAGCCGATAAAGGTTGCTACGAAAATGTTTTTTGGATTGGAATATATCTCTTGAGGTGTACCAATTTGTTGTACCCAACCTTTCGACATAACCGCAATCTTAGTAGCCATGGTCATAGCTTCTGTTTGGTCATGGGTAACGTAAATCGTAGTGGCGCCAATTTGTTCGTGAATACGAACAATTTCACTTCTCATTTGAACACGAAGTTTCGCATCTAAGTTACTTAAAGGCTCATCCATTAAGAATAATCTAGCATTACGAACAATCGCTCTACCTAAGGCTACACGTTGCATTTGACCACCGGATAATTCTTTAGGACGACGATCAAGATAAGGTCCTAGATCAAGAATACGAGCAGCTTCAAATACTTTATTACGAATCTCTTCTGAGGATAAAGTTACATCATGATAAATAACTTCACCATTCTTCATAAGTCTATATTTATCATCAACTTCATAACCTTGTTTAGCTAATGAATCTTTTTCAAAAGCAATCGCTTTATGAGCATCACTAACAATCTTTTCTTTTAATGTTAAACCTTCTTCAACAGTCATTCCTTTAGTGTTATGTAACAAATTGAATAAGATAAATAAGAAATAAATAATCGCTAATACCGCAACTGAAAGTATTTTTGGAAGTTTTGCAAGAGCCGATTGAATAATAAAGAAACTGGCGATATCAAAAATTCCTAATCCTACTAAAACTTTTAATATGAACGAATGTTTTTGACTTTCACGTAATGTCGGGTCAATAGATTCAAAACGACCAACTTGTTCAAAAGATTCGACATCCGTAATCGGATATGAAAGGATTATTCTCGCCGCTCTATCCGAAATATGAAGGCGTGTACTAACATAAGAAGGAGTATTAGTATAATTTAAATTACGATCTTTAGCTTCGCTTAAAGCGGCAATGATTTCTTTAGGATTATCAATTATTTCTAAAACTTGATGCCAAGCTTCTAAAGAATCACTTTTCTTTGGTTTACGATATTTACGAACACGTAATGGGAAGGCAATATTATCATATACTGTCATTTGAGGATATAACGCATAGGCTTGGAAAACCATGGAAATATCACGGTTCTTTGATGGAAGATAATTTGATAATACTTTATCAATATATAAATAACCACTAGTAATATCTTCTAAGCCCGCCACCATACGAAGAGTGGTTGACTTACCACATCCAGATGGACCAACTAAAACGATGAAATCATGCTCTTTGATATCAATATTGAAATCATAAACCGCTTGAATACCATTCGGGTAAATCTTATTAATATCTTTCAAACTAACAAAAGCATCAACTTCACCATTAATCACTTGATTATTGTGTTCTCTTAATATTTTTGAAGCCTTATGACGAGGTACAATCGTATCACCGCTAATAGGCTCAATATCCTTTTTTACTTTCTTTGCCATTTTTTTTAATTCCTCCTTATTTGCCTTCCTTAGTCATGATGCAAATATCTAAACTATCATTTAGTTCTTTGATTATTTTTGGATCGATTTTATACTTACGATCAAAAGTCATTAATCCGTTAACTTCTTGTTCAACATCTGTCAATTGCGTATAGCAAATTCCTTGTATACACTTTGACTCTTTAATAGCCAGGTATATTCTACGTAAATCTTGTTCGTATTGCGTTTCATCGCTACTAGTGGTATAGCCCCAGGCTTTACCTCCCGTATCCTTTTTAAACGCTACGCCTCCAAATTCTGAAAGAATAATCGGCTTTCCTTCATCAACAAATCCCGGATTAATAATGAATCTGTTAATAGCGGAAAATTTTGTTATTTCTTCTCGCGAAGATAAATCTTTTTTAAACTTTTCATATTTTGCAATTTCTAATTCATTACCATGCCCATAATTATGAACAGTTAACAAATCCGTTATGCAATGTTCCCAACCATCATTTGAGACCACTAAACGAGTGGAATCCAATGAATGAATGAGATGATATAGCGATAAGGCAAAAGCTTGAATTTCTTTATTATATGGAATTCCTTCTACACCCCATGATTCATTTAAGGGTGTATAACAAATAATAGAAGGATGATTGTAATTGTTTTTCACAATATCAATCCATTCATTTATCATCCGTCTTTGACTATACGAATTAAATCCATAATTAGAAGCACATTCTTGCCAAATTAAGAATCCCTTTTTATCGCATAAATATAAGAAATATGGATCTTCTGTTTTTTGATGAATACGACATCCATTAAATCCCATTTCTTTCATATAATCAATGTCATTTTCCAAATCTTTAATACTTGGAGCTGTTAAAACTCCTTTAGGATAATAACCTTGATTTAAAACAAGTTTTTGATATATTTTATTATGATTTAAATATACAAATCCGTCCTTAGTCATTACTTCTCTAATACCCATATATGATTTTACAGTATCTTTTAAAGTACCATTTTCATCATATAAACATAAAGTTAAATCAAATAAGAAGGGATGATCTAAGGTCCATATGCGGTCATTTACATAATCATCAGGAAGATTAAAAACATAAATTGCTTTCTTTCCTAATAAAGCCATACGATAAGATTTAACATTCCGTCCATCATAGACAATAAATTCGATAGAACCTTTTTCGATAGTTACTTCTAAATCAATTGAAACTTGATAATTAACTAACTTCGTTGAGATATAAAAATTATCAATACTCTTTTCGTTAACTACTTGCATCCAAACAGCTTTATAAATACCAGTTGTCCGCGTATACCAAATCTCGTGACTTGTTAATTCCCAATCTTGCTTTCCACGTGGTATTGAACGATCTTTGGATGGATCGTAACAATATACTGTCAAATCATTATCTTCATTTAAATAATCCGTAATATCAACTTTAAATGCACCATTAGAACCGTAATGAGATTTAACTAGGCATCCATTTATATATACTTCACATAAATAATCAGCACCTTCAAAATGCACAATCAAGCGCTCATCATCTTTAAGATTTATTTTCTTTAATCTTTTATGATACCAAACATGCTCATGATACGAAGTGTCATTAATACCACTTAATTTTGATTCATAACAAAATGGTACTTCAATTTTCTTTTGATACTTATGATTGATAAACCATTTTTCTTTATGACCTGCATTACCATCATCAAAATCAAAATCCCAAGTATCACATAAGGAAATAAATGAATCTCTTATAAAATCCGGACGTGGATATTCGTTTCTCATAATAATACTCCTATCTCTTAATACCGGCTCCGGCCATACCTTCAATAATCTTATTTTGTGCAATAATATAGACAATCAAAACAGGAACTAAGCATATAACGCCACCAGCAAGTGATAGACCAATTAAATTTGATGTCGAACGACAGTTACTAACAACATATGACATACCTACTTGAAGTGTCCATTGCGTAGCGGTATTATCACCCGGGAACACCGTTTGTGGCCAAATAAGATCATTCCAACCACCCATAAAGCCAAATAATCCTTGAACAAATAATGCCGTCTTTCCTAAAGGAAGAACAATTTTTACAAAAATTTCCAAATTGCTATATCCATCCATTTTGGCTGATTCAATTAAATCTTTTGGAATGGCTTCAAAGAATGTCTTTATTAAGTACATTCCATATACGCCACTTAATCCAGGAATTATAAGAGCTAAAACGCTAACCTTATTTAATCCTAAATCTATTACTAAACGAAGATTACCAACTGTAGTTGCCGCACCAGGAACAACCATACTTCCAATAATGATACCGAATATAACATTCCGATATTTAAAATCTAAGAAAACAAATGCATAAGCGGCTAGAGAGGCAACCAATAAGTAAAGCAATGTACCACCAATCGCACTGATGCATGAATTTATAGTCCATAAATCATAATGAATATTTTGAAAAACATTATTCGCACCACTAAGCATCTCTTCCGGAAATGTACCAGTCAAAAGGATTTTATAATTTTCTAATGTATAGCCATAAACCGGTTTAAATAATTTTTCCGGAGCAACCATTGTACTTTGATAACCACGAAGTGAGCCAAAAAATAAAATCAAAAAAGGTAACATCCAAATAACACAAAATATAGATAAAACGATAAATGATATTATTTTTCCTATTTGTACTTTACTTTTTTCACCCATCGCCTTTTTCTTTTCGAAGCCGATGTACTGTTCAATTGTTATTTTATTCTGTCCCATTTGTAATACGCCTCCGAAATCTTCGTACCTGATTTTTTCTCTCGAGTAATAAACATTTGTAAACCCGAAACGCATCCCACAACTACGGCAAAAATAATACTAGCTGCGGCTCCGACACCAAATAATGATTCTCTAAAGTTAGAATTATTAGCGATAATATCTTGAATATAATATATTACAGTTGAAGCAGCATGTCCACCAGGAGCTTGGCCTAAACCACTAACTTTCAATGGTGTACCATTAGTCATAACATAGTTTTGCCCATAAAGTCCAAAGTAGCCAATAATAGTTGTAAATAAACAAAGAACCAATTGTCCTTTAATGCCAGGGATAGTGATATTTTTTAAACGATCACGTTTAGAACCACCATCTATCGAGCACGCTTCATATAAATTCTTAGGAACATTTTCTAATCCAGCACATAAAATGATGAAGTTACTACCCCATCCACCCCATAAGCACATTAAGAAAATAGGAATCCAAACATAACCTACTTTAAATTCTAAGCCCCATAATTTATATGAGAACCAAACACCGGTAATCCAATTTGTTTTAATATTTAATAACCTATCAATCAAACCATTTTTTTCCCATTGCATAAACAGTAATGTGAAAATACATCCAGATGCTGATAATGGAACAATTGAAGGCATATAAATTAACGCTCTAAAAAATTTATATCCTGGTGGTTTTAAATTAATTAAAACAGCTAAACCTAAGGGAAGTAAAATGGCCACTGGAACCATAATAATCACAAACACTATGGTCTGCCAAAAAGAGCGCCAAAATGATTCGTAATACTTTCCTTTCATATATGTTTTATCAAGAAGAAAACGAAAGTTTTCAAACGAATTAAATTTTTCAGTACCCGGTGATGAGTATGTAAAATTTGTTAATGAAATATGTACCCCATAAATCAAGGGATAAATGAAGAATACAATAAAAGCAAGCATAAATGGTAGTAGGAAAAGTATGGCAGTACCATACTTTTTAAACAAACCTACTTTACGTGAACGACTTTTTGCATATTCTTCTAAAACAATAGTACGTTCCATAATTATTAACCTAATTTCTTCTACTTATTAAAATATCGACGTTTAATTGCGCTCCATCAGCATTATCATTAATAATTTCGATTGCTTCTTCTATAGTCATATTAGGATTAGCTTTATACGCTTCTTGAACTTCACCAATTAAATCGGCTACTGATTGGAAAATGGTTGATTCATAAACAACACTTTCCATTGCAATAATATCTTCTGGATTGCCTAAAGCTTTTACAACTAGATTGCTTTCACACAATTTTTGATAATCTTCGGATTGATATACATTTTTCCATGCAGGAATATGACCGGAAGAACACCATTCAGTAAGATTGTAAGCTTCACCATCTTTTGATTCATATTTACCTTCAATATAGTATTTCATAAATGTTAAGGCTGCTGCAACTTTTTGCATACTCTTACAATTTCTTGTAATGGACATCGCGTGTCCGTTTCCGTACCATTTGGAACCGTTTTCTGTTCCCATATTTTCTTCAAGGGTCCACCATCCATTTGGATGAGCAGCTGCCATTGGATAAGCATAAACAGGATCGGTAGCATCTTCTTCGCTAACGCCGAGAGCAGCATTAGCAGTACGTAATTCTGCATTATTATAAGCATTAATATAAGTCATAGATGTTTGCCATGGACCTTCTGTAAACATAACAGTAGTTCCGGCACCGAACATGGCAGTGTTATCACTAACTTGTCCAACTAATCTATTTTTAAATCTTTCAACTTGATCTGTAACATATGTCACAAAACCTTGATTTTGATGATATGTAATTGTTGTTTGATCTTCAGTGACCAAGCTTCCGCCGTTAGCGTACAACGCGCTCAAACCATCTGGGTCAGTTGATTGATGGAAAGAAGGATAGAACGAATTAGCATCTGCTACTTTCCAACTATGATCAGAACCACGGTTGATGTTTCTAATTAATAATTGACCGCTATCGGCTTTTTGTCTTAAACCTTCTAATAATGTTTGATATTCAGCACGTGATTCAGGAATAAAACGTGTATTGCCATCAAATCCAAGACCATTTTTCTTAATAATATCTTGACGGAAATGTGTTAAGAAACCATGAGCGTCAACAGGAACAGCGAAACGATGTCCACGATATTGAGTAACACGATCAATATTTGCAAATGTGTTACTAAAATCAAGTGATTCAACACCAGCAGCTTCCCATAAGGAACTATCGAGCGGATACAAATATCCTCTGTCTGCGTATTGAGTTGTCTTTTCATTATGCATGAAACAAATATCTGGCAATGATTCAAAGTCATTAGCGTATGTTGTTTCTAATGCATTATAGTATTGGAAGTGACCAATTTCGGTTACATTAATACTAATCATTCCTTCATACTCATCATTAAAACGATCGACGATACCACGGAATTTAATGTTATCCGGTTGTCCAATAATAGACCACAAATTGAGTTCGACTTCATCTTCAAAGTAAACAAATCCATCATCATCCTTTGTTACATCATTAACAATTGTCGATGTTTCAAAAATAGGATCATCATCTGTACCAGCACTATTGATATCAGCTGATGTACCTGGATTATTTGATGGTTGTCCACCATTGTTAGAGGTACCTCCATTACCAGCACTGCTAGTATCTGTGCCGCCACCACAAGCGACAAGACCCACACACATTGTTGTTAATAAAAGTGGTAGGCCCAATTTAAATTTTTTAATTTTCATTTTTTTCTCCTTTCTTACAATTATATTGTAAGTGCTTACACTATTATTTTCTAAAAAAGCAATAACAATTTCAAGTAAATATTACATTAAGATTAAAGTAAAATTAAAAGGTATCAACTAAATATATTAGCGGACACCTTTTTTATACTTTTTATACGGGTTTTCCTGAATACTCATCATCAAAATCGCCTTCATCAATATGCTTTAAATCAACAATAAAACAATGATTTAGCAAATCAATAAGACTTGTTTTATAATGCATAAACAATGTGCTTATATATACAATTATTGCAGCAATTACAATAATTAGGAATAAGGTACCCATTGTAAGCCAACTTAACGATCCAAATAATGGTATAAACATAAAATCATAAACACCATTAAATGGTTTAAACATATAAATCAATAACATCGTTGACATAAAGCCAATAACACCAAAAATAGAATATATTAAAGTGACATACCAAGGTATTTTTTCATAATCGTTTGATAATACGCCTAATTTTAATACAAAACGGCCTATTGTCCGACCATCACGGAATAATAACTTTGGTAAAAGAACAATTAATAAATAACTAATGGTAAAAGCGCATAACAATGCATAATTGATATAACGTCCTTGCTCATTATAGGCATTACGATAAACAAGATAATGAGTGGTATAGTATGGTTCACTTTTAACTAAAAGTAATTCAGCATCAGATAATAGATTTTGATATCCATTTTCAAAATTATAAAATAATTCCTTACCCTCTTGCCAAAGATCATTATCATTAACTTGAGCTTCATCTTTAAAAAGATAAGTATACATTTTATTTGCTGCATCAGGAATTAAACAAGGTATAGATACACCATCATTATTTTTAGCATATAAGCCATATCCTTCAAAATATTGATTATATATATCATATAAATATTCAATTGCTGTTGAATTATAATAATTAACAATTTGTTTATCATTATTTTCCACAACATATTTTGTATAAAAATAAGCTATGCTATCAGTTTCTAAAGATGCTTCCCCATATGAGCTTACAGTAATCGTTTTCGTGCCATCTTCATTAATAATAGTCCCATTTAACTCCTCTTCAGGTATATAAAAATCAGGACTAGAAGTAATCTTATATGAATGATAAATGGCGCGACAAGCATTCTTTAATATAATAATCTCATTATCAACCCGTTCACCATCAACATATTCAATAATTTTCGTATCCCCAAAAAATTCATTAAAATACTCTATTTCTTGATTAACCGTGTTTTCTGCATTGATATAAACATCATTGGTCTTAATTACATCATATCCTAATAAAAAAACAAGATAACTAACCAAAAGAACTAAAACATAATCTATACAAAAAGATAAGAAACGCTTCCCCGGCTTAGCCGGAGAAGCACGTTTAATCAATTCATGAGTAGTTTCTCTACTAAAAATCATTTCATCAATAAATATTCTTAATACTAATCATCAGCATACTGATCATTTGTAAGAATATTAGCTCCGCCTTCAATACTTGCGATAGCGGCTTGTACTGTTTCTTGATCATCAGTTACTGAATAATTTGAGAATACGACACCGGAATTAAATTGGAAGAAACCTGGCATTGCTTTACATGGTTGACCATCACTATCACTAAATAAATAGTGTAAGACCTCCATTGAGAAAGCATAATTATCATTGACCCAAAGATGGAAAACAAAGCCATCACGAGCAAGTTTCATTTTGAAAGAAGTCACGCCTATTGCTTCAGGATTACTATCTTTATAAGATTGGCATGTTATATATGAATCTGCTAATTGATATGCAGCATCAGCATGTCGTGCATCCGCATTAGAAACACCACTATTCCATGCCCAGCCACTGCCATTAGATACTTCACATACACCAAAGTTGGTCCATTGATAATTTGGAGTACCATCACCAATCCATCCATCTAAGAAGAAATTAACTTGGTTATTAGTACCTTCAGCAGCTTCACTAGTAGAGCAAGCAAAAATACCAAATTTAGGATAGTGTTCTGAGTATAAAACACTCTTTACTTCAATGGTAACTTCTGCCATCCAAGTGGTTGAATTAATACCCTTAATAATATAGTCACCTTGAGTATATGTTTTAGCATCTGGAGCAATTTCAATTACACCACCTTCAGATGGTAATTCTTTTGAAGTATCATCACCTGCTAAGAAGCCCGAGTAATTTCTATCAAAGAAAACATCTTTAACTTCTACATCAAACGTGCATGTCTTTGTAGTATCGGCATCAGATGTAACCGTAATAGTGGCTTCACCTAAACCTGACGCAACAAGTTTTTTACTCTTGTATTTTACCACATCTTCATTTGAAGAGGTTACGGTCACTTTCTTTGTCTTATTGTTTAATGCACCATAGCCTATTAATTCATAATAGCTTTCGGCTGAGGTCTTTTCGTCAATACGCATAACAACTTTGTCTTGAACAGCGGTTAAACTTTTAATTGGGCTAGTTTCCGTTGTTTCCGAAGTTGGCGCTATTGTCGAAGGTGCTTCAGAGCTTTCAGGCTCTATAGTTGAGCTTGGCTCCGGAGTTACCACTGATGTTGGTTCACTACTAGCTTCTACTGATGAATTAATAGGATCATCGCCATTACATGAAACAAGTCCTATAACACTTCCAAGAAGGCATAATAATGATAAATTTTTTAAAAATTTCTTTTTCATATTTTTCTCCTTTTTTTATATTTTTATGGTAGTGAAATCGCTTACAAATGTCAAATGTTCTTTTCTTTATTAAAAAAGGGGTAAATATCAAAAAAAAGGCTTTTTTTACGTGTTTTTTTAAAAAAATAGCACAACCTATTAATGTGTTAACATTAAAAATAATGATATAAAAAACATATCATTGATTTATAATACACTCTATCATTTATATGTAAAAGAATTCAGGTGATTTTATGCAACGGATAAAAAAACTTTTTCTACCGATGGACTTAACGAAAGGAAAGCCTTGGAAAGTGATCCTTTTATTTGCCATTCCCATTTTAATATCTACATTGTTAAATAATGCTTTTTCACTGATTAATTCTATTGTTCTAAAAATAACTGTTGGCGGCGATAGTGTGACCGCTATAAATCAAACAGGACCTATATCTAGTATTTTATTTAATTTTGCTTATGGTTGTAGCGGTGGATTCGCTGTGATATCCGCCAATAAGCATGGTGCCAAAGATGAAGATGGTATTAAGTCATCTTTTTACCATTCTCTATTCTTTTCTATAATTATTGCGATATTAATAATGATTATAGGATTAATCTTTTATAAAGATTTGCTCGTTATATTAAAAGTCCATGAAAACTTTATCGATAAATCAGCTGCTTATTATCAAATAATACTTTTTAGTTTTATCTTCATGATGTTATCAAATTACTTATCAAACTTTTTACGAGCAATCGGAGAGTCATATGTTCCCTTAATTATCTCTATCATTTCAACTATCATTAATATTATATTTGCCTTTTTATTAACAGGTGTTATTAAACTTGATACTCGTGGTGTGGGAATAGCCACATTAATAGCTAACATTTTCACTATAGCTGCATCCTTTATATATATTTTTAAGAAATACCCATATTTACATATTAAAAAAATGCGTCTTAAATATGATAAAGAAATGGGAAAATCACTTTTAAAAATAGGACTTCCGTTAGGTTTTCAATGGTCAATTCTATTTATAGGATCATTTATTAATGCTGAAAAAGTCAATAGCTTTGGTGATTTAGCGCAAAAGGCAGTTGGTTGTTACAATCACATGGAAGGCTATTTAACTATTCCTCTTAGTGTTATGGCTTCTGCTTTATTAAGCTTTGTAGGACAAAATTACGGAGCCGGAGAAATCAAGAGGATTAAAGATGGAATAAAAAAAGTATTAATTGTTGATATTATATGCTATTTTTTCATTCTCCTCATAGGATATCTGCTAATACCATATGTTCCTTATATATTTTTAAGAAGTGAAGAACTAATGGGGGATGATGGGCAAAAAATCTTATATTATTCATCAACATATTTAAAAATATTATTACCTTTTTTAATTCTTCAAGGCATCGTTCAAATGTCGAGATCAAGTTTGCAAGGAATAAAAAAACCTCTCATTCCATTTATAAGTGGCATTGGCGAATTGATTGCGCGAACGGTCATTTGTCAATACTTACCAATACTAGTAAATCCGAACAATCCTTTAAGTAACGAATCTTATGTCGCTATATCTTTTGCAACTCCAATTGCATGGCTCATCAGCGCAATAATAATGGGAGGAAGTGTCATCTACTTTATTTTTATAAAAAAGATTGATTTAAATAACAATGATATGGCAAAAAAATAACTAAAAAGGGGACTGAAGCAACCTCCCCTTTTTCATTACTTTCTAATCTTTTCAATCAACACTTGATGCTTTT